>CAKKOY010000201.1 GCA_919592095.1 Ralstonia syzygii subsp. syzygii | reverse complement strand
GCTCGCATCAACTGGATGTTCTCTACTGAAACGGCCCGCAAAAAATTGGCCAAAGCCTACCCTGTAACCACCTCTGACAAACCGTCATAACCCCTGTGCAGAGGTACTAGATCAATCCGATGACGATCGCTTTGACGACCGCCTGTACCTTGTTGGTGGCCGCCAGCGTCAGCAGCACGTTGTTGACGTGGAAATTGACCGTGCGCTCGGAGATGCGGAGGATCTGTCCGATCTCGTAGGCGGTCTTGCCTTCGCCTGTCCAGCACAGCACTTCGCGCTCGCGCGCGGTCAGCACCGCATTGGATTCGGGCACCAGCTTGGGCATCAGGAACGGGCTCATCAGCGTATGCGCCAGGTTGGCCAGCCAGTTGGTGGTGGCCGACAGCCGGTCGAGCTCGGCCGCCGTGAGCGGATCGGCGTGGCGGGCCAGCGTCAGCAGGCCGAACGCGCCACGCGCCGTCCAGCTCGAGCGCGCGACGCCGATGTTCAAGCCGAAATCGCGCGCGTCCGACCACAGCCGCATGGCTTCGTCGCGGATGGACACGGGCCATATGATCAGATCGCTGCTGCTCGCGCCGGCGCGCACGGTCGGATCGATTTCCAGGAAACCGCTGGCCTGGTAGTGCTGCATCCAGCCCGCCGGATACGTATCGAAGATGGCGACGGCGGGCTTGGAGACCGGCAAGGGCATGCGGACACCGTAGCAGCAGTAGTCAAAGCCGAGTTGCCGGGCGACCGACGTGATTTCCCTAAAGAGCTGGCGCTCGTCCTGCGCTGTACGGAACGCGTGATACGCGTCCTGGAAACATGGTTCCATGGGATCCCCCGCATGCAACTGTGAACAGCCCGTGCCCGAACCGTGCCGCGCTTCGGCATCGCTCCGTATCGATCGGGGGAGGACATCCTGATGATGCTTCGATGGCGACTGAACCGGCCACCAAGCGTCGTGTTCCCGGCGCGCGGCAAGCTCCGCTTTTTTTCTTGTGACCATGAGCGCCGGGCGTGCGAACGGTCGTGCAAGACGCTGAGCTACAGCCGTTATAAGCAATGTCGACGGGTCCTTCAAATTCGCTGCACGATGCGATCCGGGACTGCGCGACCGTCCCGCGGGGTGGGCATCGCACCCTGTCAATCCTGACAGTTATCGGCCCCCGGGCCGGTGCGTTGTAATCCGCTCCGAAAAAAAAAGAAGAGGGGACAATGCGGACATTTGTTCATGGCGATGGGCGGCTGCCCGAAGGTGTCGATGCGGCGCTTGCGCACTATCGGCACCAGATCTTCGTCGGGCAGCTCGGCTGGCAGTTGCCCATGGCCGATGGCATGTTCGAGCGTGACCAATATGACCGCGACGACACGGTCTATGTCGTCGCCCGCGATGCGAACGGGACCATCTGCGGTTGCGCGCGCCTGTTGCCGACCACGCGGCCCTATCCGCTGAAGGACGTGTTTGCGCCGTTGCTGATGAAGGGCATGCCGGCCCCGGAGTCGCCGGGTGTGTGGGAGCTCTCGCGTTTCGCGGCGCGTTCCGGCGCGCCCCGCGCGCGGGGCGGACGTCCGGACTGGGCCGTGCGGCCGATGCTCGCTTCCGTCGTGCAATGCGCGGCGCAGCGCGGGGCGCGGCAATTGATCGGCGTGACCTTCGTCAGCATGGTCCGGCTGTTCCGCCGCATCGGTGTGCGTGCCCATCATGCCGGCCCGGTACGATGCATCGGCGGCAGGCCGATCGTCGCGTGCTGGATCGATCTCGACGCATCGACCTGCGCCGCGCTGGGCATCCCGGGCGCGTCTGTCGCGCCGGGTGCGGTATTGCAATAGGCCCCGGCGCGCTCCGGTGTTCAGTTGGACGCGCCCTGGATGTAGTTCAAGTCCACGAACGCGCTCCCCCGATTCCCCCGCGTGAAGTCCAGCGTAAACCCGCCGAGGTCGACACGCGTCTGCAACGCCCGTCGCAGTTCCGGGCCGCTTGCATTGCCGCCCGTGGCGCTCATCGCCTGAATCAGGAAGCTGGCCGCGATGTAGCCCGACAGCGTGGCGGTGGAGGGCGGTTCGTCCAGGAACTGCTTCATCCGTGCGATGTGCTCGCGCGTGACCTTCAGGCCGCCGCCGGCCGGGTTGGGCACGGTCTGCGCGAGCAGCATTCCGCCGCTGTAGCCGCTGCCCAGGATTTCGCGTGCCACCTGCGGATTGACCGACGACAGCCCGACCAGGAACCCGTACCACCCGTGCTGAGCCAGGGCGCGGCCCACGCTGGCGTAGGCGAGCGTGTCGCCGGCGACGATGACCGCGGTGGGCTGGGTCGGCGCGATGCGGGCGGCCAGGTCGCCGGGGTCGCCCGTCAGCGTGTAGAGGTCGAGCGTTTCGGCGCCGTCCCCCTTGGCCAGGGTGTTGTGCAGGCGGGCACCGAGTTGCGGATCGAAGCCCGCGGCGGTCACCAGCGCGATGCGCCGCATGCCGAACTGGCGCAGCCGGTTGTGCGCAGCGACGATCTCGCTGTCGTAGTCGGGCCGGATGAACCAGACATTGTCGGCGGTGGAGGTGGCGCCCGACAGCGGCGCCAGCAGCGGCACATCGCGCCGCGCGATCTCGGCTGCCGCCGCCAGCGCGGGCAGCAGCCGCTCGCTGACACCGAACAGCACTTCCACGCGGTCACGCTCGATCAGCTCGACGGCCTGCGGGACGGCCTCGGCCACGTCGATTTCGCGGCGGACCAGCGTGATGCGCCGGCCGCGGATGCCACCCGCCTGGTTGGCGGCATCGAAAGCCACCTTGGCGCCGGCCATGAAATCGCGCGCGAAGTCCGCCTGCGCCCCGCCGCGCTCGCTCAACTGGCCGACCACCAGCGGCGGGCCGCTTTGCGCATGTGCCGTCAACGCCACCATGGCGGCTGCCCAGTGCAATGTGCGCAGGCAGCCGCGTACCCATGTCTTCCACATCTCGTTTCCCCCAAGGATGGTCCGATGGCGCCGGTTGTTCTTGTGTGGGCCGCCGCGCGGGCGGGCTTGCGCCGATCGGCGATAGTAGGGCCGCGTTCGTGACATCGCCGTGAAGCCGCGCTTCCACCGATGGAGAGAGCGGCGTGTTCGACGGCACCGGATGGCGCATCGACCGACGTTGACGCATGTCAACGCGACGTGCGGACCCCGGATTTACGATGGGCCATCCCCTTCGCACCCCACGCCCATGTTCCCCTTTGCCCAGCCGGCCGCCGATGCCGCGGCCGCCAATGATGCGCCGTTCCGCTGGTCCGCGCCGCAGGTGCGCGCGCTGGCGCAACGCTTCGACACGCACGGCCCGCGCTACACGTCGTACCCGACGGCGGACCGCTTCCACACGGGCTTCGGCACCGATGCGTACCTGGACGCGCTGCACCGCCGCGCCGCCATCGCGCCCGCGCTGCATGCGCCGCTGTCGCTGTACGTGCACCTGCCGTTCTGCGCCAACCTCTGCTAATACTGCGGCTGCAACAAGGTCGTCACCAAGGACCACGCCCGCAGCGCGCGAGATGGCGATGATCGCCCGGCACATCGGTCCGCTGCGCCAGGCGACCCAACTGCACTGGGACGGCGGCACGCCCACCTTCCTGTCGCACGACGAGATGCGCGACGTGATGGCCGCCACGCGCGAGCACTTCACCCTGACGGCCGATGCGGAAATCTCCGTCGAACTCGACCCGCGCCATGCCAGCGACGCCACGCTGGAGGTGCTGGCCGGCCTGGGCTTCAATCGCGCGAGCCTCGGCATCCAGGATTTCGACGCCGACGTGCAGCGCGCCATCCACCGCATCCAGAGCGTGGAACAGACGCGCCGCGTGGTCGATTCCGCGCGTCGGCTCGGCTTCCAGTCGATCAGCTTCGATCTGATCTATGGCCTGCCGCATCAGCACACCGCAACCTTCAACGCCACACTGGACCGGGTGCTGGAGATGGCGCCGGAGCGCCTGTCCGTCTACAGCTACGCGCACCTGCCGCACCTGTTCAAGCCGCAGCGCCGCATCGACATGCTCGCGCTGCCGAGCGCCGACGAGAAGCTCGACCTGCTGGCGATGACGGTGGAGCGGCTGGTGGCCGCCGGCTACGTCTACATCGGCATGGACCACTTCGCGCGGCCCGACGACGCACTCGCCATCGCGCAGCGCGAAGGGCGGCTGCAGCGCAACTTCCAGGGCTACTCCACGCACGCCGATTGCGATCTGCTGGCCTTCGGCGTGTCCGGCATCAGCCGTGTCGGCGATGTCTATGCGCAGAACGAGAAGGAACTCGACACCTACTACGCGCGCATCGACGCGGGCGAGCTGCCGGTGCTGCGCGGCCTGGCCCTGACGCCGGACGACCACGTGCGCCGCGCGCTGATCGGCGAACTGATGTGCGGCTTCGAACTGGACATGCGCGCATTCGGCGTGCGCCACGGGCTGGACTTCCGGCAGACCTTTGCCGATGAGCTGACCGCACTGGCGCCGCTCGAAGACGCCGGGCTGGTGAAGGTGGGCGACGAGCGCATCGTCATCACGCCGCAGGGGCGGCTGCTGGTGCGGCGCATCGCCATGGTGTTCGATGCGCACCTGCGCGCGGTCCACGCGCAGGATCAGCCCGCCGCCGGCGTCCCGCGCTACTCCAAGGTCGTCTGAGCACCTAGTACTACAGCCGTACCTATCGCCTAAGATGTTGTCCATGTGAGATGAGACGATCATGGTCCGATGCAAGGAACGGTGAGGGGCTGGGAGAGAGAGCTGGAAGGGTTG
>CAKKOY010000200.1 GCA_919592095.1 Ralstonia syzygii subsp. syzygii | reverse complement strand
ACGCCCATGCGCACCTTCCTCGACTCGCTCGAACTCGCCAAGGACAAGCTCATCCCTCACTGAATCGGGAGCAATTCTCAATCGGCCCGATCACCTGTCAGATCGAGTCCCTGCTAATACACTTGACTTTTCTATACTCAGCCCTCGCCAACCTCAGTAACTGAGGCTCGCCCGCCACAACTTCTTCATCATGCTGTCTGCTGTTTCACGCGCCGCTGCCCTTTGGGCCGGCGCGGCGAGTTCGCTCGCTATCGCCCAGGTCACTCCACCACAAATCAGCCCTGGACCGGAAGTCTAACGCCTGCAAGAGCAACAACTCGACCAAGCCCGCGACCGCGCCAACGCCCGCCCGGACGTCTTCACAGCGCCGGCCCCCGCCCAGCCGATCACACTATCCGCCTTGCCCAAGGAGACACCGTGCTTCCCCATCCAGGGCATCGTGCTGGAAGACAAGGTCTTCAACTGGCTGCCCTACCTGCTCCAGCCCGTGAACGGCCAGTGCGTGGGCAAGCAGGGGCTGGAGGCGATCGAGCTTCAGGTCAACAACGCGTTGATCGAGCACGGCTATGTCACCTCGCGCGTGCTGATCCCGCAGCAGAACCTGGCCGCCGGCACGCTGCGGCTCAAGGTGTTGCCCGGACGCATCGGCGCCGTGCGCAATGCGTCGGATGACAACATAGGCTGGGCACGCATGGCGCTGCTGGCCGGGCCGGGCGACCTGCTCAACCAGCGCGATCTGGACCAGGCGCTGGAAACCGTCCGCCGCCTGCCGGGCCAGTCGGAGGCGAGTTTCGATATCGTGCCCGGCGCGCATGTCGGCGAATCGGACATCGTGCTCAAGCTCGGCACCGAGAAGCGCTGGCACGCCACGCTGTCGGCGGACAACACCGGCATGAAGAACACCGGTAAGTACCAGATGAGCGGTTCGCTGGTCATCGATTCGCCGCTGCATCTGTATGACCAACTGGCGATTTCCGTGTCGTCCAATACGGACCGTGGCGCGGCCACGCAGGGCACACGTTCGTACAGCATCAACTGGAGCGTGCCGGTCGGCTATGCGACGGTGTTCGTGGGGGCCAACCGGTCGCGCTATCGCCAGACGGTGGCCGGGTTCGAAGATCCGATCGTCTACAGCGGCCAGAGCTCCGAGGTGAACCTGGGGATCAGCGGGGTGCTGCATCGCGATGCCACGTCCCGCACCGGCGCGCAGTTCAAGGTCTTCCGCAAGATCAACCGCAACTACCTGGACGACACGGAGATCGAGGTGCAGCGTCGCGATGTGGTGGGCTATGAGGCGTCGATGTCGCACCGGCACTACCTCGGCCCCGTGGCGCTCGATGGCGGGATCGCGTGGCGCGAAACGCTGCCTGACCATTCGAACGTGCCGGGTGTGGTGGTGGGCGATCCCACCTATGGCGGCCGCTCGCAGATCGAAACCGCGAATGCGAGCCTGTACTGGCCCTTCAAGGTCGCCAGTCAAGTCTTCGAGTTCAGCAGCAACTGGGCCATCCAGCATGCCCGCACGCGCGTGCTGCCGAGCGACTACTTCACGATCGGCAACCGCTATACGGTGCGTGGTTTCGATGGCCAGTTGACGCTGGCAGCCGAGGACGGTTGGTACTGGCGCAATGAGCTGGCGTGGCGCGTGGCCGGACAGGCCATCTACGGCGGCATCGACGTGGGCAAGGTGCACGGCCCGAGCGCGGAGTCCTTGCTCGGTGAGCAGTTGGTCGGTGCGGTGATCGGGGTGCGCGGCCGGGTGGCGTCGGGGCGTTACGCGGCGGTCAATTACGATCTGTCGTTCGGCTGGCCGCTGTCCAAGCCGGCGGGCTTCCGCACCGAGCGGCCGGCGGTGATGGCGCAGGTGGGCGTCGAATTCTGAGCTTGGGAGACGTCCGCAAACGGTTGGCTGCGTGACAGCAAAGTCTATCGGCCCGCAAGCCCACTCCGAACATCCTTCACGCGCTCGCATTGGGATTGGGGAATGGGTGGCTCGACTGACTGTGAAGCGTCAGGAGATTGTCGCTCGACACGGGACGCCGGCACAGCGCGTTGCGCGCCGGCTGAGGGTGGCGGAGTTCGCCACGCCTGCCCAGGCCATTTTCTGGTTGCGCCGACCGGGGAGGCACTTACCTGGATGACGCCTGGCGCACATTCACGAACCGCTTCAAGTTGCGCTCCGCCATGCCGTTTACCGCCACATAACGTGCAAACGGGGGAAGACGATGTCCCAGCAGGAAGTTGATGAACGGACCAATCTGACGAACAACAACCGCTTCGAGCTGCTGCTGTTCCGCCTGGGCGAATCGCAGCGTTCCAGCCAGCGGGAGCTGTTCGGTATCAATGTGTTCAAGGTGCGCGAGATCATGGTCATGCCGCCCGTGACACACGTGGCCGATTCCGGTGCCGACATCCTGGGGGCTGTGAATGTCCGGGGCCAGATCATCCCGGTGATCGACCTGGCCAGCGTGATCGGCTGCAAGAATGGCAATGCCAACATCCTGCTGATCACCGAATATGCGCGCACGACGCAGGGCTTTGCGGTGGAGGAGGTGGACGAGATCGTGCGCCTGGAGTGGAGCCAGATCTTTCCCGCCGAGGCGAGCGTGGGCAGCTCCAACATCACCAGCCTCGCGCGCCTGGACGGCGATGCCGACAACTCGCGCCTGGCGCAGGTGATCGACGTCGAGCAGATCCTGGTGGATGTGTTTCCGACCCGCCGCGCCGACCTGGCCCCCGACAGCGGTGACCGCTCGATCAAGCTGCCGCCGGGCGCCAAGCTGCTGGTGGCTGACGATTCCGGTCTGGCCCGCTCGCTGATCGCCAACGGCCTGGAAGCGATGGGCGCGCCGTTCGTGATGACCAAGAGCGGCCAGGAAGCCTGGGACACGCTGCAGAACATCGCCCGCGATGCCGCGCGCGAGGGCAAGACCGTGCGCGACAAGATCGCGCTGGTGCTGACCGACCTGGAAATGCCCGAGATGGACGGCTTCACGCTCACGCGAAAGATCAAGTCCGAGCCGGCGTTCCAGTCGATTCCGGTGGTGATCCATTCCTCGCTCTCGGGTTCGGCCAACGAAGACCATGTGCGTCGCGTGGGTGCCAACGGGTACGTGGCCAAGTTCGAGGCGAACGAGCTGGCTCAGGCGATCGTCTCGGCGCTGGGCTGAGGCGTGCCGTGCGGCGGTGGCGTGCGCCGGGATGGGTATCCGGCAGCCTCGCGCCGCTGCTGCACCGTTGCTGCCGTAGCGGGCCGGGCGCATACGCGGTCGTGTCGATGCCGCGGCGCTGCAGTCCGGGCACGACCGGGGCGATGAAGTCGGCGTAGCGCTCCGCTGCATGAAGGGATGCGCGGCCGCCGGACAGGCGCCGCGCGAGTGAACGCCGTCATCGTTCATCGAACGCTGCGCGCGCCAACCAAGCGTTGCGCATGGCGTCAGGCGCGGGGCGCCGATCCTATACCTATAGGCCGTTCTCCACCATCTCCACCACGCGCAGGGCGATGGCGCCGGTCTGCTCCGGCGGCCGGCCGCGCAGGGGGCCGTCGATGATCAGCAGCGCCAGGCCGTGCACGGCCGACCACGCCAGGTATTCGGCCCCCGGGCGGCGCTCGGCGGGCAGGACGCCGGCCGCCGTCATGCGATCGAGCGCGGCGCCCAGCAGCTGGAACGGGTTGAGTCCACTGTCGCCGGCCTTGTCCGGGTCCACGTCGTGCTCGACTTCGTCGGGCACGGCAAATGCGGTGCGGAACAGGCCGGTCTCCCATTGCGCAAAACGCAGGTAGCCTACGCCGATCGCGCGCAGCGCCGCACGCGCCTGGTCGGCTTCGGGCAGGGCGGGGTCGATCTGCGCCAGTTCGGTCTCCATCGCACGCGCCAGTGCCGCGAGTGCAGCGGCGCGCACCGCCTGCAGCAAGTCATGGCGTCCGGCAAAGTGCCGGTAGGCCGCGTTCGGCACCACGCCGGTGCGGCGCGTGGCTTCACGCAGCACAATCGCATCGGGGCCGCCGGCCCGTGCCAGGGCAACGCCGGCATCGAGCAGGGCGCGGCGCAGGTCGCCATGCCGGTAGGTGGTCCGCACGGGCGGACGGGGATTCTCCAGGGTCATCTCATCTCCACGTGGACACGGTCGATTCTCTCTGCTATGGTTTGTTGACAGTGTTCACAATTACACCGTAGTCGCTGGCAATGTGCTTTGCCAAGCTTTTTTCAGGAGGCGGACATGGCGGATGTGAAGACCGTGGCAGACGACGAGGCCCAGCTTCGCGCGCGGATCCAGGAATGGGCCGAGGCCGTCCGCGCCAAGGACGTGAACGCAGTGATGCGCCACTACGCGCCGGATGTGGTGGTGTTCGATGTGATGCCGCCGCTGTTCGTCAAGGGCGCCGAGCCCTACCGCTGCAATTGGCAGGACTGGTTCGATGCCCTGGAAGGCCCGGCCGATTTCCAGTTCGTCGACCTGCACCTGGCGGTCAGCGGCGACCTGGCCTATTGCTTCAGCGTGAACCGGCTGCGCGCGCGGTATCGCGATGGCACGCAGCACGATGCGCAGACGCGCGCCACCGTGTGCTTCCGCAAGATCGACGGCCGCTGGCTGGTGGTGCACGAACACGCTTCGGTGCCGATGCCGGTTCCCGAGTCCGTCAGCGCCTGATTTCCGGCGCTTCCGGACGATCGCACTTTCCCCGCAAGAGCCGCAGCCATGCGGCCATCGCTGTTCACGACCAAGGAGCTGTGATGCTAGTACCTCAGCACAGAGGTTATGACAGTTTGGGTAGGTTGTAGGACAGGCAAGCAGTTGTGGTCAACGAGCAGCTCAATGCTGCGAGCGATGCCTGCTTGCCGG
>CAKKOY010000199.1 GCA_919592095.1 Ralstonia syzygii subsp. syzygii | reverse complement strand
CTCGCATCAACTGGATGTTCTCTACTGAAACGGCTCGCAAAAAATTGGCCAAAGCCTACCCTGTACCCACCTCTGACAAACCGTCATAACCCCTGTGCAGAGGTACTAGTAGCGGCCAGGCCAGGCGCGACAGCGGCACCGCGCCGTGGTCGCCTCGGCCGAGCACGGTCACGGTGATGGGCAGCACGCCGATGATCAGCGAGGCGGGGGCGACGCCGGCCAGTTGCACGCCGAAGGCCAGCAGCACGTAATAGACGAGATTGCCGCTGCAGGACTGCCGCGCCAGCGCGAGGCAGTCGGCGCGGGTGATCTTGCGGGCGATGCGCGGGAGGATGGGGGAGGCTGCGAGCGCGGCGATGGCGCCGTAGGCCAGGTAGCGGCCCAGTGCCAGTTCCCAGGGCGAGAACGCGGGCAGGGCACGTGGTGCAATGAAGACCATGCCCCACATGGCGCCGGCCAGCAGGGCGCACAGGACGCCAATTCCCATTCGAACACTCGTTGACGGAAGGTCACGCCGCCGCCAACGGATGCGCCGGTGTGCGAAGAAAAATTTATCAAGCATAGCATGGCCATAACCAAACGTGGCGAGATTCCCGTATAATCCGATTTTGCGCCTAGAGGATTTGCTATGCGTCTTGTCCAGAAAGCACTCACGTTCGATGATGTGCTGCTTGTCCCGGCCTACTCGGCCGTCCTGCCCCGCGATACGTCGCTTCGTACCAAACTCACCCGCTTGATCGAACTCGCCATTCCGCTCGTGTCCGCCGCCATGGATACGGTCACGGAAGCGCGCCTGGCCATCGCCATGGCGCAGCAGGGCGGCATCGGCATCGTCCACAAGAACCTGAAGCCGGAAGAGCAGGCGCGTGAAGTCGCCAAGGTCAAACGCTTCGAGTCGGGCGTGCTGCGCGACCCGATCACCATCGGCCCGGACATGAAGGTCCGTGACGTGATGGCGCTGTCGGCGCAGCACGGCATCTCGGGCTTCCCGGTGCTGGAAGGCAACAAGGTGGTGGGCATCATCACTAACCGCGACCTGCGCTTCGAAGAAGAGCTGGACGCGCCGGTGCGCGCCAAGATGACGCCGGGCGAGAAGCTCGTCACCGTCAAGGAAGGCGCCTCGCTGGAAGAGGCCAAGCGCCTGATGAACAAGCACCGCCTGGAGCGCGTGCTGGTGGTCGACGGCAATTTCGAACTGCGCGGTCTCATCACCGTCAAGGACATCCAGAAGGCCACCGAGCACCCGCTGGCCTCCAAGGACGAGCGCGGCTCGCTGCGCGTCGGCGCGGCGGTGGGCGTGGGCCCGGACAATGACCTGCGCGTCGAGCTGCTGGTCAAGGCGGGCGTGGACGTGATCGTGGTCGATACCGCGCACGGCCATAGCCAGGGCGTGCTGAACCGCGTGCGCTGGATCAAGGACAGATACCCGCAGGTGCAGGTGATCGGCGGCAACATCGCCACGGCCGAAGCCGCGAAGGCACTGGTCGACCATGGCGCGGACGGCGTCAAGGTCGGCATCGGACCGGGCTCGATCTGCACGACGCGGATCGTCGCTGGCGTGGGCGTGCCTCAGATCAGTGCTGTGTCCAACGTGGCCGAGGCGCTCAAGAACACCGGTGTGCCCCTGGTGGCCGACGGCGGCGTGCGCTACTCGGGCGACATCGCCAAGGCACTGGCGGCCGGCGCGCACACGGTGATGATGGGCGGCATGTTCGCCGGCACCGAAGAGGCGCCGGGCGAAGTGTTCCTGTACCAGGGCCGCTCGTACAAGAGCTATCGCGGTATGGGTTCGGTGGGCGCCATGAAGGACGGCGCGGCCGACCGCTACTTCCAGGAAGACAACACCGCCAACGTCGACAAGCTGGTGCCGGAAGGCATTGAAGGCCGCGTGCCGTACAAGGGCTCGGTGCTGCCGATCGTTCACCAACTGACGGGCGGCATCCGCTCGTCGATGGGCTACTGCGGCTGCGCGTCGATCGCCGAATGGCACGAGAAGAGCCAGTTCGTCCAGATCACTGCCGCCGGCATGCGCGAATCGCACGTGCACGACGTGCAGATCACGAAGGAAGCGCCGAACTATCACCTCGACTGACCGGCGCACCGGTCATCGCACCCGCGATAGAAGGCACGCAGTACTGGCGCCGGGGCGCGGACGCTCCGGCGGCGTTCAATCCGGTGGCCGGCGCACGGGGCGGCCACCCGCAACTGGAGACGATGATGAAAGCGCTTTTGCGACTCGTTCTGTTTCTGGATGCAGCTGTCGCGCTGTGCGTTGGTCTCGTCCTGCTGGCGTCCCCGCTGTCGTCCATCTTCGGTGCGCTGCAGCTGCCGCAGCCGGATCCGGCGATGTACGGCCAGTTGCTCGGCGTGACGCTGATCGGCCTGGCCTGGCTGCTGTGGCACGCCACCGTCAACGGGCAACTGACCACCGCCGTGGCGCAGGTGGTCGGTCATGTGAACCTGGCGGTGGCCGTGCTGGTGATCGCCTGGCTGCTGTTCTTCCATCTGCCGGTGGACGGCGCGGGCCGCATCTGGCTGCCAACCTTTGCTGCCGTGCTGGCGCTGTTCGCCGCCGTGCAGATTCCGGCCTCGCGCCGCGTGCGCCACGCCGAACGCGAGCGGGCTGCCAAAGCGCGCGAAGAGGCGGCCGCCACGCGTGAACGCGAACGCGCGGACGCCGAGCGCAAGGAGCCCGCCTACATGCCGCCGCCGGGCTACGGTCCCGGCACCGAAGTCGACACGATTGCCGATTCTCTCCCTCCACAACATGCACGACAAAGTCCTCATCCTTGATTTCGGCTCGCAGGTCACGCAGCTGATCGCGCGGCGCGTCCGCGAAGCGCACGTCTACTGCGAAATCCACCCGAACGACGTGTCCGACGCCTTCGTGCGCGAGTTCGCGCCCAAGGCCATCATCCTGTCCGGCAGCCACGCCAGCACCTACGAAGACCAGGATTTGCGTGCCCCGCAGGCGGTGTGGGACCTGGGCGTGCCGGTGCTCGGCATCTGCTACGGCATGTTCACGATGACCGTGCAGCAGGGCGGCAAGGTGGAAGCCAGCTCACACCGCGAGTTCGGTTACGCTGAGGTGCGCGCCCACGGCCACACCCGTCTGCTGGATGGCATCGAAGATTTCCGCACGCCGGAAGGCCACGGCATGCTCAAGGTGTGGATGAGCCACGGCGACAAGGTCACCGAGCTGCCGCCGGGCTTCAAGCTGATGGCTTCCACGCCGAGCTGCCCGATCGCCGGCATGGCGGACGAATCGCGCGGCTACTACGCCGTGCAGTTCCACCCGGAAGTTACGCACACCGTGCAGGGCCGTGCGTTGCTCGAGCGCTTCGTGCTGGAGATCGCCGGCGCCAAGCCGGACTGGATCATGCGCGACCACATCGAGGAGGCCGTCAAGGCCATCCGCGAGCAGGTGGGCGATGAGGAGGTGATCCTGGGCCTGTCGGGCGGCGTCGATTCGTCCGTGGCCGCTGCGTTGATCCATCGCGCGATCGGTGACCAAATGACGTGCGTGTTCGTCGATCACGGCCTGCTGCGCCTGAACGAAGGCCAGATGGTGCTCAACATGTTCGAGGGCCGGCTGCATGCGAGGGTCGTGCACGTCGATGCTTCCGAGCAGTTCCTTGGCCACCTGGCCGGCGTGACCGATCCGGAAGCCAAGCGCAAGATCATCGGCCGCGAGTTCGTCGAGGTGTTTCAGGCCGAGGCCAAGAAGCTGACCAATGCGAAATGGCTGGCGCAGGGCACGATCTACCCGGACGTGATCGAATCGGGCGGCGCCAAGACCAAGAAGGCGACCGCGATCAAGAGCCACCACAACGTCGGCGGCCTGCCCGAGACGCTGGGCCTGAAGCTGCTGGAGCCGCTGCGCGACCTGTTCAAGGACGAGGTGCGCGAGCTGGGCGTCGCGCTTGGTCTGCCGCCCGAGATGGTGTACCGCCACCCGTTCCCGGGCCCAGGCTTGGGCGTGCGCATCCTGGGCGAGGTCCAGCGCGAATACGCGGATCTGCTGCGCCGCGCCGATGCCATCTTCATTGAGGAGCTGCGTGGCACTAAGGCCACCGCGCAGGATGCCGTCGCGGGCCTGTGCGCCGAAGACCCGGCCGGGAAGAGCTGGTACGACCTGACCAGCCAGGCCTTTGCGGTGTTCCTGCCGGTCAAGTCGGTCGGTGTGATGGGCGACGGCCGTACCTATGATTACGTGGTCGCGCTGCGCGCGGTGCAGACCACCGACTTCATGACGGCGCACTGGGCGCACCTGCCCTATGCGCTGCTGGGGCGGGTGTCGAACCGTATTATCAATGAAGTGCGAGGCATCAACCGCGTGGTGTACGACGTGTCGGGTAAGCCACCGGCCACGATCGAGTGGGAGTGATTCCAAGCCGTGTGACGAGGTAGATGACTTGCGTCGCTTGGTCGGTATCGCCAAATTCCTAACAATGAGGCGGTATTTGTGACGGCACTGGAAGTGGTCGATGCCAGGCGACACACCTGAGCGAGGCTGGCTTACCGGTCGAGTTGCCGGTGCGGAGCAGGCGCATCGCTTCGTCATTACCACCGGCTTTGACGCGGCGACGGTTGGATGCCAGTTCGATGGCCCCCCCCTGGGCCTGACCGTGGCCGGCGCGATCAACGTGCTGGATCGCTGCGGATGTCAATCCAACTGGCATGACTGTCCACTGCCGTGGCGGGCCCAGTTGTAGCGCTTCGAGACCGAGCTGGTCGGCTGCTTTCTTCTTATTTGAGGGCCGGGGCCAAAGAGGATTTTCCAGTCCGTTCAAAAAAGACTTGCCAGTCAAACGTCGACGCATTAGCATTCGCCCCTCGCTGCACGACACAGCGCCGAAGCGAAAGCGAAGGCGGGGTGTTCGAGGTGGTGGAGAAGCAGTATTGATGGGGGTTTCCGGTCGACGGGAGGTAAGAGTC
>CAKKOY010000198.1 GCA_919592095.1 Ralstonia syzygii subsp. syzygii | reverse complement strand
AACCCTTCCAGCTCTCTCTCCCAGCCCCTCACCGTTCCTTGCATCGGACCATGATCGTCTCATCTCACATGGACAACATCTTAGACGATAGGTACGGCTGTAGTACTAGCCCCCCTTTCACGCCGAACGCCGACATGCCCCGGCCCGCGCCCACCGCGCCCTGCGCGAACGCGCTGCCCGCCGCCAGGTGCGCGGCGTAATAGTGCAGGTCCCGCACGGCGAAGGCCTGCAGGTCATTCAGGTAGCCGTCGTTGCATTCGAAGACGAGCGGGTTGACGGTGGGCCACGCGCGCCCGATCTGCGGATGCGCCTCGACGGCATGCTGGATCTGCGCCCGCGCCACGTCGCCCACGGCGAAGGTGTTGGTCAGCCCGATGAGCGTTTCCAGCACGCCGAGCTCATCCACCTGCAGCACGCCGAGCTCATCCACCTGCAGCAGGCCGACGCTCTTGCCGAAGCCGTTGAGCACGGCGCACCACCGTCACGCCGGTCTGGATGCTGCCGCCGGCCAGCGTGGCGTGCCCGACCGTGACGCCGGCCACGTCCGTGATGCTGTTGCGCGCGCCGGCCGGCAGCACGCCGATATGGGCCATGCTATGGGTCATGTCAGCGGCGGTCGATCTTCGGGTCGAGCGCATCCCGCAGGCCATCGTCCAGCAGGTTGAACGCCAGCACGGTCAGGAAAATGGCGAGGCTCGGGAAGATCGCCACATGCGGCGCGGTCACCATGTCGGCGCGCGCCTCGTTGAGCATCGCGCCCCACTCCGGCATCGGCGGCTGCGCGCCCAGGCCCAGGAAGGACAGGCTCGCGGCCGTGATGATCGAGGTGCCGATCCGCATCGAGAAATACACCACGATGGACGAGATGGTGCCCGGCAGGATGTGGCACAGGATGATGGTCCAGTCCGATGCGCAGATGCTGCGCGCGGCCTCCACGTAGGTCAGGTGCTTGAGCATCAGCGTGTTGCCGCGCACCAGCCGCGCGAAGGCCGGGATGCTGAACACCGCCACGGCAAAGATCACGTTGGCCATGCCGCTGCGCAGGATCGCCACGATGCCGATCGCCAGCAGGATGCCGGGGAAGGCGAACAGCACATCGCAGATGCGCATGACGATGCGATCCCACCCGCCTTCGTAATAGCCGGCGAGCAGGCCGAGCACCGTACCGATGATGGCGCCGATGACGACGGACAGGAAGCCTGCCTCCAGCGAGATCCGCGTGCCCATCAGGATGCGGCTGAAAATGTCGCGGCCGAGCGAATCGACGCCGAACCAGTGCGCGGCCGACGGCCCGGCGTTGAGCGCGTCGTAGTCGAAATAGTTTTCCGGATCGAACGGCACCAGATGCGGCGCCAGGATCGCCACCACCACCAGCGCGAGCACGAACACGCCGGCGCCGAGCGCCAGATGCTGCTTGCGGAACTTGCGCCAGAACTCGCTCCAGGGCGTGCGGACCGGTTCGCTGGCGGCCTGCGGAACCACCGCCGGGCTGGATGCCTGTGTCATGGCGGACTCCTTATTTCGCGTAGCGGATGGTCGGGTTGATCACGGTGTACAGGATGTCCACCACCAGGTTGATCAGGATGAATTCCAGCGAGAACAGCAGCACCTCGGCCTGGATGACGGGGTAGTCGCGCATCTCCACCGCATCCACCAGCAGGCGCCCCAGGCCCGGCCAGTTGAATACCTTCTCCACCACGATCGAGCCGCCCGGCAGGAAGCCGAACTGCAGGCCCATCATGGTCACCACGGGGATCATCGCGTTGCGCAGGCAATGCTTGAGCACCACCACGGTCTCGCGCACGCCCTTGGCGCGGGCGGTGCGCACGAAGTCTTCCTGCAGCACCTCGACAAACGAAGCCCGCGTGAAGCGCGCCATCACGGCGGCCACGGCGGCGCCCAGCGTCAGCGACGGCAGGATGTAGTGCTTCCATCTGTCGGCCCCGATCGAGGGCAGCCAGCCCAGTTGCACGGAGAACACCTCCATCAGCAGCATGCCCAGCGCGAAGGCCGGGAAGGAGATGCCCGACACGGCCAGCGTCATGCCCAGCCGGTCCGGCCACCGGTTGCGCCACACGGCGGAAGCAATGCCGATGGCCATGCCGAAGACCACGGCCCACGCCATGCTGGCGAGGGTCAGGTTGAGCGTGGGCAGAAAGCGCTCGCCGATCTCGTCGCTGACCGGCCGCTTGGTCCGCAGCGACATGCCGAACTCGCCGCGCACGGCATTGGCGAAGAAGCGCACGAACTGCTCGTGCATCGGCTTGTCCAGGCCCAGGTCCTTGCGCACCAGTTCGACGGTGGCGGTATCCGCCTCGGGGCCGGCGGCCAGCCGCGCCGGATCGCCCGGCAGCAGGTGCACGAACAGGAACACCAGCACCGCCACGATCAGCAGTGTCGGAATCACGCCCAGCACACGTTTTACGAAGTAATTCAGCATGGCATCCACCACGGGCGGAAATTCCCGGCCCGCGCGCAGGCTGCATGCGCGGGCCGGTACGGCGTTACGGCTTGATGTCGATGTCGTCGAAGCTGAACGAGCCGTCCGGCGCCACATAGGCACCCGACAGACGCTTGGCGCGCGCGTAGACCACCTTCTCCGTCACTAGGAAGGCCCACGGCGCGTCTTCCCAGATGCGCTTCTGCGCGTCGGTGTACAGCTTGGTCTTCTCGGCGCGATCCGTCGTGCGCAGCGCGCCGGCGATGTCGGCATCGACCTGCTCGTTCTTGTAGTACGCCACGTTCAGCTGCTTGGGCGGAAACGCCTCGGACGCCAGCAGCGGACGCAGCGCCCAGTCGGACTCACCCGTCGAGCTCGACCAGCCCATGTAGTACATGCGCACGCCGGCATCCTCGGGCTTCTGCACGCTCTCGACGCGCTCGACACGCTGGCCGGCTTCCAGCGCCTGCACCTGCGCCTTGATGCCGACCTGCGCCAGCTGCTGCTGCACGAACTGGATGATCTTCTGCGCCGTGGTGTGGTTGTAGGCCGACCACAGCTGCGTCTCGAAGCCGTCGGGGTAACCCGCCTCCTTCAGCAGCGCGCGCGCCTTGGCCGGGTTGTACGGCCACGGGCCCAGCTTGACGGCGTAGTCCACGCCCTGCGGCACCACGCCGTCGGCCGGCACGGCATAGCCCGAGAAGGCCACCTTGGTCAGCGCGTCCTTGTTGATGGCGTAGTTGATCGCCTGGCGCACCTTCGGGTTGTCGAACGGCTTCACGTGGGTGTTGAACGTGATGTAGCGCTGGATGATCGACGGCGCGGCGATCAGGTCGACCTTCGGGTTGCCCTTGAGCACGGCGGCCTGCTCGAACGGGATGCTGAAGGCGAAATCGGCCTCGCCCGTCTGCATGACGGTGGCGCGGGTGTTGTTGTCGACCACCGGCTTCCACGTGATGGTGTCGATCTTCGGCAGGCCGGCCTTCCAGTAGCCGGCGAATTTCTTGCCCTTCAGGTAGTCGGTCTGCTTCCATTCGACGAATTCGAACGGGCCGGTGCCGACCGGGTGGAAGGCGATGTCCTTGCCGTACTTCTGCAGCGCGGCCGGCGAGATCATGGCCGCCGACGGGTGCGCCAGCACGTTGATAAACGGCGAGAACGGCTCCTTGAGCGTCACGCGCGCGGTGGTCGGGTCCACCACCTCGGTCTTGGCCACGCGGTTGAACAGCGTGTAGCGCTTGAGCTTGTTGGCCGGGTTGGTCACGCGGTCCAGGTTGGCCTTGACGGCGTTGGCGTCGAAGGGGGTGCCGTCGTGGAACTTCACGCCATGGCGCAGCTTGAAGGTGTAGACCAGGCCGTCCTTGCTGACGTCATAGCTCTCGGCCAGCACATTGACCAGCTTCATGTCCTTGTCGAAGCCGAACAGCCCCTGGTAGAACGACTTGGTGGCGCTGAACGACAGCGTGTCGTTGGCGTCGTACGGGTCCAGCGTGGTGAAGGTCGAGTAGACCGCCATCACCGCATCCTTGGCGGCAAAGGCCGGCATAGTGAATGCCGCAAGGGCAAGCCCGCCGGCGAGCAGCGCGGCGCGCGGGCCGAAAGCGAATCGATTGAACATGGTCCTACCTCCTCATCAAAGATGACGTCCTGCGTTCAATAAGCGCCGCCAATCGCATGGCGGGCGACAAAGTGGTCTGGCGCCACTTGCACCAACGGCGGCACCACCGGCGCATCGCCGATGGCGCGGATCGGGCTGGGAATCTCGTGCGTGGAGAGTTCGCGCTTCAGGTGACGGCGCGCCGGGTCCGCGACCGGCACCGCCGACATCAGCTTCCTCGTGTACGGATGCTGCGGGTTTTCGAAGATCGCCCGGCGCGGGCCGATCTCGACGATCTGGCCCAGGTACATCACCGCCACGCGGTGGCTGATGCGCTCCACCACCGCCATGTCGTGCGAGATGAACAGGAAGGCGATGCCGAATTCCTTCTGCAGGTCGAGCATCAGGTTGACGATCTGCGCCTGGATGGACACGTCCAGCGCCGAGACCGACTCGTCGGCGATCACCACCTTCGGGTTCAGCGCCAGCGCCCGCGCAATGCAGATGCGCTGCCGCTGGCCGCCCGAGAATTCGTGCGGATAGCGCGCCGCATGCGCCGCCTGCAGGCCGACCTTGTCGAGCAGCCATTCCACGCGCGCCTGCGCCTGCCTGCCCGAGGCCACCTTGTGCACCAGCAGCGGCTCCATGACCGAGTAGCCGACCGGCACGCGCGGGTCCAGCGAGGCGAACGGGTCCTGGAAGATGAACTGGATGTTGCGGCGCAGCGTCTGCAGCGCCTGCCCCTTGAGCGCGCTGATGTTCTGGCCGGCAAACTCGATGCTGCCGCTCTGGCTTTCCACTAGTACCTCTGCACAGGGGTTATGACGGTTTGTCAGAGGTGGTTACAGGGTAGGCTTTGGCCAATTTTTTGCGGGCCGTTTCAGTAGAGAACATCCAGTTGATGCGAG
>CAKKOY010000197.1 GCA_919592095.1 Ralstonia syzygii subsp. syzygii | reverse complement strand
CAACCCTTCCAGCTCTCTCTCCCAGCCCCTCACCGTTCCTTGCATCGGACCATGATCGTCTCATCTCACATGGACAACATCATAGGCGATAGGTACGGCTGTAGTACTAGGCAAACTCAACAAAAAAGCGGCTTTGGCCGCTTTTTTGCTGCTTATCGATTGACTGACACGGTTGCATCATGAGCACCGCGTCACACGCTTTGTCAGGGTTTCTGCTGCATCGCAGTATCCCGCCCCCGGGTGCATAATCAGCAGAATCGTTTGCGTCGCCTTTCGCTACCACGGACCGTCCAGCCATGCTTTACCAGCTTCACGAATTCCAGCGCGCCATGCTCAGCCCGATGACGGCCTGGGCCCAGGCGACCGCCAAGACCTTCACCAATCCGCTGAGTCCGCTGTCGCTGCTGCCCGGCGCGCAACGCTACGCCGCGGGCTACGAACTGCTGTATCGGCTCGGCAAGGAATACGAGAAGCCGGAATTCAACATCCGCTCGGTCAAGTCGAACGGACGCGACATCCCTATCGTCGAGCAGACCATCATCGAAAAGCCGTTCTGCCGCCTGGTCCGCTTCAAGCGCTATGCCGACGATCCGGAAACCATCCGCATGCTCAAGGACGAGCCGGTCGTCCTGGTGTGTGCGCCATTGTCCGGCCACCACTCGACGCTGCTGCGCGACACGGTGCGCACGCTGCTGCAGGATCACAAGGTTTATGTGACGGACTGGATCGACGCGCGCATGGTGCCGGCCCAGGCCGGTCCGTTCCGCCTGTCCGACTACATCGCCTACATCCGCGAATTCATCACGCACATCGGTGCCGACAAGCTGCATGTGATCTCGGTGTGCCAGCCGACCGTGCCGGTGCTGGCGGCCATCTCGCTGATGGCATCGGACGGCGAGAAGACACCGCTGACCATGACGATGATGGGTGGCCCGATCGACGCCCGCAAGAGCCCGACCGCCGTCAACTCGCTGGCGACCAACAAGTCGCTCGCGTGGTTCGAGAACAATGTGATCTACACCGTGCCGGCCAACTATCTGGGACACGGCCGCCACGTCTATCCCGGCTTCCTGCAGCACGCCGGTTTCGTGGCGATGAATCACGACCGCCACGTCTCGTCGCACTACGACTACTACCTGAGCTTGCTCGAAGGCGACAAGGAAGACGCCGAAGCCCACGTGCGCTTCTATGACGAGTACAACGCCGTACTGGACATGGCGGCCGAGTACTACCTGGACACCATCCGCGACGTGTTCCAGGAATTCCACCTGGCCAACGGCACCTGGGTGGTGGACGACAAGCCGGTGCGCCCGCAGGACATCAAGGGCACCGCGCTGTTCACCATCGAGGGCGAACTGGACGACATCTCGGGCAGCGGCCAAACCGAAGCGGCGCACGATCTGTGCAGCAGCATCCCTAAGACGCGCAAGCAGCACCTGACCGCGTCCAAGTGCGGCCACTACGGCATCTTCTCGGGCCGGCGCTGGCGCGAGTTCGTGTATCCGCAACTGCGCGACTTCATCCGCCGCTACGACAGCAGCACGCGCATCAAGGCAGTCGCCTGATCGCGGCGCCTGCGCCAAAGAACAAAGCCTCGCCATCGCGAGGCTTTTTCTTTGGCGGATCGGCGCGCGGCTCAGGCCTCGGGACGCTCGAGATACGCGAGCAGCATCCGGATATGCAGTTGGGCGAAGGCCTCGTGCTCTTCCGCCGAGGCAATGTCGCGCCCCACCACCGCGCTGATCGTATAGCGGTTGGACAGCACGTAGTAGCCCAGCGCGGAGATCGTCAGGTACAGCCGCGGCACATCGACATCATCTCGGAACAGGCCGGCGCGCTGGCCGCGCTCGACCACCCCGCGCAGCACGTCGATGATCGGATTGACCAGCCGGCCCAGGTGCGGCGAGGTCTTCAGGTGCCGCGCCTCATGCAGGTTCTCGCTGTTGAGCAGGCGGATGAACTCGGGGTTCTCGTAATAGAAATCCCAGACGAAGCGGGCCAGCTGGATCACGGCCTCGCGCGGATCGGCCGCTTCGATCTGCACACGCTCCTCGGCTTCCTTGAAGCGGAAATACATGTGCTCGAGCACCGCCAGGAAGAGCTTTTCTTTGCTGCCGTAGTAGTAGTACAGCATGCGCTCGTTGGTCTCGGCCCTGCGGGCGATGGCGTCGACCCGGGCCCCGGCGAAACCGCCGCGCGAGAACTCCTCGGTGGCGGCGGCCAGGATGCGCCGACGCGTACCGGCCGGATCGCGGCGGGCGCGCGGTGCGCCGGTATCGCCGGGGGCGGCCTCACCCTGGACGGCCTCGGCGGGCGAATCGACGTCTGCAAGCGGCACGGCAGGATAAGACGGCATGGCGCGATGATCCGTTGGAACCGATTGATTATGTCACACGGCCAGACCGACTTCGCCGGCGCGGCGCTCCGGGCATGCACGCCTTGCGACCCCGTCAAATCGGCGATAATGACAAACTATTCCAACGACTTGTCCCATCGTGGTTTCCTTGGCCCCGTCCCTGGCCGACCGGCTCGAAGACCTGCTGCCGCAGACGCAATGCACCAAATGCGGCTACAACGGCTGCCGCCCCTATGCCGAAGCCATGGCGCGCGGCGAGGCGCTGCCCAACCGCTGCCCGCCGGGCGGCGCGGCAGGCATCCGGCGCCTGTCCGAGGCGCTCGGGCGTACCGGCCCGTTACTCGCACTGGATCCTGAACACGGCGTCGAGCAGCCGCGCGCCCTGGCGGTCATCGATCCAGAGCGCTGCATCGGCTGCACGCTGTGCATCCAGGCCTGCCCGGTCGATGCCATCGTGGGCGCGCCCAAGGCGATGCACGTGGTGCTGGAGGACTGGTGCACCGGCTGCGACCTCTGCGTCGCGCCCTGCCCGGTCGACTGCATCGACATGGTGCCCGTGACCGGCGAGCGCACCGGCTGGGACGCCTGGAGCCAGGCGCAGGCCGATCTGGCCCGCGCCCGCTACGTCTTCCGCAACGAGCGCCTGGCGCGCGAGAAGGCCGAGAACGAAGCCCGCCTGGCCGAGAAGGCTGCCGCCAAGCTGGCTGCGGTCAATGCCGAGCAGCCCGACGACGAGGCCGAACGCGCCGCCCAGGCCCGCAAGCAGGCGATCATCCAGGCCGCCATCGAGCGCGCCCGCCAGAAGCAGGCCGAGATGGCCGCGCGCGGGCAGGGTCCACGCAACGTCACCAACGTCCCGGCCGAGGTGCAGGCCCAGATCGACGAGGCCGAAGCGCGCCGCAAGCGCATCGCCGACCTGAGCAAGCCGCCGTCGGACAAGCCCTGACCTTCCCTATCCCCACCATCGTCCCTCGATGAACCCAGCCAAGCGCCGCGCCCTCTTCGAAACGCTCCGCGAGCACAATCCGACGCCGACCACCGAGCTGGAATACACCACGCCGTTCGAACTGCTGATCGCCGTGCTGCTGTCGGCGCAAGCAACCGACGTGGGCGTCAACAAGGCCACGCGCAAGCTGTTCCCGGTGGCCGATACACCGGCCAAGATGCTGGCGCTGGGCGAGGAAGGCCTGACCGCCTACATCAAGACCATCGGCCTGTACCGCACCAAGTGCAAGCACATCCTGCAGACCTGCCGCATCCTGCTCGACCAGTACGGCGGCCAGGTCCCGCGCGACCGCGCCGCGCTGGAAGCCTTGCCGGGCGTGGGCCGCAAGACCGCCAACGTTGTACTGAACACGGCCTTCGGCGAGCCGACCATCGCGGTCGACACGCACATCTTCCGCGTTGCCAACCGCACGGGGCTCGCGCCGGGCAAGAACGTGCTGGAAGTCGAGCTGAAGCTGCTGAAGGTGGTGCCGGAGGAATTCCGCCAGGATGCGCACCACTGGCTGATCCTGCACGGGCGCTACGTGTGCAAGGCACGCAAGCCGGAATGCTGGCACTGCGCGATCGAGCCGCTGTGCGAGTTCAGGCAGAAGACGCCGGCGCCGAAGGAATGAAAAAAACGGGGACTTCAAGTCCCCGTTTCTCCGTGCGCGATCCCGCCGACCGATCGTCGATCAGCGGATCTTGCAGGCTTCTTCGAACGACAGGCGCGGGTTGCGCAGATGCAGCTTCTCGGTGTCGCCATAGCCGAGGTTCATGATGAAGTTGACCCTCCACTGGCCGTCAGCGAAGAACGTGGCGTTGACCTTGTCGGCATCGAAGCCCGCCATCGGACCGCAGTCCAGGCCCAGCGCACGGGCCGCGATCACGAGATAGCCGCCCTGCAGCGAGCTGTTCATCAGCGCGGCGGCGTTGATCTTGGCCTGGTCGCCGGCGTACCACGAACGGGCGTCGACATGCGGGAACAGCTTGGGCAACTGCTCGTGGAAGTGGGTGTCGTACGCGACGATCACGGTGACGGGCGCCTGCCGCGTCTTCTCCTGGTTGCCGGCCGACATGCACGGAATCAGCTGTTCCTTGGCGGCGGCGCTCTTGACGAAGACAAAGCGGGCCGGCGTGCTGTTGGCGGCGGTCGGGCCGTACTTGACGGTGTCGTACAGCGTGTGCAGCAGTTCGTCGTCGACCGGTTTGTCCAGCCACACGTTGTGGGTGCGGGCTTCATGGAACAGCTGGTCGAGCACGGAGGGTTCAAGCGTGGGCATTGCGACAGACTCCGGGAAAAAGGAACAGGTGCGCATTGTAATGGCGACACGGAGTGACCGTCAGAACGCGCCGGCGACGCCCGCCAATCGGCCGCGCGAGACCGACACCGTCATCGTCGCGTCGCCTGTGCGATCCCGGACAGCGTCGCACCGGCTTTGCGAAGAAACCCGCTTCGGCCGCCCAACCACCAACCCGCTTTTAAATTGGAGACCTCGTGTTTCCGGGAGATGCTTTTGCCTTTTTAGTACTACAGCCGTACCTATCGCCTATGATGTTGTCCATGTGAGATGAGACGATCATGGTCCGATGCAAGGAACGGTGAGTGGCTGGGAGAGAGAGCTGGAAGGGTTG
>CAKKOY010000196.1 GCA_919592095.1 Ralstonia syzygii subsp. syzygii | reverse complement strand
CAATGCGAGCCTGGATGCGGCGCTTTGCCATGCGGTCCTTGAGGCTGTCGAACCATGCGTCGAAGACTTCGGTGGTGCGGATTGTGATCATGCCCTCATCGTAATCCACAGCTCACAAACAGTCAACCGCAGTTCACATGTGCTGCGGCAGAATCCCGGCTTGGAACCCCGTGCAGGGATGTCTTCCGGCAACGGGGTTTTGTTCCGCAAAGCGAAAAGCGCCCAAGCGGGACAAGGGTTTGCGGGCGGCGATCCGAACCCGATTGCGGCACGGATTTAGGCGTAAGTGACTGATATTTATAGGGTTCGCGGGAGTATCATAATCCGCAGGTCCGGGGTTCGAGTCCCTGATTCGCCACCAGTCTCAAGAAAAGCCGCGATCCCGCAAGGGTTCGCGGCTTTTTGCTTTGGGGCCAGGGCCATGCCGGCATGCCGTAACGGGTGCCTCGCACCTTCGGTCAGGCGACACGTCACCACCTTCACAAGCACGGCAACACAATGCAATTGCCCGCCAGCGGCCAGCTGGTTCCGCCAAAGGCGAAATAGATATGCGCCAGCGCGCCCGCGCCGTTGAGCAAGTTGAACAGCATGACCGCGAGGAGTGCACCGAGCAGCAGCGTGAGCAGGACCTTCAGCATCCTCTGCTCAGGGGCCGTGCTCCGGTGCCTGGAAAGAGAGTCGAGTGTTGGCATAGCCGCTCCCGCAAGACGTCCTGACATGGAAGACAACACGCCAGGGCGGCGCCGACAAATGACAAAATCGTGCAATGTCGCCATGGGGTGTCGGGGTTGACCTCGAGCTTCGCGGTATCGGTGTCCCGGAAACAGCGCACCAAGCTGAGGGGTGCCGCGAAACCGCCTGCCCAGGCAACAAAGTCCGTGCCGAAGGCCTCCACTGGGAATACTGAGGGCGCGGCCGTGACAGTTTCGGGACAGAAACGTGAACACGATCGCCAGGTGGCCATGCCTGCACGCAGCACATGCCGTGAGTCGCGGGCAACGCCACGGACTCGCCGCAACCTCTGGGCAATACAGGCAGCTTTCACCGTCTCGTAGTTGCCGGGGTCGACCGGCGTCGCAGCACCGCACTGCGTGGCGCATCGTTATCATTCCGATACGACTCCGACACATTTCCATGACCGCTCTTCGTCCGCTGTCCATCGGCATCGCCGGCGCCGGCAACGCCGGCCTGGCTGCCGCCATCGCCCTTGCCCGCCAGGGCCACGATGTCCGTGTTTTCGAAAAACATCCACAGCTGACGGCCATGGGCGCGGGGCTGCTGATCCAACCGCAAGGCATCCGCGCGTTCGAGGCCCTGGGCCTGGGCCGCGAGCTCGAAGGAATCGGTGCGCCGATCGACCGGCTGCTCGGCCTGAGCCATCGGGGCTGGCGGCTGATCGACGTCGATCTCGCCGGCACACCGGGGCGCGGCGTCGACGCTGCGCGAGCAGGCCGGGCTGGCGGGGCCTTCGAGCGTCTACCGCTGGGGCACGCTGTGGTTCCAGGCGTGGGTGGATGGGTGGGATCCGCACGTGCTGCAGCAACGCTTCCGCGGCACGCGCGAGATGATGGGCCTGCTGCCCACCGACGTAGAAGGTCGCCGCACGCGCCTCTCGATGTTCTGGAGCTTGCGTGGCGATGCCCTGGAGACCTGGCGACGGACCGACATCGGGCAATGGAGGCAGCAGGTGCTGCGCCTGTGGCCGCAATCGGCGCCGGTGGTCGAGCAAATCGGCGCGCACGACGACCTACCGTTCGCCGTCTACCGCCACACCTGGCCGCGCGCCCTGGCCCGGCCGCCCTATTGCGTAATCGGCGACGCGGCCCACGCGATGAGTCCGCAATTGGGCCTGGGCACCACGCTGGCGGCGCAGGACGCCCTGGCCCTCGCCTCCGCCGTGCAGGCGCAGGGTCCGGTCGACGGCGCCCTCGCCTACCATGCGCGCAGGCTGCGCACCGTGCAGGCCTACCAGACCGTCAGCCGCGCGCTCACGCCGTGCTTCCAGGCGAAGTACGGTGGCTGAGCACGCGATGCCGTGTTTGCCGCCGGCCTGCACGTCCCGGGCGTATCGTGGCTGATGAAACGCAGCCTGACCGAGCCGCCAGCGCGCATCGCCGCCATCGGCACCACACCTGCGAACGAAGAACCCCAAGCATGAACGCCTGACTGCCCATACCCCATGTCCCTGCTCGACACCTTCCTTCCTCAGCATCAGTTCAGCGAAATGCACCGGATCCGGATCGCGGCGCCGCCCGGCCGGGTGCTCGACCTGGTACCGCGGCTCGACGTCGCCGACTTTCCGCTGGCGAAGCTGTTCTTGCATATGCGCGCCCTGCCTGCGCGCGTGGCGGCGTTCGCGGGCGCCGAGATCGGCGCGCGGCGTGTCGATGCCACCTTCGGCCTGCACGATTTCACCGTGCTCGGACGCGACGGCGATCGCGAATGCGCATTCGGCCTGGTCGGCCGGTTCTGGGAGCCGACGGGCGGCCTCATCCGCGTGACGGCGGACGACTTCCACGGCTTCAGCGAACCGGGTGTTGCCAAGCTGGTCATGACGTTCGTCGCCGAGCCCTGCGATGGTGCCGGCACGCTGCTGACCACACGGACCTGTGTCCACTGTCCGGATCCGGCCACGCGACGCCGGTTTGCGCCGTACTGGTACCTCATCCGCGTGCCCAGCGGATGGATCCGCAGGATGCTGCTGCTGCGGATCCGGCAGTTGGCCGAAGCACGCGCATAGCGCATAACGCGTGTATCCGGGACAGCCAACAGGCTGGTCGGCCGGACGGACCTGGAAGAACTGCGGCGCTATGTCACCGCGGGTTCCACAACCGCCGCAGCCATGGTGCCAGTCTTGTCTGCGGCGCTCAGGTGGTCCAGGCGGTAGCCGTGCTTGTACACCGCCACCAGCCGGACCTCGTTCGCGGGCTCGACCTGGAGCTTCAGGCGGATACGCGACACATGGCTGTCGATCGTGCGCGTGTACTCCGCCGAATTGCGGCCCCAGACCTGCCCGAAGATGTGATCGCGCGACAGCGTGCGGCCCGCGTTGGCGAATAGCAGCATGGCCAGCTGGAACTCGATGCCCGTGAGCGCAAGGTGCTCGCCGTGCAGCGTGACCTGCCGACGCTGCGGGTTGAAGCGATACGGGCCGACCGCGAACGGCATGCCGGCGTACGGCACCGGGTAGGCCCAACGCAGCAGGGCTTCCACGCGGGCGCGCAACTCGGGGATGTGGAACGGCTTGGCGATGTAATCATCCGCGCCCTGGCCCAGCGCGCGCACCAGGCCCCGCTCGCGCTCCTCGGCCGTGACGAAGAGGATCGGCAGGACCTCCTGGTGCCGGCTACGCACGACGCTCAGCAGATCGATGCCCAGCATGCCGGGCGTGTGCCAGTCGAGCACCAGCATGTCGTACGACGAACGGCCCAGCATACGCAGCAGGGTGGTGCCGTTGGTGAACGTCACCACGTCGTGGCCGGACTGGGACAGTATCTGGGCAATGACTTCGCTCTGGAAGGGATCGTCTTCAAGCAAGGCGATACGCATGATCGGGTTCCATGAAAAAGAGGCAGGCGCCACGTGCGTGTCCCGACGGGCCGGCGGCCGGCATACCGGGATGCGCTCCGGGCATGGATTGCATTGCCGGCATTTTCGTGGCGGCGTATGGCGCCGGCCATGGGAACAATCTGATTCTGCGGACAATGGACGACGGAAGTGGCATCCGGTGTCGTGGCCGAAAAAAAGCCCGGACAACGCGGTCCGGGCCGGTGCAGCCCTCCGGGTGACAAGGCCGGAACACCCAAGGCGCGCATGCCGGACCCGTCGCAGCACACGGGGAGAACGCTGCAACGTTTCACGGGGGTCACGTCAGCAGATGGAGCGACGCATCGTGCGGCACACGCGAAGTGGATCATGCCGCGCGACGACCATCGACGGCGCACGCGTCACAACATTTGACGATGGAGGCGTCGGTGCCCCCTGGCCCGGCTCATGATGGATCGCTGCTTTCCAGCTCGTGGCGGATCGATTCCGTCAGCAGGTCGATCAGCAGGCGGACCCGCTTGGGAATGAAGCGGGCGGTAGGCGTGACCAGATGCAGGGGCTCGCCGCTGGTGGCGTAATCGGGCAGCACCCGCACCAGGCGCGGCAGCGGGGCATTGGCGCGCGCAACGCCGCCGGCATAGAGGGGCAGCGGGCCGATACCGGCGCCGCTCGCGATCAGCGTTTCGAGATACGACAGGCTGTCGGCATTCAGGCGTGCGCGCACGGCCACGGTCTTCAGGCCGTCGGGGCCGACCAGGCGCCACTGCGTCTCGCCGCGGCCGGTGCCGCGGAAATCGAGGCAACTGTGATGGACCAGATCGCGCACCGCCTGCGGCACGCCCTGCTTCTGCAGATAGTCCGGCGAGGCGAACAGGCCGATGCGCAGCACGCCCAGCGGCCGGGCCACCAGCGAACTGTCGGCCAGGCGTCCGACGCGTACCGCCAGGTCGAAGCCCTCCTGCACGAGATCGACGTTGCGCGCCGTGAGCACCACGTCCAGGTCGATGTCGGGGTATTGCTGCATGAAGCGCGCCACGATCGGCGCGATCAGCAGCCGGCCGACATCTTCGGGGGCCGTCATGCGCACCTTGCCGCGCGGCAGATCCTGCAGCTCGCCGGCGCAGGTGGTGGCGCGCTCGATGTCTTCCAGTGCATGCGACGCCACCTGGTACAGGCTCTGGCCGGCATCGGTCAGGTGCAGCGTACGCGTGGTGCGCTGTAACAGGCGCACGTTCAATTCCTGTTCGAGCGCGGCGATGCCCCGGCTGACCGACGACTTGGGCAAGTCCAGCCGCGCCGCCGCCGCCGTGAAGCTCCCCGCTTCGACGACGCGCACGAACAGCGCCAGTTGGTTGAGATCCATGGTTTCCTCGTCTTATCGTGATGCCGGCCGGTCTGTTTAATTGTCCCACCTCAAGCAACATTTTTTCCCACGATACCCATCTAGTACCTCTGCACAGGGGTTATGACGGTTTGTCAGAGGTGGGTACAGGGTAGGCTTTGGCCAATTTTTTGCGGGCCGTTTCAGTAGAGAACATCCAGTTGATGCGAGC
>CAKKOY010000195.1 GCA_919592095.1 Ralstonia syzygii subsp. syzygii | reverse complement strand
GTGCTCAACCGCATGGCTGCGCTTGCCCGCCCGCAGTCCGTCCGCGTCGACTGAATTACGCCTCACAGGGATGGCTTCGACTTCAAAGTCGATTTATGCAACAACGCCCTGTTGAACATCCGCACGATGTACAACATGCACGAAAGCATCGACAGCGCCGACCCCGCCATCAGCAAACTCGCCAGAGACTGGATGGAGTTGGTACCTGGCATCTATAGTTCCGAGCAGTTCATGCGCAGCATCAAGGTGCTGCTCAGACTTCCCGACGTCAAATCCACACTGAACGCCATCGACGATCTGGTCAACCAGCTCTTCCGCAGCGTGCAATTCGACAGCGGCCGCGACCCGCTCGTGGTCGATCTGGGCAAAGGCATCCGGGCCACCGGCGTCGATGACAGCAAGGTCCTGTTCGACCTCGCCAACGCCGGCCAGAAGGAAGCGGTCGGATGGATCGCCTCCGGCGGCTTTCTTGTCAACACTGCGGATGGCCCGGTCACCAGCGGCGCCCAACTCTTCGGCGATGCCCGCGCATTGCCCGACGGATCACTCGCCGCCAACGGCTTCCAGGCACTCGCCCCGCTGGACAGCAACGCCGACGGCCACATCAACGCCAGCGATACCGCCTTCGGCAAGCTCGCAATCTGGACCGATACCAATCAGGACGGCATCGAGCAAGCCGACGAAGTGTTTCTGCTCAGCAAGCTCGGCATCCAGGACATTGACCTGACCAGCGAGACCAGTACATTTCAGAACATCGGCGGGGGCAACGTCGTCACCGGCAAGGCGAAGATCACCTGGGCCGACGGCCACCAGACCGACATCGTCGAAGCCAACCTCGTCACCAACGGCTTCTACACGGTCTTCACCGACAACGTGACGCTCACGCCCGTACAAGCCGCGCTGCCCTTTGTTCGCGGCAGCGGACAAGTCCGGGATACCCGGCAGGCTGCCGCACGCTCCCCAGATTTCTCGGCGATGCTGCAGCAGTACGCCGCCGCGAACACCCGTGCCGAGCAACTCGCGCTGCTGCCTGCGCTGATCGATGCATGGGCAACCACCAGCGCGTTCAAGTCGCTCATGCAGCGCAACACCTACGCCAATGACAGCGTCAACTATGAATACGCGTTCGCAGGTGTCGCGCACTACCAGTCGACCACGCTGGGTTATGACGCGCTGATATCCAAGAGCAACTGGACCGCCGAGTACAGCAAGTGGACCCATATGGTCGACATCCTGGAGAAGTTCAACGGCCAGACGCTGTTCTCCGTCGATTCGGGCTGGATGTGGGGCCATAACCGCGCGTTCGTGTCGGCCGTGAATACGGACGGATCGACCAGTGCCTATAACGGTGCCAGCCCCCGGGCTGGTGCGCTGCTCCAAGCCACCGTGCTGCAGATTTCCCTTTCCGCCGAGCAGCTGGCACACCTGCAGCAAAGCTACGATGCCTTGCTGGACTCTGTCTACGGCGGCCTGGCTGCAGACCCGCCTGGACAAATACGTCCGCATCCTCCAGTCCGACCACCCGGCGGACGTGCTCGCCGCACTGCAAGCCGCTTATGACCGGGACCCGGTCAGCGGCGCATCGGATGTGGTCGACCTGCTCAAATACGGCCGCGCCGCACTGGACAAGACCGACGTCACCCTTGTGCCGACACTCCAGTCCATGACGCAAGACCTGGACAGCCGGGGCCTGCTCTCGACTTGGCTCGCCGGCAACCCGGGCATCCACTACGCTGCCCCCGGCCAAGCCGCCGCCATCGGCAAGACTGGCGAACTGAACGGCCTGTTCATTCTGACCGGTACCCACCAAAAAGCCGACCCCGTCCAGGCCAGCGCGGGACAGGGCAGCCAAGGCAATGTGTTCTTCGCGCTGCACGGCAGCACCACCGTGGATGCCAGCAAAGGGGACAACCAGCAGTTCTTCGGCGGCGACGGTCCAAGCCGGTTCATTGGCGGAACCGGGGCCAACCGTTTCCAGGGCGGCTCGGGAGACCTGTGGATGGACGGCCGCCTCGGCTCAGCCGGCGTATTTACGGGTGGTGCAGGCAACGACACCATGATCGGTGGCGCGGGGCTGAACATCTTCTCCGGCGGCGACGGCGATGACGCCATCACGTCGAACGCCGACGCCGTCAACCTGATCGATGGCGGGCTGGGCAACGATACGATCCAGATCGGCGGCGGCAGCTCGGCCTCCATTGATGGTGGCGCTGGCGACGACATCATCAGAATCGATCCCTATGGCGCCTCTCAGGGTGCCGACATCATGGGCGGCACCGGCGATGACCAGATCCGCCTCGGCTATTACAGCGCCACCCTGCGCTTCAACCGCGGCGACGGCCATGACACCGTCTCCTCCATCGCCAACGCCAGCAACAAAACCATCGTCTTCGGCCCCGGCATCAGCGCTGGCGACCTCTCCGCCACCCGCGTCGGCGACGACATGCTCCTGAGCATCGGCTCCAATGGCGATGCCATCACCATCACCAACTGGTTCCAGTTGGACGGCTCGAAGCGCATCGACACTGTCGTCTTCGCCGATGGCACCCGATGGAACGCGGACAACTTCCGCCGCCTTGTCACGACCGTAACCGGCACCGCCGGCGATGACACCATCAACGGCTGGCAGGGCGACGACATCCTCATCGGTGGTGACGGCAATGACACGCTCGTCTCCAACGGCGGCAATGACCAGCTCTATGGCGGGGCAGGCAACGACACCCTGCGCGTCAACGACAACGCCACTGCCACCGTCGACGGTGGCGACGGCAACGACACCATCTCCGCCGACAGCGGTACCACCTCCACCATCGCCGCCGGCAACGGCGACGACACCGTGCTGATCGGCGCCTGGGCCAACCGGACGACCATCGACGGCGGCGCCGGCAATGACATCATCAAGATCGACACCTATGGGGCTTCGCAGGGCGCCGACATCACTGGCGGCACTGGCGATGACCAGATCAGCCTCGGTTACTACAGCGCCACCCTGCGCTTCAACCGTGGCGATGGCCATGACACCGTCTCTTCCATTGGCAACGCCAGCAACAAGACCATTGTCTTCGGCGCAGGCATCAGTGCGGCCGATCTCTCCGCCACGCGCGTCGGCAACGACATGGTCCTGAACGTCGGCACCAATGGCGACGCCATCACCATTACCAACTGGTTCCAGGGCGACGCCTACCGCATCGACTCGGCTGTCTTCGCCGACGGCACCCGATGGACCGTCGACAACTTCCGCCGCCTCGTCACGACCGTCACCGGCACCGCCGGCGACGACACCATCAACGGCTGGCAGGGCGACGACATCCTCATCGGTGGTGACGGCAATGACACGCTCGTCTCCAACGGCGGCAACGACCAGCTCTATGGCGGCGCCGGCAACGACACCCTGCGCGTCAACGACAATGCCACCGCATCCGTCGACGGTGGCGACGGCAACGACACCATCTCCGCCGACAGCGGCACCACCTCCACCATCGCCGCCGGCAACGGCGACGACTCCGTGCAGATCGGCGCATGGGCCATGCGCACGGCCATCGACGGCGGTGCCGGCAATGACATCATCAACATCGATCCCTACGGGGCCTCTCAAGGCGCCGACATCACCGGCGGCACCGGCGATGACCAGATCCACCTCGGCTATTACGGCGCCACCCTGCACTTCAACCGCGGCGACGGACATGACACCGTCTCCTCCGCCGCCAACGCCGACAACAAGACCATCGTCTTCGGCAACGGCATCCTTGCCTCCGACCTCTCCGCCACCCGCGTCGGCAACGACATGGTCCTGAACATCAGCGCCAATGGCGATGCCATCACGGTGACAAACTGGTTCCAAGGTGACGCTTACCGGATTGACCACGCAACCTTCGCCGACGGCACGCAGTGGGACCAGAACAACTTCCGACGCCTCATCACCACCGTCACCGGCACCGCCGGCGACGACACCATCAACGGCTGGCAGGGCGACGATATCCTCATCGGCGGTGCCGGCAACGACACCTTGCGCGTCAACAACAACGCCACCGCCACCGTCGATGGTGGCGACGGCAACGACACCATCTCCGCCGACAGCGGCACCACTTCCACCATCACTGCCGGTAACGGCGACGACACCGTGCAGATCGGCGCATGGGCTATGCGCACGACCATCGACGGCGGTGCCGGCAATGACATCATCAACATCGATCCCTACGGGGCCTCTCAAGGCGCCGACATCACCGGCGGCACCGGCGATGACCAGATCCACCTCGGCTATTACAGCGCCACCCTGCACTTCAACCGTGGCGATGGCCATGACACCGTCTCTTCCATTGGCAACGCCAGCAACAAGACCATTGTCTTCGGCGCAGGCATCAGTGCGGCCGATCTCTCCGCCACGCGCGTCGGCAACGATATGGTCCTGAATGTCGGCTCCGATGGCGAAGCCATCACCGTCACGAACTCGTTCCAGGGCGAACAATATCGCCTGCGCAACCTGACGTTCGCGGACGGCACGACCATCGACGCCACCGGTCTCGTCGCCACCTATAACGTCAAGGCCTCAAGCGGAACCAACAAGATCCAGGCACTCACCGGCTTTGGCGATAAGCCATTGGCCGACGTCATCAACTTCAAGACGGCGAGCAGTCGCCAACTGTGGTTTGAACGGCAAGACGATGATCTGCTTGTGTCCGTCATCGGCAGCCACGACGTAGCCGACTTCACAGACTGGTACAGCACGCCAACTCACCAGAGCCTGCAGTTGCGCGCAGCGGATGGCTTATCGCTGGCCGGTCAGCAGGTCGATGCACTGGTGCAGGCGATGGCACAGTTCTCGGCGCCGCCCGCGGGCCAGACCACATTGACGCCGGAATTGCAGGACAAGCTGGCGCCAGTGATCGCCGCGAACTGGCACTGAAGCCACATTGCCGGCCGCCCGATGCGGCGGCCGGCCATTGCATCCGTCACTTCCCCGTCAGCGGGAATGACGCCTTCAAGCGCGCCAGTCGCCCGTGCCTAATACTACAGCCGTAGCTCAAAATGGCGGAGCACATCCCCGCGCCCGGTAGTGACACTGCTGAGCGCGCCACTGATGCGCGCGCCGCCATCGCGACCATGCCAGCAC
>CAKKOY010000194.1 GCA_919592095.1 Ralstonia syzygii subsp. syzygii | reverse complement strand
GGCGTGCTCAACCGCATGGCTGCGCTTGCCCGCCCGCAGTCCGTCCGCGTCGCCTGAATTACGCCTCACAGGGATGGCTTCGACTTCAAAGTCGATTTATGCAACAACGCCGTTCGAGCAGTGCAGACAGGTCCCGATGTGTCAGCCGCCTGGCATGGGCTTGCTGGTTGACGATGGGATACGCAGTAACAGGGGCTTGGAAAAGGAGATCGCGATCCATAGGCAGCGGTTTGCGCACGGCATCACAGCCGATGCGGATTCCGGGGGGGGATTCAATGGGACGCCATTTCTCCAAATCCGCGTGTCAAGGCAATGACAAAATCAGAATCTGATTATGCTTTTTTGCAATTCTCAAATTCATTTGAGAAATTGGAGGGGTAATAAGAGGAGGCTGAATAATCGACCGGATTCGTCGCGTGCAAGACCCGTCAACCCGGAGGGGGTGTCGCTGGGCAGCGGGATGCAGGCCCCTCTGTTCATGATCAGAACGGGGCGCGACAGGCCTGGTGCGGGCGCGGTGCCGACTATTCGTGCACCATTTTGGTGAAGTTAGGCCGTCAAGATCACTCCTGGCGCAGGCGTTCAGCAGCAGACGCCGCGGGTCTTTTCAGGTTTCCGGTGCGGTGCCGTAGAGCCCGTATGAAAGGGCTCTGATATCAGTGATTATATTTTTTGAATACTATTAGGGGGAGAATGATGCAAGCCATCATGCACTCGGTGCGGTTCAAGATTCTGTGTGCCTTCGGCGTGTGCATCGCGCTGCTGGCCATTAGCGGCGCGTTCGCCTTGCGCGGCCTGATGCGCCTGAACACCAACATTACGGATGCCTATACCGGCAATACCCTCCCCATCGCGCAGTTGGCCGGGGTGCGGGTGGCACAGATCGATCTGCGTCTGCAATTGCGCCGCACGCAGGTGTTCAAGGACGATGCGGCCAAGGTCACGGCGGCGATCCGGGCCGTCCGCGCCGACATGCAGCAGATCAACAGCGTCTGGAAGCAATACTTGCCGGACAGCATCACGAGCGACCAGGAACGCGAGGTTGCCGCGAAGATCAACGAAGCGCTGCCCAAGTTCAATGACGCCGCGAACAAGGCGATCGATGCGCTGCGGGCCGGCAATTTAGACGCCGCCGCACAGATCATCAACGGCAACTCGGCCACGGGTACGTCGATCAGCGAATGGCTGGCACAGGACATCGAGATCAACCTGGCGCAAGCCAAGGACTTCATGGCCGACAGCGTGACCACGTACCAAAACATCCTGCTGGTCACCATCGCGCTGGTCTGCGCGGGGCTGGTGGTCGGCGTGGCCATGTCGTGGTATCTGCTGCGCGCGATCTCCCGCCCGCTGAGCCGCGCGGTCGATGTCGCCAACCACATCGCCGACGGCACGCTGGAGAACGAGATCGTGATCGATTCGCGGGGCGAGTTCGGCGAGCTGCTGATCGCCCTGCGCAAGATGGACCGCCAACTGGCCGATACCGTGCGCGGCATCAAGGCGTCGGCTGAGTCGGTGACGGTGGCTTCGCAGGAGATCGCGGCCGGCAACGTCGACCTGTCGGCGCGCACGGAGCAGCAGGCGGCCTCGCTGGAAGAGACCGCGTCGAGCATGACGGAGCTGACCGAGACGGTCAAACAGACCGCAGAGAACGCGGCCCAGGCCAACACGCTGGCTTCCAGCGCGAGCACGATGGCCCAGGCGGGCAACGATGCCGTGCAGGAGATGGTCGGCACGATCGACAAGATCAGCACCAGCTCGGGCAAGATCTCCGAGATCACCGGCCTGATCGAAGGCATTGCCTTCCAGACCAACATCCTCGCCCTCAACGCTGCGGTGGAAGCCGCGCGGGCGGGCGAGCAGCGCCGCGGCTTCGCCGTGGTGGCGAGCGAAGTGCGCACGCTGGCACAGCGTTCGGCCGCGGCGGCCAAGGAGATCAAGGAGCTGATCGGCTCGTCGGTCGTCGTGGTGCAGGAGGGCTCCAAGCAGGCGCTCGAGGTGGGACAGACCATGGGGCAGGTGAAGGAGGCGATCCGTCGTGTCTCCGACATCGTCTCCGAGATTGCGGCGGCTTCGGCCGAGCAGAGCCGGGGCATCGAGCAGGTCAACCAGGCCGTCACGCAGATGGACGAGGTGACGCAGCAGAACGCGGCGCTGGTCGAGCAGGCGGCCGCGGCGGCACAGTCGCTGGAAGAGCAGGCCACGAGCCTGCGCCGCGCGGTCTCGGTGTTCCGTGTGCCGGACGGGACGACGCGCGCTGCGCTGGCATAACGCCGTCCACGCCACGCGCCGGGGCAGGCGGGCCTTCGTGTCCGCCTGCCCCGGCGCGTTGTTTTTTGGGGGGGCCACGGATGCCGGTGTGCGCCGGCCCTCTAGGGATTTCCACGGATTGGCCGGTAAGCGCGGCATGCCGTTAATCCCCATAGCACGTGGTGCGTCTGCGCCGAGCCGGGCTGCCCCCGTCGAAGGCCCATGCGGCGCCGACGAAGGAGCATGGCGAAGCGAGGCTTCCGGCTTCCGGGCCGATGCGTCACACTGCGCCTTTCATCCGGTTTCGAGGGGTCCATGAAGCAAACGATCGGCGGGTGCCTTCTCGCCAGCGTCCTGTGGCTGGCGGGCCTGCCGCCGTCCCAGGCGCAGACCGTTCCCCGCGCCTGGGAGCAATGGCTCGCCACGGCCAGCGCGCGCCATCCGCAATGGAGCGGCCCGAGGTCCGACCCGGTCGCGGTGGCGCGCGTGACGGCCATGGCAACCATCGCCCGCTCCGGCGGGCATGCCGGCATCGTGGTCTTCACCGACAGCAATTTCCAGATCGCCAAGGCCAAGTCGGCGGCCATGGTGGAGGTGATCCGCGCCTGCCAGGGATGCCGGCTGCTCGAGGTCCGGGATGTTGCCATCTCCAGTAGCGCGGAACTGATGCCGGCCATCACGCGCGAACTGCTCGCCCGCTACGGCGATGACTGGACGGACACGCTGGCCATCAACGACATCTACTTCGACTATGCCGCGGTCGAACTGACCAAGGCCGGCCGGCCGAGCGCGAGCATGCACATGCTGTCGGCGGGCGACGGCAGCGCCGCGGCCTTCATGCGCATCCGCGCGGGCACCTTCCAGGTCGGCACGGTCGCGGAGCCGCTGAACCAGCAGGGCTGGCAACTGGTCGATGAGCTGAACCGGCTGCTCGCGCATACGCCGCTGTCGGGCTATGTGGCGCCGGTGCATCTGGTCAGCCGGGAGAACATCGGCTTCGATGGCGGGCCGCAAGGCCAGTACGATCCCGACAACGGTTACCGGAATGCCTACCGGCATATCTGGAAACCCTAGAGGCCACCGCATCGGGACGCCGCATGCTGCTCAGGTGGATTGCGCGCAAGGCGCTCCCTCGTTCGCTGCGGCGGCAAATCCTCTTCGCCGCCGGCGGGCTGGCGCTGCTGATCCTCGCCGGCGGGGCCACTGCGCTGTACGCGTTGCGCTCGGCCACCGACGTCACGCGCTCTCTGGCCGACGAGCAACTGGTGCGGATGCAGGACGCGCAGGATCTCGTGCGGCGCACGTTGCTGATCGAACGCGCGTCCGCGCAGTTGTCCGACGCAGCCTCGGCCGATGCCGTGCGCGCCCGCTACACCGACATCGTGGCGCAGCTGACCGTCTTCGACAGGCTCGCCCTGCGGCTGGCCGACGATGGCGATGACCTGACCGTGCTCGACCTGCACCAGTCGAGCCAGCTGTTCCGCAACACGATCAACATCGTCGCGCAGCTGCGCGAGAGCCAGCTGCAGAGCGCCGCACGGGCATCGCCCGGAAAGCCGCCGGCCACCGGGCGCGATGAGGCTCCGTTTCGCGATGACGTGCGCCAGCAGGCCGAGGCCCTCGTGGCGGCGGCCCAACTGCAGCTGGATCGCCACACGCAGAACTATCGCGCGGCCATCCAGGCCCTGGCGCGGACGTCGGCACGCAACCAGCGCTGGGTCACGGCGCTGCTGATCGCCAGCCTGGCGTTCGGGTGGATCGTCGCCCATCACTTCCTCGGCCGGCACGTGCTCGCGCGGCTGCAGCGCGTCAGCCGGCGGCTGCTGGCCACCGGGGCCGATGCCGGGCCGGCCGCGGCGGTTGCCGAAGGAGACGATGAGATCGGCGAGATGGCACGCGCCGTCGAAGCATTCCAGCAGGACCGCCGGCAGCTCGCCCTGGCCAACCAGGCCCTGCGCGAGGAGAAGGCGCGCCAGGAGGCACTCATCCGCGAACTGGCGCAGGCCCACAGCCAGTTGCTGCAGTCGGAGAAGATGGCATCAATCGGGCAACTGGCCGCCGGCGTCGCCCACGAAATCAACAACCCCATCGGCTTCGTCAACGCCAACGTCGGCACGCTGCAGCGCTACGTGAACGATCTGCTGCACGCGATCGCCGCCTTCGAATCCCGCGAGAGCGGATTGCCGCCCGACGCCCGCGCGGCGCTGGGCGCGCTGAAGCAGGAGATCGACCTGCCGTACCTGCGTGAGGACATCCCCACGCTGTTCTCCGAGACACTGGATGGCTTGCGGCGCGTCAAGGACGTCGTGCAGAGCCTGAAGGATTTCTCGCATGTCGACGGCGTCGAGAAGCAGCGCGCCAACCTCGAACACCAGCTCGACAGCACGGTGAAGATCGTCTGGAACGAACTCAAGTACAAGGTCGAGCTGATCCGCGAATACGGCACGGTCCCGGAGATCGAATGCATGCCGTCGCAGCTTGCCCAGGTGTTCATGAACCTGCTGGTCAACGCAGCGCAGTCCATCGAACAGCACGGGCGCATCACGTTGCGCACGGGCCATGACAAGGACGCGATCTGGGTGGAAATCGAAGACACCGGGTCGGGCATCGACCCCAGGCATCTCGGCCGCATCTTCGATCCCTTCTTCACGACCAAGCCCGTCGGCGTCGGCACGGGGCTCGGCCTGTCGATCTCGTACGGCATCGTGAAGAAGCACGGCGGCCGCATCGAGGTCGTGAGCGAACCGGGCAACGGGTCGCGTTTCAAGGTGGTGCTGCCGCGCTAGTACTACAGCCGTACCTATCGCCTATGATGTTGTCCATGTGAGATGAGACGATCATGGTCCGATGCAAGGAACGGTGAGGGGCTGGGAGAGAGAGCTGGAAGGGTTGC
>CAKKOY010000193.1 GCA_919592095.1 Ralstonia syzygii subsp. syzygii | reverse complement strand
CTCGCATCAACTGGATGTTCTCTACTGAAACGGCCCGCAAAAAATTGGCCAAAGCCTACCCTGTACCCACCTCTGACAAACCGTCATAACCCCTGTGCAGAGGTACTAGAATGGCGCCTTGCCTCGTGCAGGCGCCATTTTTCTTTTGTGCAGGCCGATCATGCAGTCTTCCACCGCCCACCCAAGCCGTCTCGCGCTCTATGCGCGCCTGGTGCGCATCGACAAGCCGATCGGCGCGCTGCTGCTGCTGTGGCCGACGCTGTGGGCGCTGTGGATGGCCGCGGACGGGCACCCGCCGCTGGCGCTGTTGGCGATCTTTTCGGTCGGCACCTTTCTGATGCGCTCGGCCGGCTGCGCGATCAACGACTGGGCCGACCGCGACTTCGACAAGCACGTCAAGCGCACCAAGGAGCGGCCGCTGACCGCCGGCCTGATCGCGCCCTGGGAGGCGCTGGCCCTGGCCGCCGTGCTGGCGCTGACTGCCTTCATGCTGATCCTGCCGCTCAACGCGCTGACCAAGTGGCTGTCGGTGGCGGCGGTGGTGATTGCCGGCACGTACCCGTTCTTCAAGCGCTTCTTTGCCATTCCGCAGGCCTACCTGGGCATCGCGTTCGGCTTCGGCATTCCGATGGCGTATGCCGCGGTGCAGGACCGGGTGCCGGTGCTGGCGTGGCTGATGCTGGCCGCCAATGTGCTGTGGGCCGTCGCTTACGACACGGCCTATGCGATGGTCGATCGCGATGACGACCTGCTGATCGGCATCCAGACCTCGGCCATCACCTTCGGCCGCTTCGATGTGGCGGCGATCATGCTCTGCTACGCCGGCTTTTTCGGCATCATGGCCTGGGTCGGCCATGCGCTGGCGCTTGGCACGGCGTATTGGATCGGATTGGCCGCGGCGGCTGCGCTGGCGGGCTACTACTACACGCTGCTGCGCACGCGCGACCGCATGCAGTGCTTCTTTGTGTTCCGCCACAACAACTGGTTCGGCGCCTGCGTGTTCGCGGGCGCGGCGGTTGCCTACGCGCTGCGCTAGGTCAGCCGCTTCAGCACCTTGTAGACCAGCGTGGTGCCGGCCGCGCAGCTTGCCGCGAAGGCGAGCATGCGCAGCGATTCCCAGAACGCTTCGTCATATTCGCCCCGCAGCGCCGAGACAATGTCGGGCTGCAGGGCCAGGCGCAGGCTGCGCAGAAAGCCATGCCGGTCGCCGAAGAACTGGAGCCACAGCCAGATGTCCAGCGGCAGCGCCAGCATGATCGCGGCCTTGAACAGCCCTGGCTGCTCGATCGCGAAGAAGGCGGCGAAGTCCATGGCGCGGCGGGGTCAGTCGTGGCCGAATGCCTCGCCCATTTCCTTGCTGCGCGCGGCCGCCGCATGCATGGCGCGAACGAAGGCGGGCTTGATGCCGGCCGTGTCCATGGCGGTGATCGCGGCGTAGGTCGTGCCGCCCTTGGACGTCACGCGCTCGCGCAGCAGCTCGACCGGCTCGCTCGATTGCCCGGCCAGCGTGGCCGCGCCGATGAAGGTTTCCGCCGCCAGCAGGCGGCCTGCCTCGGCAGACAGGCCCAGCTCCTGCGCTGCCTGCTGCATCGCCTCGATGAAATAGAACACGTAGGCCGGGCCGCTGCCGGAAATGGCGGTGACGGCGTCGATCTGCGCCTCGCTCGGCACCCACACGCTCTTGCCGACCGCGTTGGCGATGGCGCTCGAGGTGTCGCGGTCCGCGCCGGCCAGGCCGTCGTTGGCGGCCAAGCCGGTCATGCCCTGGCCCGACAGTGCCGGCGTGTTCGGCATGGCGCGCACGATGCGGGCATGGCCGTTCAGCCAGCGCGACAGGTCCTGGATGCGGATGCCGGCCGCCACGGACAGCACCAGGCTGTCGCGCAGGTGCGGGGCCAGTTGCGCGCAGACCTCGCGCATCTGCTGCGGCTTGACGGCCAGCACGATCACGTCGCGGTCGGCCAGTTCGGCGCCTGGGGCGGCGGCGGCGGTCGCGCCCCAGGTCTGCGCGGCGTGCGCGCGGGCCGGCTCGGTCGGGTCCACCACCACGATGTTGGCGCCCTTGGCGCCGCGGGCGATCAGGCCGCCGATCAGCGCCGAAGCCATGTTGCCGCCGCCGATAAAGCCGAATTTCAGAGTGTCGAGCATGGGAAGGGTCGGTAGAGAGAGGATCAATCGGGAATCAGGCGGGCGCATGCGCATACTGCCGCGCGCCGAAGACGGCACTGCCGACGCGCACGATGGTGGCGCCCTGCGCGATCGCGTCTTCCAGGTCGACGGACATGCCCATCGACAGCGTATCGACGGGCAAGCCCGTCTCGCGCAGCCGGTCGGCCAGGTCACGCAGCGCAGCGAAGGGCGCACGCCGGGCCGCCGGGTCGCCGGCCGGTTCAGGCACCGCCATCAGCCCGCGCAATTGCAGCCGTGGCAGGGTGGCGACCACGCGCGCCAGGGCTAGCACCTCGTTCAGGTCGGGCGGCACGCCATGCTTGCTGGCCTGCCGGCTGATGTTGATTTCCAGGCAGACCTGCAGCGGCGGCAGGGCAGCGGGACGCTGGGCGGACAGCCGCTCGGCAATCTTTAGCCGGTCGACGCTGTGCACCCAATCGAAGTGCTCGGCCACCGCGCGCGTCTTGTTGCTCTGCAGCGGCCCGATGAAGTGCCAGCCGATCGCCTTGGGGCCGTTGCGCAGGTCGGCCAGTGCGTTGATTTTGGCGAGGCCTTCCTGTACATAGTTCTCACCGAACAGGCGTTGCCCGGCGGCATGGGCGGCGCGCACGGCGTCGGCGTCGAAGGTCTTGGAAACGGCCAGCAGTGTGACACTGGCGGGATCGCGTGAAGCCAATGTGCAGGCCGTTGTGATCCGCTGACGCACGGCTTGCAAGTTGGCGGCGATTACAGACATAATCCGGCGAGTTTGTAACAAAAAAACAAGGCTCCAACCCTGCCATCGTGGCAGTCCGGAGCATGTCCAGCGGCGCTTTTTGCGCAGTGCGGGCGACATAAGAAAGTCGGGGGTCATTATAGATGGACATCGCGCAGCTTCTGGCTTTCGCCGCCAAGAACAAAGCGTCTGATCTGCACTTGTCGGCGGGCTTGCCGCCGATGATCCGGATCCATGGCGACATGCGTCGTATCAACGTGCCAGCGCTCACGCACCAGGATGTTCACGCCATGGTGTACGACATCATGAGCGACGTGCAGCGCAAGCATTACGAAGAAAACCTGGAAGCCGACTTCTCGTTCGATATCCCCGGGCTGTCCCGCTTCCGGGTCAACGCCTTCAACCAGAACCGCGGCGCCGCCGCCGTGTTCCGGACGATTCCGTCCAAGGTCCTGACGCTGGAAGACCTGAAGGCGCCGGCCGTCTTCGCCGACCTCGCCATGAAGCCGCGCGGCCTGGTGCTGGTGACCGGCCCGACCGGCTCGGGCAAGTCGACCACGCTGGCGGCGATGGTCAATCACCGCAACGAAAGCGACCTGGGCCACATCCTCACGGTGGAGGACCCGATCGAATTCGTGCACGAATCCAAGAAGAGCCTGATCAACCAGCGCGAACTGGGGCCGCATACGCATTCGTTTGCCAACGCGCTGAAGTCGGCGCTGCGGGAAGATCCGGACGTGGTCCTGGTCGGCGAATTGCGCGACCTGGAAACCATCCGCCTGGCACTGACGGCGGCCGAAACCGGCCACTTGGTGTTCGCCACGCTGCACACGAGTTCCGCGGCCAAGACCATCGACCGGGTGGTCGACGTGTTCCCGTCGGAAGAGAAGGACATGGTCCGCACCATGCTGTCCGAATCGCTGGAGGCGGTGATTTCGCAGACGCTGCTCAAGACGTGCGACGGCTTCGGCCGGGTCGCGGCGCACGAGATCATGATCTGCACGCCGGCCATCCGCCACCTGATCCGCGAGAACAAGATCTCGCAGATGTATTCGATGATGCAGACCAGCAGCGGGCTGGGCATGCAGACGCTGGACCAGTGCCTGGCGGAGCTCATCAAGCGCTCGGCGATCAACTATGCCGACGCGCGCGCCATCGCCAAGAATCCGGACGGGTTCGCGAACTGACCGCTTCGCCCACGCTTTCCCTCATCGTCATTTCTAGCAGGAGGGGCACGCCATGCTGGACCGCGAAGCCGCCACCAAATACATCCACGAACTCTTGCAGCTCATGGTGAACAGCCGTGGCTCGGACCTGTTCATCACCTCGGAATTCCCGCCCGCCATCAAGGTGGACGGCAAAGTCACGCCGATCTCGCAGCAGCCGTTGACCACCGTCCAGGCGATGGGCCTGGTCAAGGCGATCATGAACGAGAAGCAGTTGCGCGAGTTCGAAGGCTCCTTCGAGTGCAACTTTGCCATCGTGTCCGGCGCCGGCCGCTTCCGCGTGTCGGCGTTCATGCAGCAGGGCCGCGCCGGCATGGTGCTGCGGACCATCAACACCAAGATCCCGACGCTCGGCGAACTGGATCTGCCGCCCATCCTCAACGAGGTCGCGATGAGCAAGCGCGGGCTCGTGATCGTGGTGGGGGCGACGGGCTCCGGCAAGTCGACCACGCTGGCGGCGATGGTCGGCTACCGCAACGCGCATTCGTACGGCCACATCATCACCATTGAAGACCCCGTGGAATACGTGCACGCACACCAGAACTGCGTCGTGACGCAGCGCGAGGTGGGCGTGGATACGGAGTCGTGGCACGTGGCGCTGAAGAACACGCTGCGGCAGGCGCCGGACGTGATCCTGATCGGCGAAATCCGCGATCGCGACACGATGGAGTACGCCATCCAGTACGCCGAAACCGGTCACTTGTGCCTGGCCACGCTGCACGCCAACAGCTCGAACCAGGCGATCGAAATCCTGCTGGGTACGCCGCTGTTGGCCGACCTGATCTTCAAGGGCGAGGTGCATGAGCTCAAGGAAGTCATGAAGAAGTCCCGCGAGCAGGGGATGGTCTCGTTCGACCAGGCGCTGTTCGAGCTCTATGAGGCGGACAAGATCACCTATGAGGACGCGCTGCGCAACGCAGACTCGCTGAACGATCTGCGTGGCGTTGTTGCATAAATCGACTTTGAAGTCGAAGCCATCCCTGTGAGGCGTAATTCAGTCGACGCGGACGGACTGCGGGCGGGCAAGCGCAGCCATGCGGTTGAGCAC
>CAKKOY010000192.1 GCA_919592095.1 Ralstonia syzygii subsp. syzygii | reverse complement strand
ACGACAATCTACGCAGCCAGACGGATTGTTTACCGCGCCATCTGCCCAGACCGTTGCGCGTAAACCTCATCATGCCGCGCGCGGGCGACCGGATTTATGCAACAACGCCGCACACGTGCATGGCACGCTTCGTGCCAATACAAATACACATAGTAGGCGGCTCGCGACGGTTCGCCAGACCGTGCGCGCGTCATGCCGGACGCGCCAGGCGGCTTGCGCCCGCGCAAATGGCGGCCGCCGCCTTTGTCTATACTCGGCCCGTTGCACGTACGCCGCACCCCGTTTTCCCCGCCATGACCTCCATCGCCGACATCCGCACCGACTACGCCCGCGCCGCCCTCGATATCGCCGACGTCGATCCCAACCCCCTGCGGCAGTTCCGCCGCTGGTTCGACGAAGCCCTCAAGGCCGAAGTGGCCGAGGTCAACGCCATGGCACTGGCCACCGTGGACCCGCAAGGCCAGCCGTCCGCCCGCATCGTCCTGCTGAAGAACCTGGACGAGCGCGGCTTCACCTTCTTCACCAACTACTGCAGCCACAAGGGCGAGGAACTGGCCGCCAACCCGCGCGCGGCGCTGCTGTTCCATTGGATCGGGCTGGAGCGCCAGGTGCGCATCCAGGGCGTGGTGGAAAAAGTGAGCGAAGCCGAGAGCGATGCCTATTACCACTCGCGCCCGCTCGGCTCGCGCCTGGGCGCCTGGGCCTCGGAGCAGAGCAGCGAGGTGCCCGACCGCGCCACGCTGGAGGCGCGCGAGGTCGAATACCGCGCGCGCTTCGGCGACACGCCGCCGCGTCCGCCGCACTGGGGCGGCTACCGGCTGCTGCCGGAACGCATCGAGTTCTGGCAGGGCCGGCCCTCGCGCCTGCATGATCGGCTGGAATACCGCCGCCAGCCGGACGGCAGCTGGCACATCGTGCGTCTCGCCCCCTGATGCCCCACTCCACGCCGTGACGTATTGCGCACCGCACCATCCGGGAACGGCGCGTGCTACACGGTAAGAGGCCATGCCACCGGGCGCATGACCCGCACAGCACAATGGGAAAGTTTGTCGTAAGCTAAAGCGATCCGTTGGGCGGCAATCCGATGGCCGCCCCAGACCGTTTCTGCACCGGGAGGCATCGGCATGTTTTTCCAACAGGAGATTGACCGCAAGCTCGAGCAGTGGATTTCGGAAATCCGCACGTCTGCCAACCTCCCGGTGCTGCTGCGCCTGTGGAACGGCGACCAATACGCACTGGGCCGCTTCGACCGTCCCACCGTCACGCTGACGGTGCGCGAAGCCAGCGCGCTGCCGCTGCTGCTGTCACCCACGCTCAACAACCTCGGCGAAGCCTATGTCCAGGAAAAGATCGACCTGGACGGCAGGCTGCCCGACATCATCAATGTCGGCTACCAGTTGGCCGCCTCGGCCGCCACCACCGGCAGCAACATGCTGGCCCGCGTGGTGCGCCACTTCGCCCACACCAAGGAAGGCGACAAGGCGTCGATCCGGTACCACTACGACGTCTCCAACGATTTCTACAAGTTGTGGCTAGACCAGAACATGGTCTACTCCTGCGCCTACTTCGAGCACGGCGACGAAACGCTGGACGACGCGCAGATCAAGAAGATCGACCACATCCTCGACAAGATCCGCCTGCAGCCCGACCAGACCCTGCTCGACATCGGCTGCGGCTGGGGCGCGCTGGTGCTGCGGGCCGCGCAGAAGTACGGCGCGCGATGCCTGGGCGTGACGCTGTCGCAAAACCAGTTCGACCTTGCCCGCGAGCGCGTCAGGGCCGCCGGCCTGGAAGACCGCGTCGAGATCCGCCTGCAGGACTACCGCGACCTGACCGGCACTTTCGACCGCATCACCAGCGTCGGCATGTTCGAGCACGTCGGGCGCAAGAACCTGCCCGGCTATTTCCGCCGCGTCTACGGCCTGCTGGCCGACGACGGCATCGCCATGAACCACGGCATCACCTCCTCCGACCCGGAAGGCGGCGAGAGCTCGATGGGCGGCGGCGATTTCATCGACCGCTATGTCTTCCCGCAGGGCGAGCTGCCGCACATCTCGCTGGCGCTCAAGGCGGCGCAGGAAGGCGGGCTGGAGGCGCTTGACGTAGAAAGCCTGCGCCGCCACTATGCGCGCACGCTCGAACACTGGGCAGACCGCTTCGAAGCCAACGGCGAGACCATCCGCAACATGGTCGGCGAGAAGACCTACCGCATCTGGCGCGTCTACCTGGCCGGCTGCGCCCACGCCTTCGATGCCGACGAGGTTTCGATCTTCCAGATCCTGTGCCAGAAATCCGGCAAGCCTGCGGCATCGCTTCCGTGGTCGCGGCGCTATATCTATCGCTGAACGCTTGACCGCCGACGCCACTCCATCCCTCATCGACGACCTGTTCGGTGCGCCGCCACCTGCGGCCGAACCCGCCAGACCGAAGCGCCCCTCCACCCGCCAGGGCGTGCAGCCGGCCGCCGCCGCGCCCGAGCTGAAGGCGCTCGCGCAGCGGCTGCCGCGCGGGCTGCGCATCGGCACATCGTCGTGGTCGTACCCGGGATGGGAGGGGCTGGTCTATGGCGGCGGCTATTCGGAGTCGCAACTGGCACGCAAGGGGCTGGCGGCCTACGGGCAGCATCCGCTGTTCCGCACGGTCAGCATCGACCGCGGCTTCTATGCGCCGATCCCGCTGGCCGACTACGTCGCCTACGCGGCCAGCGTGCCCGACGATTTCCGCTTTGCCGTCAAGGCACCCGCGGCCGTGTGCGATGCGTGGATCCGCGAATCGGACGGGCGCGGGCGGCAGCCGAATCCGGCCTTCCTCCACGCCGAATTCGCCGTGCGCGACTTTGTCGAGCCGGCCACGCGCGGGCTGGGCACGCGCTGCGGACCGCTGGTGTTCCAGCTCTCGCCGCTGGGCGCGCTGGCCGACGATGCGATCGGCTTCCTGGAACGGCTCGAAGCCTTCCTGACCGCGCTGCCGCCGCTCGATCGGCAGCGCGCACGCCGGACGCGGTCTACGCGGTGGAACTGCGCGACGCGACGCTGCTGACGCCGCGCTTCATCAAGATGCTGTGCGCGGCCGGCGTGCGCTACTGCGTCGGCCTGCACGAGCGGATGCCGGCAGCCGACCGCCAGGCCGCCGCCGTCGCCCTGCTCGACGCAGGCGCGCCGGGCCCGCTGGTGGTGCGCTGGAACCTCAACAGCCGCTACCGCTACGCGCAGGCCGAGGCCGCCTACAAGCCGTTCGACAAGCTGGTCGACGAAGACCCGTTCTCGCGCGAAACCCTGGCCGACATGACGGTCGCCGCGCTGGCGGCCGGTCGCCAGGTCACGATCCTGGTCAGCAACAAGGCCGAGGGCTGCTCGCCACTGTCGTGCATCAGGCTGGCCGAGGCCATTGCCGCGCGGCTGCCCGCCGACACGGCCTAGCCCCGGCGATCCGCCTTGCGGCTCACGCCTGCAGGCGATGCGCGAACTGCTTGCGGAACTTCGCCACCTTGGGCGAGATGACGAACGCGCAATAGCCCTGCGCCGGGTGGTCGCGGAAATAGTTCTGGTGCTCGTCTTCCGCGCGCCAGAACGGCACCTTGCCATCGCTCGCGTCCACCACCTCGGTCACGATGGGCGCATCGAAGACGTTGCCGGCCTCCAGTCCGCGGATGGCGGCGCGAGCGGCCTCGAGCTGCCCGGGCGACTGCGCGAAGATGGCCGAACGGTACTGCGGGCCGATGTCATTGCCCTGACGCTCCAGCGTGGTCGGGTCATGGATGGCGAAGAAGATGTCGAGAATCTCGCGGTACGGGATCACCGCGGGGTCGAATTCCACCTTCACCACCTCGGCGTGGCCGGTGTCGCCGTCGCAGAGGGCGCGGTAGGTGGGCCGGTCGAGGTGGCCGCCTGCATAGCCGGACACCACGCTGTGCACACCCTGCACCTGCTGGAACACCGCTTCCAGGCACCAGAAACATCCTCCGCCCAGGACGGCGGTTTCAAGGGCTTGTCGTTCGGTCATCGCGCTCTCCTTCATGTCTTGCGAATGGGAATGCCATTGGTCGTGGCCGGACGTCTATCCTGACATGTCGGCACCGCGTCAGCCAAAGCCCTACCGGCAGGCCGGTCACTCGGGGCGCGCTCCACCGGTCCATGCGGCACACTGCGTGCGTCCGTTACAATCGGGGCATCACTTCCGGTTGTTTGCATGGATCACCACGGAGCCGTTCACATGGATGCGCACGATAGCGACTCGCCCGCGCGCGAGCCGTTTGCGCATGGCCGCGCCACGCCGCCCGATTTCGACGCCGCCCATTTCCGGCACGCGCTGTCCCAGTTTGCCACCGGCGTGACGGTCGTCACCACGCGCTCGGGCGGTGCGCCTGGCCAGCCGGCCTTCGTGGGCGTGACGGCCAGCTCATTCAATTCCGTGTCGCTGGAGCCGCCGCTGGTGCTGTGGAGCCTGGGCACCCAGGCCAATTCCTTCCCGCTGTTCCACCGCGGCTCGCACTACGTGATCAACGTGCTGGCGGCCTCGCAGCTGGACCTGTGCAAGCGCTTCGCCACCCTCAAGGGCGACCGCTTCGCCAACATCGACTACCGCCTGAGCCCGACCGGACTGCCGATCCTCGCGCAGTCGCTGGCCTGGTTCGAATGCCACAACCGCAGCCGCTATGACGAGGGCGACCACGTCATCTTCGTTGGTGAGGTAGAACGCTGCGGCGTGTCGGATCCGGACGGCGCGCCGCTGGTGTTCCATCGCGGCACGTTTTCCACGCTCAAGTCCGCCAGCGAGTAGCCAGCCGCATCACGCGCGGCCGGTCGGTTTCTGCCCGGCGCCGGCATCGATTCCCCAGTCTCCCCATTCGTACCAGTCGTCGCCGAGCAGTTCCGCGGGGTGCTGGGTGCGCCCGGAACCGTTGCCGCAGCCCAGCGCGTCGGTTGAGCAATACTTGTCGCAGCCCCAGCAGATGCGCTCGGGATGCACGGGATGCAGCGGAAATTTCTTGGCCATGGCCGGATCCTGTCGAGACGTTGCGAAGTCGACTATCCGCGCATGTTGTCAGTCGGGGATCGATCGGTATCAGAAAGCGGCCGGCTAGTACCTCTGCACAGGGGTTATGACGGTTTGTCAGAGGTGGGTACAGGGTAGGCTTTGGCCAATTTTTTGCGGGCCGTTTCAGTAGAGAACATCCAGTTGATGCGAGC
>CAKKOY010000191.1 GCA_919592095.1 Ralstonia syzygii subsp. syzygii | reverse complement strand
TGCTCAACCGCATGGCTGCGCTTGCCCGCCCGCAGTCCGTCCGCGTCGACTGAATTACGCCTCACAGGGATGGCTTCGACTTCAAAGTCGATTTATGCAACAACGCCGCGCCAAAGTGTATTGAAATATATTAATTTCTGAGATTCCATGGCATGACTTCATTCGCTTGCTCCATTCTGGGCCGTTAGCCAGAACAATGCGCAAGGGCATGGGAGGTCAGCCTCGGGTGATAGCGGTGAGCTGAGGGTTGCGGTGAAAAAAGAAGCCGGCCCTGCAGCCGGATGCAACTCATGGCGGCTATAGCCGCTCGTGGAAGTGCGGAACATCTGCTGGATCCACTGTGCAAGCCTCCTTGGCCTATGCGTGGGGCATCGGCGATAGCCCAATGCGGAACGCCTCTCCGTGATTTCGGGCAGCGTCCGAACGATTGGATATGACAAAGCGGTGCCGGTGCTCGGGTGGAGTTCGACAACAGGTTCGGTGTGCCCCTAGTCCTTCAATGCTCCGGAGGCGGAATAGGAGGCGCTGATGGGTGCGCATGCAAGGGGCAAGTCCTGCACGCGAGCGTCACGCCCCGCTATTTGGCTTCAAGGCTGTAGTCTTCGTGACGCCTGAGGGAGGCTTTGATAGAGCACATCAGTTGTGTGTCGGGTGAGCGAACACAGTTCAGGGCGCTCAACCCAACGACACAACCCGATCGCCCTCGCCGGGCCGACAGCCTTCTGCAATCGGCGTCCACCCACGGTGCACGACCACCCGTTCGCGGTCGTAGCAGAGCTCGATGCGCTCGCTGCCCGGCAGTCGTTCCTGGATGAAGCTTTCCACCGTCGACGGCAGGCTGATCTTCAGCTTCATGGCGAAGACGTCCGCCTCGGGATGATCGTCCAGGTGCACGAGCGGCACGAAGGTCGACGCGAACATCAGCGCGTGCGAGTCGATGTCGACCGGCTGAGGGGCATAGCTGGCCTGGCGCAGCCATAGCTGTGCGCGTTCGCGCAGATCGCCATCGCTGTCATCGCGACCATCGCCGAGATCGCCCCACGCCAGGGCGAGCAGCTCGGCGACCCACTGATTGCAATTCTGATAGCGCACGCTGAACGCATAGGCGTTGGCGCTGTAGGTCGCCGCCAGCAGCTGCAGCGCGCGCGGCGTGTCGATGGCCGCGCGGCGCAGGGTCTCCGCCGCATCGGCGGGCAGGCGCACGATCGAGATGTAGCCGAGCGACGGATCGTCGATGCCCATCGCGAAGCCGGCGAGCCCCTGGTCATAGAGGCGCGGGCGGCCTTCGTCGCAGGCGTAGTAGAGCTGGCGGGCGGACCACGCGCCGGTTTCGTTGCGCCACGCGACAGCCGCGTGGGAATAGCGGATACGGAAACGCGACAGGTCCAGGCCGGAGCGGCTGATCAGCACGGCGCCGCCCTCCGTCGCCGTCACCTCTTCGCGCACGACGGCGGCAAAGCGCAGCAGCCGGTCCTGCTGGCCCGCTGTGAACGGCTGCCCGCGGTCGCAGAACTGCGACGCGGCCGACCAGCCGGACAGGCCGGTCGCCGCCCGCGCCGCGCTGGTCGCGGCCGCTGCGGCGAATACCAGTGCCAACGCCAGCAGGCGGCCGGTGCTCACAGATTCACCACGGGACGCGGCGCGAGCTCATCGTGCCAGTTGTCGGCGAGCACGAGATAGAACGCTTCGCGGGTGTCCTTGCGCGCGAACTCGAAGCCGTAGACCCGGCGCTCCGCCCGCACGAGGTCGCCGCGTCCCAGACCTTGCTTTGCAAAGACGGCGGCCGGCAGGTCGAGCGTGATGCGCTGCTGCGCTTGGTCCGCCACCATCGTCACCCGCAGGTAGTCGGCGCGGTCAGGCGCCTGGGCCACGTCGACGATGCGGTAGTCGCCGTTCGCTGTCTTCTCGTCGTCCGTCGAGCTGTGGCTCGAGCTGTTCAGCGATGTCGACACGCTGCCGCTGGAGGCGGATCCGGCGCTGGATGCCGCTGACGTGAAGCTCTCAGCGTGGGCAGGGAAAGTCACGCCGGCAACGGCGGCAAGACAGGCGAGACGCAAACCGAGGGAGGTGTGCATGGTGGGCTCCTTACGCACAGTACGAAATGATGCCGGGCAGCCTTGCTGCCGTTGGCGTGAGCGGCAACGGCAGTCGCCGCTCGGTGGTTGACCGATCGCTAATGATCGATCGGTCAGTAGATGATACACTGGACAATGATCGGTCGGTCATTAGTGGAGTGCGATGTGATGGTACTGTCGGGCGCTCGACCTTCAGGCGTGAGCCATCGCCCGGCCCGCAGAGGCAGACATGCGTTCTTCTCGAAAACAGACATCGGACACGACCGGGGCTGCGCCCAAGAAGCGGGTCCGTCTATCGCCGGAGGTGCGGCGGCAGCAGATTCTCGATGCGGCGCTGGTCGAGTTCAGTACCCTGGGCTTCACCGCGGCGAGCATTGCCAAGATCGCCCGCCGCGCCGGGACGTCCAAGGCCAATCTCTATGTGCATTTCTCGAACAAGGATGAAATCTTCGAGACCCTGCTCAGGGATCTGCTCGTGCCATCCCGCGCGCTGCTGCAGCAGGCCCGGCAGGGGCAGAACCTCGACGAGCTGATCGATGCCTTTATCGAAGAGGCCTATGCCGGGCTCACCCCGCAGGTCATCGCCGTCATCCGGCTGCTGATCGCGGAGAGCCATCGGGTGCCTCACCTGATCCAGCGCTGGCACGAGGAAACCGTGGTACCGGTCCGCGCCGAGCAGCAGCGCCGCATCGAACAATACGTGGCGGCAGGCCAGATGCCGCAGACGCCGGTGACCGACTACTTCAGCTTCGTGATGGCACCGGTGCTGTATGTGGCGATCTGCCAGATGGTGTTTCGCCAGGACGTGGCCGAGAGCGAGTACCGGAACATCCGGGAAACCCATCGCAAGGTCCTGCACCTGCTGCTCAAGCCCCAGCCGGACGGGCTCGCGCGCATGGCCGGGGACAAGCGGGCCCGCAAGCCACGGTAGTCGGCCAGCCACATGGGGCACGTGAATCCGGCAGCATATCCCCCCACGATCCGGTGGGAATATTTCCTTATTTCGCTCAATTTTCGGGGGGAGGGGATTGTTATGCTCAATCCATCCCCACCCCCCGGAAGCAAGCCATGGCCGATCAGCAGACTTCGCGTACCAAGCCGCGGCCGTCCCAGGCCGTGAACGCTTTCAAACCGCTCGGCCGCCGTGCCGCCCTGCGGCGGCTCGTGTCATCGCTCGAAGTTCCGTTGACGGCATCGGGCAGCGGCTATACCGGTAATATCACGCTGGGCCTCCCGCTCAGCGGTATTGCCACCTGATGCGAGGGTGGCTGCTGACCCGCGTGGAGGCGCTTCATGTTGTTGCGCCGCCGCGCTGTCCTGATTGATTCATGCGCCTGTCTTTCGGCATCACCTCCAAGCTGTTCGTCGCGCTGTTCGCGCTGAGCATGGTCGTCGCGCTCGCCATGGGCGCGGCGGTGCGTTGGCGTTTTGACGCCAACTTTCTCGACTACGTCAACGCTCGCGAGGCCGAGCGCATGGCGGTGTTCGCCCAGAGCATCGAATCGGCCTATGCCGAGCATGGAAGCTGTGATTTCCTGCGCGATGACCGGCAGGCCTGGCACCGCCTGATCCGACGCGAGATCGGCCGTACCCGTACGGGGCCATTCGCCGACGCGCATGGCGAGGCCGCCGAGCCCGTCCCTCCCTTCGGCCCGCCACCGGGAGGCGTGCCACCCGGCCCGCCGCCGGATGCCGGCGGCCGCCCGCCGCTCCATCCGCCCGGTGAAGGGCCTGGCATGCATCCGCCGATCTGGCTGCTCGATGCCGGGCGCACCCCGATTGCCGGCGATGGCCCGCCGCCCGGCCCGGGTTCGCAGTGGCATGCACTTCATCACAACGGCCTGACCGTCGGCTGGTTGGCGGTGCCGCAGCGCCAGCACGTGCCCGAGGGGGCCGACCAGGCCTTCCTGGCCCAGCAACTGCGCGCCACCTGGATTATCGCCGCGCTGTCGGTGCTGCTCGCGGCGGGCGTGGCGATCCTGCTCGCGCGCGGCGTGCTGGCGCCGATGCGGCGCGGGTCGACGAGGTGCGTTTGCGCGACGAGATCGGCCGCCTGGCCGGCGATTTCAACCGGCTGGCCGAGACGCTCGAAGCCAACCAGAAGATGCGCCGCCAGCTGACGGCCGACATTTCGCACGAACTGCGCACGCCGCTGGCGGTCCTGCGCGGTGAACTGGAGGCGCTCGAGGATGGCGTGCGCGCCCTCACGCCCGCGTCGCTCACCTCGCTGCAGGCCGAGGTGAGCACGCTGTCCAAGCTGATCGACGATCTGTACGAGCTGTCGCTGGCCGATGTGGGCGCGCTGGCCTTCCACATGCAGTCGATCGACCTGGCCGATACCGTGTGCAGTGCGGCGCAGGGGTTCACCTCGCGCCTGATGGAAAAAAGCATCGCATTGCAGCTCGACCTGCCGACGGGGCCGTCACGCGATGCGACCATCCAAGGCGACGCGCAGCGCCTGCGCCAGCTGATGCAGAACCTGCTGGAGAATACGCTGCGCTATACCGACGCGGGCGGCACGCTGCGCATCCGTGTCCATCGCGACGGCGCGTGGTGGTGCCTGGACGTGCAGGACAGCGCGCCGGGCGTGCCGGAAGCGATGCTGCCGCGCGTGTTCGACCGGCTGTTCCGCGCTGCCCCCTCCCGCAGCCGCGCGCAGGGCGGGGCCGGGCTGGGCCTGAGCCTGTGCCAGACCATCGTGCAGACGCACGGTGGCACCATCGAAGCCAGACCTTCACCGCTGGGCGGGCTGTGGATCGCGATCCGCCTGCCGGCTGCCAACTCCTCTGTTGCTGACCATGATCCTGATCGTTGAAGACGAACCCAAGCTTGCCGCGCTGATGGGCGACTATCTGCGCGCCGCCCACTACGACACCGAATGGGTGGATGACGGCACTCGCGCCGTGCAGCGCGTGCGCGAAGCCTCCCCCGAACTGGTGTTGCTGGACCTGATGCTGCCCGGCAAGGATGGGCTGGAGATCTGCCGCGAGGTGCGTGCCTTCAGCGAGGCGTTGTTGCATAAATCCGGTCGCCCGCGCGCGGCATGATGACGTTTACGCGCAACGGTCTGGGCAGATGGCGCGGTAAACAATCCGGCTGGCTGCGTAGATTGTCGTC
>CAKKOY010000190.1 GCA_919592095.1 Ralstonia syzygii subsp. syzygii | reverse complement strand
GTGCTGGCATGGTCGCGATGGCGGCGCGCGCATCAGTGGCGCGCTCAGCAGTGTCACTACCGGGCGCGGGGATGTGCTCCGCCATTTTGAGCTACGGCTGTAGTATTAGATTCGCGGCAAAACGATCACAGAATTCGCTATCAGGAGACATCATGGCTGGCATTGAATCTGTTCTGCAGGAAACGCGTGTCTTCGAGCCGCCCGCGTCCTTCGTCAAACAGGCCAACATCGCCGGCATGGACGCCTACCGCGCCCTGTGCGCCGAGGCCGAGCGCGACTACGAGGGCTTCTGGGCACGCCTGGCGCACGAGCACCTGCTGTGGCACAAGCCCTTCTCCAAGGTCCTCGACGAATCCAACGCGCCGTTCTACACGTGGTTCGAGGACGGCGAGCTGAACGCCTCGTACAACTGCCTCGAACGCAACCTGGAAAACGGCAACGCCGATAAGGTCGCCATTATTTTCGAGGCCGACGATGGCACGGTCGCGCGCGTCACCTACCGCGAACTGCACGCCCGCGTGTGCCGTTTCGCCAATGGCTTGAAGGCGCTGGGCATCCAGAAGGGCGACCGCGTGGTGATCTACATGCCGATGTCGGTCGAGGGCGTTGTCGCTATGCAGGCCTGCGCGCGCATCGGGGCGACGCACTCGGTGGTGTTCGGCGGGTTCTCGGCCAAGTCGCTGCAGGAGCGGATCGTCGACGTGGGCGCCATCGCCGTCATCACGGCCGACGAGCAGATGCGCGGCGGCAAGGCGCTGCCGCTCAAGGCCATCGCCGATGAGGCATTGGCGATGGAGGGCACCGAGGCCGTCCGGCACGTGGTCGTCTACCGGCGCACCGGCGCCGGCGTGAATTGGGTCGAAGGCCGCGACCGCGCCATGGACGAGGTCGAAGCCGGCCAGCCCGATACCTGCGAAGTGACGCCGGTCAGCGCCGAGCATCCGCTGTTCATCCTCTACACCTCGGGCTCGACCGGCAAGCCCAAGGGCGTGCAGCACAGCACCGGCGGCTACCTGCTGTGGGCGCTGCTGACGATGCAGTGGGCCTTCGACCTGAAGCACGACGACGTCTTCTGGTGCACCGCCGACATCGGCTGGGTCACCGGCCACACCTATATCGCCTATGGTCCGCTCGCCGCCGGCGCCACCCAGGTGGTGTTCGAAGGCGTGCCGACCTACCCCAATGCCGGCCGCTTCTGGGACATGATCCAGAAGCACAAGGTCAACACTTTCTACACCGCGCCGACGGCGATCCGCTCGCTGATCAAGGCCGCCGAGGCCGACGAGAAGATCCACCCGAAGCAGTACGACCTGTCCAGCCTGCGCCTGCTGGGCACCGTGGGCGAGCCGATCAACCCGGAAGCCTGGGTGTGGTATCACACGAACATCGGCGGCGGCCGCTGCCCCATCGTCGATACCTTCTGGCAGACCGAGACCGGCGGCCACATGATCTCGCCGCTGCCGGGCGTCACGCCGCTGGTGCCGGGCTCGTGCACGCTGCCGCTGCCGGGCATCATGGCCGCCATCGTCGACGAGACCGGGCAGGACCTGCCGGACGGGCAGGGCGGCATCCTCGTCGTCAAGCGGCCGTGGCCGTCGATGATCCGCACCATCTGGGGCGATCCGGAGCGCTTCCGCAAGAGCTACTTCCCGGCTGAGCTGGGCGGCAAGCTCTACCTGGCCGGCGACGGCTCGGTGCGCGACAAGGAGACCGGCTACTTCACCATCATGGGCCGCATCGACGACGTGCTGAACGTCTCGGGCCACCGCATGGGCACGATGGAGATCGAATCGGCGCTGGTGGCCAACCCGCTGGTGGCCGAGGCCGCCGTGGTGCGCCGCCCCGACGACATGACCGGCGAGGCCATCTGCGCCTTCGTGGTGCTCAAGCGCACGCGCCCGAACGGGGCCGAGGCCAGGCGGATCGCCACCGACCTGCGCAACTGGGTCGGCAAGGAGATCGGTCCGATCGCCAAGCCCCGCGATATCCGCTTCGGCGACAACCTGCCCAAGACGCGTTCGGGCAAGATCATGCGGCGCCTGCTGCGCTCGATCGCCAAGGGCGAGGACATCACGCAGGACACCTCCACGCTCGAGAACCCGGCCATCCTGGAGCAGCTCAAGGAAGCCCGCTGATTTCGCACCGGTCTTCCCGCCTTGGCTGCCACCGACGTTTCCACAGACAGCCGCTTCCGCAAGCGGCTGTTTGTCTATTACGGGCTGTACACCGCCGGCCTGCTGCTCTTCATCGTGATGATGGGGGCGATCGAGCACGTGCGCGGGCCGGGCGTATGGCTCGGTTACGTGTTCCTGTTCGTCACCATCGCGATCTATGCCTGCATCGGGCTGATCTGCCGCACGGCGGACCTGACCGAGTATTACGTGGCCGGGCGCCGCGTGCCGGCTTTTTTCAACGGCATGGCCACGGCCTCCGACTGGATGAGCGCCGCTTCGTTCATCGGCCTGGCGGGCATCGTGTTCGCCTCCGGCTACGAGGGGCTGGCCTACGTGATGGGCTGGACCGGTGGCTACTGCCTGGTCGCGTTCCTGCTGGCGCCGTACCTGCGCAAGTTCGGCGGCTATACGGTGCCGGACTTCCTCGCCACGCGCTACGGCAACGGCGAGCGGGGTGGCAGTGCCGTCGTGCGCGGCATCGCCGTGCTGGGCGCGACGCTGTGCTCGTTCGTCTACCTCGTCGCGCAGATCCAGGGGGTGGGGCTGGTGGTCACGCGCTTCATCGGGGTGGAGTTTTCGGTGGGGGGGGTCTTCGGGCTGGCGGGCATCCTGGTGTGTTCGTTCCTGGGCGGGATGCGCGCGGTGACGTGGACGCAGGTGGCGCAGTACATCATCCTGATCGTGTCGTTCCTGGGCGTGGTGGCGATGATCGGCTGGCACCGGTATCACGACCCGGTGCCGCAGCTCTCCACCGGCCGGCTGCTGCAGCAGATCGAGGCGGCGGAGCAGCGCATCGCGCACGACCCCGCCGAGCAGGCTGTGCGCGACCACTTCCTGGTCGAGGCGCAGGCACTGCAGGACCGCATCGAGCGGCTGCCGCAATCTTTCGACGAGACGCGCGAAGTGCGGAACGCGCAGTTGAAGCTGGCGCGCGAACGCAACGCGCCGCTGCGCGAGATCAAGGCGCTCGAGCACGCGCGCGAGGCGTTCCCGCCCGATGCGGCCACCGCCGCCATCCTGTGGAACCAGCAGCGCGAGGAGGCGCTGGCGCACAGCCGCGTGGCACCGCCGTCGACCGAGCCGTTTCCGTCGACTTCCGAAGCCGGGCGCGGCCGGCAGCGGCTGAATTTCGTGCTGCTGGTGTTCTGCCTGATGGTTGGTACGGCCAGCCTGCCGCACATCCTGACGCGCTTCCATACCACGCCGTCGGTGCGCGAGACGCGCAACTCGGTCGGCTGGACGCTGTTCTTCATCGTGCTGCTGTACGTGTCGGCACCGTCGCTGGCGGCACTGGTGAAGCTGGACCTGCTGCAGCACCTGGTGGGCACCTCATTCGCTGACCTGCCGCAGTGGATCGTGCCGTGGCGCAAGGTGGACCCGCCGGTGTTCGCGCTGCACGACATTAACGGCGACGGCATCGTGCAATGGGCCGAGGTGATGATCCAGCCCGACATGATCGTGCTGGCCGCGCCCGAGATCGCCGGGCTACCGTACGTGATGTCCGGGCTGATCGCTGCGGGCGCGCTGGCCGCCGCGCTGTCGACCGCCGACGGGCTCCTGCTGACCATTGCCAACGCGCTGTCGCACGACGTGTACTTCCACATGATCGACAACAACGCGAGCCACCAGCGCCGCGTGACCGGCGCCAAGGTGGTGCTGCTGGGCGTGGCGCTGCTGGCGGCCTACGTGACCTCGCTCAAGCCGGGCAACATCCTGTTCCTGGTGGGTGCCGCGTTCTCGCTGGCGGCATCGTGCTTCTTCCCGGTGCTGGTGCTGGGCGTGTTCTGGAAGCGCACCAACCGGGCCGGCGCCATCGCGGGCATGCTGACCGGGCTGGCGGTCAGCGTGTACTACATCTTCGTCAACTATCCGTTCTTCACGCGCATGACCGGCATCCTGGGGCAGCCGTGGTTCGGCGTCGATCCGATCGCCTCGGGGGCGTTCGGCGTGCCGGCCGGGTTTGCCGCCGCCGTGATCGTCAGCCTGCTGACCCGGCCGAACCGGCCGGTGGTGGACCGGCTGATCGGCTATCTCCGCGATCCGCTGTAGTGGTGCGGGCCAGTGGCGCGTTTGTAGTGCGCAGGGAATGGGGGTTGGCTGGGCCGCCTGATGTGCTACAATCGCGGGCTTCCGGAGAGATGGATGAGCGGTTTAAGTCGCACGCCTGGAAAGCGTGTATAGGTTAATAGCCTATCGGGGGTTCGAATCCCCCTCTCTCCGCCAGAATTTCTTGTAAAGCCCTGATTTTCAGGGCTTTGTTTTTTGTGCCTCCGTCACCCGCGTGACTTCCCACATCGCGCGATTGCCCCGCTGAATCGACTGCTGGGATGCAATCTCACAGTCGGTTCTAGCGCCAAGCATAGGGGGCGAACAGACAGCGCTTTGTCGAGCCTTTTCTGATGTTCTGCCGTGTCCAAGGTAAGGTGGATGATGGCTAGCGAGGGTGGGCGGGAAACCGCACAGCCCCGACATCACGAAGCGTTGCGAGCCGCGCAAGCACCTTGTCACGCGTCACTCGATCGTCTTCTCGTACACGTCGAGCCCGTGGAAGCCCGGCTTGACCAGACTTTGCTTCCGACGCACAAACCCAGCGCGGCGCAACAAGGCTTTCATCCGGCTTGCATATCGCGTGCACTCAGCGCGTACGATCGCGCCCTTGGGCAGCCGCCGGACGACGTTGCCAAGCAAGGGGCTTGCCCATACCCCTTACCAGCGTGCTCCGGTGCAACCGAGAACATCAATACGGTGACAAGGGGGCACCCCGCGCCCATGGCCTGCTGTATCCATGCAAAGCCGAGAAGCTCCTCGTCACACTCCAGTACCGCGAGTGGCGATAGTCCGTCGCCAATGGATGCACTGGAAAACCACGGGAGCAAACACACCGCGAGCAGTTGTTTGAGCAGCAGGATGTGGCCAGTCCCACCCAGGTACGCGTCTGCATACGCCCCGGCCACACTCCCCAACTGGGCCAACTGGTAGATCGACGGGATGTCTAGTACCTCTGCACAGGGGTTATGACGGTTTGTCAGAGGTGGGTACAGGGTAGGCTTTGGCCAATTTTTTGCGAGCCGTTTCAGTAGAGAACATCCAGTTGATGCGAG
>CAKKOY010000189.1 GCA_919592095.1 Ralstonia syzygii subsp. syzygii | reverse complement strand
TGCTCAACCGCATGGCTGCGCTTGCCCGCCCGCAGTCCGTCCGCGTCGACTGAATTACGCCTCACAGGGATGGCTTCGACTTCAAAGTCGATTTATGCAACAACGCCGTGCGCAGGAGCTGCAGGAAATCTGACAGGCTCCTGACCCTGCAAGCGTCCTGCGGCATATGCCGAGCGAGGCCGGCAGACATGAAAACGCCTCGCCGACGCACTCAAACCGGTCACTTACTGTTCATGCACACTCGGATTTGAGTTGTGCAGAGCATCCCTAACGCTTGACGAAACACATAGCCCCCCGTGCACCTGCAGCGCGACGGCGTATCGCTTCGCCCCGTATCCCGGATGCCCCCGCAACGAGCTTCTGGTACGTAGCAGCCGCCACGCACATGCCGACATACGTGAACTGGGAGCTTCGTCAACAGACGAAACTATAATGACGCCCGGCCCTGCGAGACCGTGTCGCCACAAACAATCGGCGCACGAACCTTGCGCCGCAGACCGAGCCTCGCGGCACATCGCCCGGCCGAGCCCTTTTGACCGACACCATGCCCTACCGCTTCCGCCAGTTATCCGTTTCGTGCGCGATCGCAGCCGTTCTGTCGGCATGCACTTCAGCGCCAACGCCGCTCTATCAGCAGGAAGAGTTCGACGCTGCGAAGAGCCCCTACGCGCGCACGTTCCAGGCGAAATCCGACGCGACTTGCGAAGCCGCGCGGCGCGCGCTGCTGAGCCAGGGTTACGTGTCAAGCTCACCCCGTCCCGACACGATCGACGGCAGCAAGAATTTTCAGCCGAGCAACGACTCGCACGTCGTGATCGCCTTCCACGTCGTCTGCGCGGAGGCGAGCGCGGACGGCACGTCGAGCACCGCCTATGTGAACGCGGTGCAAGACCGCTACTCGCTGAAGAAGACCAGCACGTCGGCGAGCGTCGGCCTGAGTGTGCTCGGTTCGGTGTCGTTGCCGATCAGCTCGAGCGACGATTCGATGGTCAAGATCGCGAGCGAGACGATTCCGGCCGGCGTGTTCTACGAGCGCTTCTTCAATCTGGTCGACCATTTTCTGAAGATCGACCCGACGCAACGCGACCGCGCGACGGTGAAGGCGGCGGAGAAGGAGCACGTCGCGCCGTTGCCCGAGCCCGCGCCGACGCCTCAGGGCGAGCCGATGAAGATGACGACGCCCGTCGTGCCGACGCCGCCCGCCCCGCCTGTTCCGGTGACGTCGCCCACGACGGTACCCGCGCCGGCTCCAGCACCGGCAGCCCCGCCGCCTGCGCCGGTGTCGAAGACGCCTGTTGAACCCGCGCCCGGCGCCGCAGCACCGACAACCGCGTCCGCACCGGCCGCCGCGAGCAGGGGGGTAGCAAACTGAGCGCGGGCTAGCCCGCGTTCAACCACCGCCACCATGTCGTCTTGCTGATCCCCAACGCGGCACACACCACGTCTCGGATTGCCTTTACACAAAAAGAAAGCCACCCGAAGGCGGCGCTATGGAAGCCGGAACGCATGCGTTAAAGCGCTTCCAGCATCTGCAACGTTTCCGGATGCTTCTCCACGAGCTTGATCAACACTGCCGCCTGGGTGTTCGGTTTGGCGGTTCCTTGTTCCCAATTCTGGTAGGTACGCACATTGACGCGCAGTCGACGTGCCATGACAGCCTGTGAGGCATGTGCCGCTGCGCGAACGGCCTTGATTTCTTCGGCTGTCACGTCAACCGGCTGGAGCACGCGGACCTTGACCTTGCGAAGGGTCGTCTTGCCTTCACGCTCTGCGGCAAGCGCATCCATCCCCTCCTTCAATTCAGCAAACAGGTTCCGTTTCATCGCTCACTCCTTGCCTTGACTTCCTGCTCCAACAGCCGTGCCAGCACTTTGCGCTCGTCGCTGGAGAGATCGTCCGCCTCGTCCTTGTCGTAGACGGCAAACATCCAGAACTGGCCGCCTTCATCCCAGTAGTAGTAAATGACGCGCAGACCGCCGCGCTTACCTTTGCCGCGCCGCTTGTCCGAAAATCGCAGCTTGCGTAGACCACTTGTCCCCCTGATTACGTCGCCGGCGTCCGGCTGGGCAAGCAGTTCCTGTTGAAGTGCTCTGTACTCGTCGTCCGAGAGATAGTGCTCCCGCAGCCTCTGGAAAGGCGGCAACTCAATAAAGGTAGCATCCATGGGCTACGAACTATACGCTTCTTGCGTATAGCCCTCAATCGCCCGACCTCTTATTCCGCCTGCAACCGCCGCCACAACGTCGTCTTGCTGATCCCCAGCGCGGCACACACCGCGTCCCGATCGCCCCCATGCGCCGCCAGCGCGGCGCGTATCTCTTCGGCCTCCACGCCCCGGCTGCGCTCCCGCAACGTCAACGCGGCCGTCTTGCCGCGCGGGGCTGACGCAAACACCTCCGGTGCAATCGCCCGCAGCGCCTCGCGCGTGATGGCGCCGGCCTCCTCCTCGTCCGCCAGCTCCACGGCGATCCGTTCGATCACGCTCTGCAACTCCCGCACATTGCCAGGCCACGCATAGCCCCGCAGCGGCTCGCCGATGCCGGCGATGACGCGTGCGGCAACCTCTGTGTCAGGAATGCGCAAGAGCAAGCGCGGCTCGCGACGCGCAGCCTGCACCAGCAGTTCAGCCGCCAGCGGCATCACATCGCCGGGCCGTTCGCGCAGCGGCGGCAGCGCGATGCTGAGGATGTTGAGGCGGTAGTACAAGTCGGCGCGGAAGGTGCCGGCCGCCACCGCATCCGTCAGCGCGCGGTGTGTGGCGGCGACGACGCGGATGTCCACCCGCGTCGGCTCGGTGGACCCCAGCCGCACCACCTCCCGCTCCTGCAGCACCCGCAGCAGACGGCTCTGCAACGGCAGCGGCATTTCGCCGATCTCATCCAGGAACAGCGTGCCGCGATGCGCGGCTTCGATCAGCCCGGTCTTGCCGCCCTTGCGTGCCCCCGTGAAAGCGCCCTCTTCGTAGCCGAACAGCTCGCTCTCCAGCAGCGCCTCCGGGAAGGCGCCGCAGTTGATGGCGACGAACGGAAAGTCGCGCCGCGCGCTCAGCTGATGCATGCCCTGCGCCACCATCTCCTTACCCGTGCCGGACTCGCCCAACACCAGCACGGTCGCATCGGACCTGGCATAGCGCCGCACCAGCGTGCGCACGTGCTCCATCGGCGCGGACGTACCGATCAGGTCGTCGAGCCGGTAGCGGGCGGTGAACTGCTGGGCGCGCTGGCCGGAGCGCAGCGTGCGGTCGAGCCGCTCCACCGCGCGCGATTCCTGGAAGGTGAACACGGTGCCGTCGGCCGCGCCGGTGCTGGCCAGGGGACCGCGGTGGATGACGTAGCTCACGCCGCGCACGGTGCCGAGCGTGTCGCCGTCGGTGTCGGGCAGCAGGCCCAGCAGGTTGGGCGCGATGTCGAGCAGCGGCTGCCCGGCGGCCTGCCTGGCGTCGATGCCGAGCGCGGTGGCCAGCCGCTGGTTGATGGCCTCGATGCGGCCCCGGGCATCGAGCGCGACCACGCCGTCGCGCAGGTGCTGCAGCAGGTTGTCCAGGCGCTGGCGGCGCAGCGTTTCGCGGCGGGTGGCCTGCACGACTTCCAGCGCGGTGTCGAAGGCGGCGCGCACGGAGTCGCGCGAATACAGGAACACCGCGTTCATGCCGGCCTGCGCGGCCAGGTCCGTCACCAGGCCGGGGCCGACCACCGCGCCCACGCCGCGGTCGCGCAGGTCCAGCACGCAGCTCTCGGCATCCTGCCTGGACGCATACGAGGCGAACACCACGTCCATGCCGTAGGCGGCGACGAAGCGGCGCACCTCGTCGGGCGTGTCGCCGTGGGTGACCAGCGCCACCGATTCCGCCTCGCGCCGCGCGCGGGCCAGCGCGTGCATCACGTCGAAGCCGGTCGGGTTGATGACGACCACGGGCAGCGACAGGCGCGGCTTGAGATACGCACCGTTGGAGCCGCCCGCGACCACCACGTCGGGACGCTCCGCGCCGGCGGCTTCGATCTCGCGGACGATGTCTTCGAAGCCGCGTGTGATGACGCGCAGTTCGGCGCGGTCGTTGTATTCGGCGGCGATGTCGAGGAACAGGTCGCTCAGGCGGCTGATGCCGCAGGCCCAGATGCGGGGACGTGGCGTGAGGTGGAGGGCGGTGCTCATGGCGGGACGGCCGGTCGGGGAAGCGGGTCCGGCCATTATGCGCGTGGCGTTGCTGATTTGAAATCCGATGTTTCAAACATGAAATCACAGGGGAGACGGCATCGCACCCGCTTCTTTGGAAATCAGGCAGTTAGCGCAGCCCACCCGGCTGGCGCGGTTCCTGCTCTTCCGCCTCCACCGTCATGGAGCGCAGAGTGAGCACAAGCAAACGACACCCCGCCAGCGCCGGCGCCAAGTTCCGCCAGGCGGTGGCCGAGTCCCAGCCGCTGCAGGTGGTGGGCGCCATCACCGCCTATGCCGCCAGGATGGCGGAGCAGACCGGCTTCAAGGCCGTGTACCTGTCGGGCGGCGGCGTGGCCGCCAATTCGCTAGGCATTCCGGACCTGGGCATCAGCACCATGGACGATGTGCTGATCGATGCCCGCCGCATCACCGATGCGGTCGACATCCCGCTGCTGGTGGACATCGACACCGGCTGGGGCGGCGCCTTCAATATCGCGCGCACCGTCCGCGCGTTCATCAAGGCGGGCGTGGCGGCCGTGCACCTGGAAGACCAGGTGGGCCAGAAGCGCTGCGGCCACCGGCCGGGCAAGGAAGTCGTCTCCGCTGATGAGATGGTCGACCGCGTGAAGGCCGCCGTCGATGCCCGCACAGACGATGATTTCGTCATCATGGCGCGCACCGACGCGGCGGCGTCCGAGGGCATCGATGCCGCCATCGAGCGCGCGGTGGCCTATGTGGACGCCGGCGCGGACATGATCTTTCCGGAAGCGATGAAGACGCTGGACGATTACCGCCGCTTCAAGGCCGCCGTGAAGGTGCCGATCCTGGCCAACCTGACGGAGTTCGGCAACACGCCGCTCTTCACGGCGGATGCGCTGCGCAGCGCGGACGTGGATATCGCGCTGTACTGCTGCGGTGCGTATCGTGCGATGAACGCGGCGGCGCTCAATTTCTACGAGACGGTGATGCGCGACGGCACGCAGCAGGCGGCGGTGCAGACCATGCAGACCCGCGCGGACCTGTATCGATATCTCGGCTACCACGCGTACGAAGACAAGCTCGACGTCCTGTTCGCCGCACAGAAATAACACCCGCCAGATCACCCAACCCAGGAGACACCCCATGAGCGAAGCAGACAACAGCCCCCCCGCCGGCGCGTTCAAGCCGAAGAAGTCGGTGGCCCTGTCGGGCGTGACGGCGGGCAACACGGCGCTGTGCACCGTCGGCCGCACCGGCAACGACCTGCACTACCGCGGCTATGACATCCTCGAC
>CAKKOY010000188.1 GCA_919592095.1 Ralstonia syzygii subsp. syzygii | reverse complement strand
GACGACAATCTACGCAGCCAGCCGGATTGTTTACCGCGCCATCTGCCCAGACCGTTGCGCGTAAACGTCATCATGCCGCGCGCGGGCGACCGGATTTATGCAACAACGCCATCGGTATCGTAATCGGACAATTCCTGTGCTTCTTCACTTTCCGTTTGCACTTTTTCAGTCCTTCACTGTTGCTTGGGTGCATGATTTGCTGAGAACTTGCTTAGAAAGTGGTATCGGCTGCTATTGCCAAGGTAGCGGAGGTGTGATCAAAAAGTCGCGGCAGCGATCTGGTCCGCGGCACGCTTGCGTTGCCTATTCTGGAAAGTGAAGAGACCCGCCTGGAGAACGCCATGCCCAACAAACGCGTTTCGCCGACCCCGGTGCCCGCCAACCCGCATCCGCCCGTGCCCGACAGCCACGACGAGGCCCTGCTGGACGAGGGTCTGGAGGAAACCTTCCCCGCCAGCGATCCGGTATCGATCGATACGGGTAAGCACGATGTGGTGCCAAATACGCCGGGGGCCGCGCCCAAACCGTAAAATAGCGGTTGATATGTCAGCGGAACGGAGGCGCCGACCCCCCCTGGGGAGCGCCATCCGGACAAGCGGTGCGGATGGCGCACGCGCTCGGTGGGGAACGGCGTGGCCGGGGCGGGAATGATCCCGCCGTTACGACAACAGGCACAACGCCGGCAGGTCGGGGTCAGTCATGTGATGTCGATGCCGCAAGCGGTGTCGGGAGGCTGCATTGGGCGGCCGTCCGATGCGCCCCCCGGCCGAGGTTCGCGCGTCCTTGTTCCGGTGACACGCAGCCGGCGCCCGTCCCTGGATCGGGCGCATAACCGAAGCCAGCGGGATTTTGTCTTTCACCATGCCTGACGCCGCGTCGAACGACGCCAGTCCCAAACCTGAACGCCAGCGCGGACCGGCCGCAGCGCCGGGCGCCGACCCGTTGCCCGGTCCGGCCGAGGGCGCCCGGTCCGATTTCGGGCTGGGCCTGGGCGCCTGGGCCATGATCGGGATCGTCCTGGTCCTGGGGGCGCTTGTGTTCGACAGCCTGTACGCGCTGCTCGACCATGTCCACTACGCCGACATGGTGGCCGCGGTGCAGGCCACGCCGGCCAGGCAACTGTGGCTTGCCATCCTGGCCACGGCTCTGAGCTATGTCGCCCTGACCGGCTACGACGCCTCCGGGCTGCGCTATGCCGGCGCCCGTGCGTCGCCCGCCACCGTTGCCACCACCTCCTTCATCGCCTATGCCTTGGGCAACACCGTCGGCCTGGGCTCGCTGACCGCGGGCTCGGTGCGCGCGCGGCTGTACACGGCGGCCGGGCTGGATGCCGCCAGCGTGACGGCGGCGGTCGCCTTCGACGCCAGTGCGCTGGGCGTGTCGACCACGGCCTTCGGTGCGGTGGGCCTGCTGTGGGGCGCGCCGCACATCGCCGCGCTGACCCATCTGCCGGCTTCGCTGCTGGAGGCGCTCGCCTTGCTGGTGCTGGCCGGCGTGGTGGTGGTGCTGGCGCTGTGCCTGCGGCGGCGCCACGTCACGCTGTTCGGCCGCTGGGAGATCCGCCTGCCGCCACCGGGGCTGGCGGCGCAGCAGTTCGTCATCTCGGCGGCGGACCTGAGCGCGGCGGCCGCGGCGCTGTGGGTGCTGCTGCCGCCGGGCGTGGTCGAGCTGCCGACCTTCGTGGCGTTCTACGCCCTGGCCATGACGCTGGGCGTGCTGAGCCAGAGCCCGGGCAGCCTGGGCGTGTTCGAGGCGGTGATCCTGCTGGGCTGCAGCGGCCACGCATCACCCGCACAGGTGCTGGCCGCGCTGCTGTATTACCGCGCCATCTACTTCCTGCTGCCGCTCGTCGTCGCGGCCGCCATGCTGGCGATGTTCGAATTGCGCTCGGGCGCGGCCGCGCCGTTCGCCCGCGCGGCGGTCAAGCTGTCGCCGGGGTTGCTGGCGGCGCTGACGATGGTGGCCGGCGTCATGCTGCTGGTGTCGGGCGTGACCCCCGCCACCGACGAGGCCGAAGACCTGCTGCGCATGCATGTGCCGCTGTTCGTGGTGGAAGCCTCGCACATGATCGGCAGCGTGGCCGGGCTGATCATGCTGTTCGTCGCGCGCGGGCTGCTGCACCGGCTCGACGCGGCCTGGTGGGCGGCGCTGGTGCTGTCGCTGCTGGCCGGCGTGCTGGCGCTGCCCAAGGGCATCGCCGTGTCGGAGATGACGGTGCTGGTGACGCTGGCGGTGCTGCTGGTGCTCTCGCGCCGGCAGTTCGACCGGCCGTCGTCGCTGTTCTCGCAGCGGCTGGAGCCGGGCTGGCTGATCGCCACGGCGTGCGTGTTCGCGGCCTGCGTATGGATCCTGTTCTTCGCCTATCGCGAGGTCGCGTACGCCAACCAGCTGTGGTGGCAGTTCACCTTCGACGGCGATGCGCCGCGCTCCATCCGCGCGCTGATGGCGGTGGCGATCACCGGCCTGGGCTTCGGCCTGTGGCAGCTGTTCCGCCGCGAGCCCGGCGTGACGGCCAGCCCGAGCGCCGCCGACCTGGCGCGCGCCGCCGAGATCATCCGCCAGCAGCCCGCCGCCGACGCCACGCTGGCGATGATGGGCGACAAGAGCCTGATGTTCTCGCCGTCGGGCAACGCCTTCATCATGTATGCCAAGCAGGGGCGTTCGTGGGTGGCGTTGGCCGATCCGGTCGGCGCGCAGCAGGAATGGCCCGAACTGATCTGGCGCTTCATCGAGCTGGCCGACGCCCACGGTGGCCGCGCGGCCTTCTACAAGACCCGCCCGCAGACCCTGCCGATGTACCTCGATGCCGGACTGCGTGCCTACAAGCTGGGGGAGGAGGCGTATGTCGCGCTGCCCGAGTTCAGCCTGAAGGGGTCGCGCCGCGCCAACCTGCGCCATGGCGTGACGCGCGGCGAGCGCGAGGGGCTGTCGTTCGAGATCGTGCCGGTGGAGGGCCTGCCGGCCGTGCTGCAGGAACTGCGCGAGATTTCCGACGAATGGCTGCGCAACCAGAACGCGCGCGAGAAAGGCTTCTCCCTCGGCGCGTTCGAAGACCGCTACGTGCTGAGCCAGCCGGTGGCGGTGGTGCGCCGTGAAGGCCGCATCCTGGCCTTCGCCACGCTGATGTGTCCGGACGTGCTGCGCATCGAGGCCAGTGTCGACCTGATGCGCTACCGCACCAGCGTGCCGCCGGGCACCATGGACTTCCTGTTCGGCAAGCTGATCCTGCATTTCCAGGCGACCGGCTACCAGCGTTTCGGCCTGGGCATGGCGCCGATGTCGGGTATGGTCGAGCATCAGCTGGCTCCGCGCTGGCACCGCTTCGGACGGATGATGTTCCGCCATGGCGCGCGCTTCTACAATTTCCGTGGGTTGCGCAATTTCAAGGACAAGTTCGAGCCGGTGTGGGAGCCTCGCTACCTGCTCGCGCGCGGTGGCCTGGCCCCGCTGTTTACATTGACTGATGTCGCGGCCCTGATCGGTGGCGGCCTGAAGGGAGTGATCTCCAAATGACGGAGCACAAGCCGCGCGCAATGTTCGCGCGGGAAGGGGAGCGATGTGCCATGCAGCGGCCGGGCCGTGTCGCGTTCGGCTGGATGGCGGCCGCCTGCCTGGCGGCCGTACCGTGGGCGCAAGCGGCGCAGCCCGGCACCGCGGCTGTGCCGGGCGCATCGGCCCCGGCGGCGACCGCCGCGTCGCCCAAGCCGGCGCCGGTGCAGGGCCCGGTACTGGTGCCGCCGGTCGGCATGGCCGGCGCGAGCGGCGTGACGGCCGTGTCCACCGCCGGCGACGCGCCGCCCCGGCTGCTGATGAGCGTGCCGGCCGTGACCGCCAACAAGGCCGCCAACGGCGGCGTGCTGTCGCTGCCCGTGGTGGCCCCAGCCACGCCGGCCGCCGTACCCGGTGCGGTGGAGTTCGTCACGCACGGCCGCTTTCGCGACGTGCCGGTCTACAAGCCCAAGGGCGAGGTCCAGTCGGTCGTCCTGATGCTGTCGGGTGACCAGGGCTGGACGCCCGCGACCTCGCGCATGGCGCAGAGCCTGGCGGCACAGGGCGCGCTGGTGGCCGGCCTGTCGACACCGGCGCTGTTCGCCAGCCTCGAAGCCGACCTGGGCGACTGCGCCTTTCCCGATGGCGACCTGGAAAACTTCAGCCGCTTCCTGCAGGCTTACGAGAATGTGCCGGGCTACTACCCGCCCATCCTGGTCGGCGACAACGAAGGCGGTGCGCTGGCCTACGCCATGATCGCGCAGGCGCGGCCCAATATCTTTGCCGCGGCCATGTCGATCGAGTTCTGCCCGGTGCTGGAGTTGCGCAAGCCGCTGTGCAAGGGCGAGGGCGTGCATTTCAGCCGCCGCATGAGCGAGAGCCGCACCACGGCCAAGCGCATCAAGCCGAAAGACAACGCCGGGGTGGTGCTGTTGCCGGCCACCCGGCTTTCCGCGCCGTGGGTGGCGCTGCAGTCGGGCACGCTCACGCCGTTTGCGCGCCGCTCCGGCCCGCTGTGCGAGGCACGCGCGACGCAGACCTTCATCGAGACGATTTCCTGGGCGCAATCGGTGGCCTTGCCCGCCGTGCAGCCGGGTGCGCCGGGCAGCGCCGGTGTGCCGCCGGTGACGGCGTCCGAGCCGTTCAAGGCCGCCTTCGCCAAGCTCAACGCGCAGCGCAAGCCGCCGCCTCCGCCGCCGCCCGCCGCCGTGTCGGACCTGCCCGTCATCGAAGTGGCCGCGCAGCCCGGCACCTCGTCGGAACTGTTTGCCGTGCTGCTGTCGGGCGATGGCGGCTGGGCCGGGCTCGACAAGGAAGTGGCGGCCGCGCTGTCGAAATCCGGCGTGCCGGTGGTCGGCGTGGATTCGCTGCGCTATTTCTGGACACCGCGCACGCCCGCTTCCGCGGCGGCCGACGTGGACCGCCTGGTGCGCTTCTATGCCGCGCGCTGGAAGAAGACGAAGGCCCTGCTGATCGGCTATTCGCAGGGTGCGGATGTCCTGCCCTTCATCGTCAACCGCCTGCCGGCCGCCTCGCGCGAGCACGTTGCACTGGCGGTGATGATGGGCCTGGGCAAGCGCGCGGATTTCGAATTCCACATGACCAACTGGGTTTCGAGCAGCGCCTCGGGCCTGCTGATCCTGCCGGAGGTGCAGAAGTTGCCCACGGGCCTGGGCATGTGCATCTATGGCCGGGACGAGACGGATTCCAACTGCCCGTCGCTGGATCCGAAGCAGGTGCAGCTGGTCAAGCTGCCCGGCGGGCATCATTTCGATGGCGACTACGCCAAGCTGGCGCGCATCATCCTGGAGGGCGCGCGCGGGCCGGGCAGCGCCCCACACTAGTACCTCAGCACAGAGGTTATGACAGTTTGGGTAGGTTGTAGGACAGGCAAGCAGTTGTGGTCAACGAGCAGCTCAATGCTGCGAGCGATGCCTGCTTGCCGGCGGA
>CAKKOY010000187.1 GCA_919592095.1 Ralstonia syzygii subsp. syzygii | reverse complement strand
AGACGACAATCTACGCAGCCAGACGGATTGTTTACCGCGCCATCTGCCCAGACCGTTGCGCGTAAACCTCATCATGCCGCGCGCGGGCGACCGGATTTATGCAACAACGCCCATCGAAGCACAGCAGGAACAGGCGGCGCGGCCAGCGCGGCTTTACATTGATCGAGTTGATGATCGTGGTGGCGATCATTGGGATATTGGCGGCGATTGCGATTCCGGCGTACCAGGACTACACCATTCGGTCGCGGGTGGTTGAGGGGCTGTCGCTGGCCGCGCAGGCCAAGGCGCTGGTGGTTGAGAATGCAGCCAACGCGCAGAGCAGTCTGGCGCAAGGCGCCTCGACGTTGCAGGTCGACAGGAACGTCAGCGCTTTGAATATCAACTCGACTACGGGCGAGATAGCCGTGGTCTTCACGTCTGCTGTTGCGGGTACGGGAGCGAATACGCTGGTATTGACCCCGTACTCCGGAAACTCTTCCTCGGTTGCAAACTTGCAGGCGGGTTCGGCGCCGCCAGGAATGGTGCTGTGGGTATGTGCTGCCGCTGGCAAGGCAATGCCAGTCAATACTGTCGCCCAGCAAACGACGGCTACGTTGCCACCGAAATACGCGCCCTCGGAGTGTCGTTGAGTCCGTCGGTCCGGCACCAACCAAAAGCGCCTTCGGGCGCTTTTGTTTTGGGCGTTGCCGCCCTGTCAGGAAGTGTGTTGCTTATGTGATCCATTGATCTCTATATTGACGCTATCCGTCAATGCCTGCCGAAAACTGTCAGCCTGGGGCCTGCCGATCACCCGAATCGCGTCAGTTTTTCGCCGACAGCCTTGGTTTTTCGGCTGGCACGTTCCCTGCTCTATCTCCCTGGCATCATCTTTAACCACACTTTCCGGGGGAAAATTCATGAAGTCGATGCGTCGTCTGAACAAGCGTGTCCAGAAGGGCTTCACGCTGATCGAACTGATGATCGTGGTCGCGATCGTCGGTATTCTGGCCGCGATTGCTATTCCGGCCTATCAGGACTACACCATCCGCGCACGCGTGACCGAAGGTCTGTCGCTGGCTGCGCAAGCCAAGACGCTGGTGGCTGAGAACGCAGCGAATGCAGCGAGCGATCTGTCGGCGGGTTCGTCGTCGTTCGTTGCCACCAAGAACGTTGCAACGCTTGCGATTGCTGCGGCTACTGGTGACATCACCATTGGTTATTCGACGCCGGTTGGGACCGGTACGCCGACGCTGGTGCTGACGCCTGGTGCCGGTGGTTCGGCCCTGGCAATTAACAGTGCTCCTGGCGCCCCGATCGTGTGGACCTGCTATTCGTTGGGCAAGACTGCACCTAGCAGCGCAGGTGGCGTGAAATATAACGTGACCGCGCCTACGTTGGCCCCCAAGTATGCACCGGCAGAATGCCGCTAATCTGAATCAGTATCTGCTGTAGTAAAGAGCGCCGTCCGGCGCTCTTTTCGTTTCACCACCCCTTCTCGCGCGCATACCTTGTCAATGTTTCGATCCCCCGTTCCGCTACTGCCGATCTGGCTAGCAGCGGTAGCCTGCTGGGCCGTTCCGTTTCTGGTGGCGCCGCACAGTTATCCGATCCCAACGTTTTACGGCGAGTTCGCCACGGCCGCTTGCTGGATCGCCCTGGCACTTGGTGTGCTAGGGCTGACGTGGCAAAGCAAGACAGGGGTGCCAAGGATTGCACTCGTTCCGATGGCCCTGATTGTCGTGCTGTCGGTGCAACTGGTTGTCGCCACCCCGCTCAACCCCTTCTTCTCTTTTGCGGCAACCGTCGGGCTGCTGGGGGCCGTGGCGGTTTGTGGGCTGGGCGCGCGTTGCCGGACTGTGCCGGGTGTGCCCGAGGCAATAGCGGTTGCGGTTGTCCTGGGGGCATTGCTGACCGTAGTGGTCGAATTTCTACACCTGTTCCGGGTGCAAGGTTTGTCGCCGGTATTCTTCTCTGTCACGCCGACCGGGGCGGGTCGCCGCATGTGGGGCAATCTCAACCAGCCGAATCACGTCGCTTCGTATCTGGCGTTCGGTTTGGCAGGGTGCCTGTTCCTTGCGCAGAAATATCGGCGCGCGTGTATTCCGGTGGCGGTGGCGGCGCTGTTCATCCTGTTGGGGATGTCGCTGACCGTTTCACGGATCACGTGGCTGCATATCGCGGTCGTTGGTGGCCTGGCAGGGCTGATTCTTGCCGCCGACGCGCGGGGTTTGCGTAAGTGGGTACTCGCATGTGCGCCCCTGCTGCTGTTGTTTGTGCTGTACCAAGTCTGCAATTGGCTGGTCGCTTACGCCAATGTGTTGTGGCATCTCGATCTGCCTACGTCGCTCGACGAACGGATGCAGCAGGGCGTGGGGTTGCGCAAGTTTCTGTGGAACCACGCGTGGCATATCTTTCTGGCTCACCCATGGCTCGGTGGTGGTTGGGGAGACTACGGCTGGAACCAGTATCTGCAGACCGACGTCCTCGGCCATGTCGAGATGTCCATGAATGCCCACAACATTGTCCTGGATCTGCTTGCCAAGGTGGGCTTGATCGGGCTGTTCGCTGTAGCGTTGCCGTTCTTGGACTTGGCGTGGGTGACATGCAAGTACAAGCTGACGCCTGAACGGGTGTTCTTCTATGCCGTCATTCTCGTGATGATCGCGCACTCGATGCTCGAATATCCGCTGCACTATTTGTACTTCCTGCTGCCGTTCGCATTTGCGCTTGGCTATGTGGACGAGCGCAACTTGCGGATTCCATCGAGCAGCACGTCGTGGGTGTTCACGGCTGTTCTGGCGATTTGCGGGGCTGTGTTGGCCGGACGCCTGTGGATCGACTACCGACCGGTCGAGCGGTTGTACTACTCGCCCGATGGCCTGCAGGCAGAGCTTCAGCGTTATCAGGGGACAGACCAGGTGCTGCTGCTGCCCTACGTCAACCTGTCGATCGCAAATCAGATCGCCATGACCTCCGAGATGGCTTCGGTTCTCGCAGCCATCGAACATCAAGCCGTGCAGTTTTACCCCGGCTCGGGTACCGTGCAGCGCTGGGCGGTGGCGCTGGCATTTCAGGGCAAGACCGATGAAGCAGTTCTCCAGGTTCGTCGCCTACACAACCAGTACTGGATGTATTACCCCGAGCATTCGACACTGCTGACCGAGGCTTGCCGCCGGAAGATGGACGTCCTCGAAAAGTTCTGTGCCCGGCTGAAATCTGAACATCTGCTCGTCGGCGTGGAGTGATTTGCGCTGGCTGCGTGAGAGCCATGAGAGGCGCCCCTTCTTGGGGCGCTCAGATTGCTGACGAACCCCACATTTTTCGGAGTGTGGGGTTTTGCCTTTTATGCGAAGAGGATCTTGGGGCGGCGCAAGCCGAATCGATCCGAAGGGGGCGAGAAGTGGGCGATGAGCCAGCTCACAGGTGCGCGAGGGCCGCAGAAGTGGCGTAAAAGCGCCCGCAGGCGCGCCAGCAGCAGCGCGATCTTCTTGATGTTCTGGGCTGCCGCTGCCAGCAGGCACTGCTCGGCCACACGGCGCAGCCCGCGCATGCGCGCGTAGCGATGCCCGTGCAATTGCTTGGCATCGGCGAAGCTGCGTTCCACGGTCTCCTTGCGCCGGGCATACAGGCGCTTGCCCCACTCGGTCAGCCGCCTCGCGTCAACCCGCTCTTTGGCCCACTCCCAGACGTGGCGCACCACCACCTTCACCGCATTGGCGCTGTTCGTGCACTGCGTGCGCACCGTGCAGCGCCGGCAGATGGTGGGATCGGACTTGTATTCGCGATAGCCACTGCGGTTGGTCGTGCTGTATGGCAGCGCTTGGCCGGCCGGGCAGACAGACTCGTCGCGGTAGCGGTCGTACTCGTACTGCCGTTTGTAGACGGTGCCCGGCTTGTGGTTGGGCGTCCGGTAGCCCATCACGCCGGCAATGTTGCGCTCTTCTAATCCCTGGCAGATGGCCGGTGTGAAGTACCCGGCATCCAGCCCCACGGCCTGTACCTTGAAGCCAAAGCGCTCGCGCTGGTGGTCCAGCCGCGCCAGGTATGGCTGGCTGTCGTGTACCGAGGCCGGCGTGACGTGCGTGTCGGTGATGATCGCGTGCTTGGCATCGACCGTGCGATGGTCCAGGTAGAAGAACCCACGAGGCTTGTCGTCGCGCACCATGAACCCGCTGTCCGGGTCGGTGCGGCTGAGCTTGGTCTCTTTGCTCGGCGGCGGCGCGTCATCATCGCGCTTGAGCGGCTTCTTGCCATGCGCGGCCCGGTCCGCATCGACCGCCGCATCCAGCTCGGCCAGGTAGGCCGATGGTGTCTGCTCAACCGTCACCACGTCGTATTTGTTCTTGTTGGCGCTGGCCTTCAGGTGGGTGCTGTCGGTGTACAGCACCCGACCGTCGACCATGCCATGCCCGATCGCCTGGCGCACGATCTCGTCGAAGATCTCCTGGTACACCGTGGTGTCGGTGTAGCGCCGCCGCCGGTTCTGCGAGAACGTCGAGGCGTCCGGCACCTTGTCGGTCAGGCGGAAGCGGGCAAACCAGCGGTAGGCCACGTTGACCTGCACCTCGCGCATGAGCTGGCGCTCGCTGCGCACCCCAAACAGGTAGCCGATGAACAGCAGCTTGAACATCACCACCGGAAGCGTCTGGTGGACACCGGCGTGATGAAGAGCGGCGCGGCCATTGCGCACGCGTAAGGGCTTCACCCCACGGCTGTCAACGAACTGATGCGGCTGACCTTGCTGGCGCCCGACATCATTGCGAAGCTGCTGGCCGGCCGGCAACCGCGGAGCATGACGCTGTGGTGGTTCCAGCACAACCCGCTGCCGGTGGATTGGGATGCACAGCGCCAGCTTGTGGCGCGCTTCGAGGAGGAGGCATGAGCCGGAATCATCGCGGCCGGATCTTGGGGGAGCCGGTCACTCGATCGCTGCCGGCGCCGGCCGGTGGCGTCCAGTTGGAGACGTTCGTGCCCTGGACACTGGTGAAGCGGGGTTCGAAGAAGCAGGTCGTCACACCGCTGGATGCGCCGCAGGAGTTCGTGATGGAGGCTCGACGTGAGAAGCGGGACCGAGACGCAACGCAGGATACGCCGTTGATGGGCGCGCTTGGCCTTGCGCACTACTGGCAGCGGCTGCTTGATGAGCAGCGCTTCTCTTCTGTAGCCGAGATTGCTGAAGTTGAAGGCATCGACGTTTCGCGGGCGTACCGGCTGTTGCGCCTAACGCTGTTCGCACCGGAGATCATCGAACAACTGATTGCCGTGTCGGGAACTGCGCTGGAGCCCATGATGCGCCGCAGTTGGCCGACAGAGTGGCGTGCTCAGGTTGAGGCCGTGAACTCAACGCAATGATAGATCTGTGGACGGTGGGTGGCGCGTGAAGCGGAGAAATTCGACGTTGCCTTTTGGCTCCACAGATTTCCGTTGCCGCCCCGTCGCCGCCGTCCGCTGATCCGACTAGTACCTCAGCAAAGAGGTTATGACAGTTTGGGTAGGTTGTAGGACAGGCAAGCAGTTGTGGTCAACGAGCAGCTCAATGCTGCGAGCGATGCCTGCTTGCCGGCGGAGCAGTCCATCACGTTC
>CAKKOY010000186.1 GCA_919592095.1 Ralstonia syzygii subsp. syzygii | reverse complement strand
ACGACAATCTACGCAGCCAGCCGGATTGTTTACCGCGCCATCTGCCCAGACCGTTGCGCGTAAACGTCATCATGCCGCGCGCGGGCGACCGGATTTATGCAACAACGCCGCAGCAAGGGAAACTCCGCGGCCGCTGCGTGGGACATGGCGCCATTCCCTATGGCAAGTCCAGCATTCTGGACCACGCGGCGCAGACGGTGGCCTGGACTGAAACAGGGGCCGCAGCCGACAACCGGTACCCCGAACGGATATTGAACGGCTTTGTCCGACTGACGCTGAACGGGGAGACGCTGCGGGAGGAATTCATCGACGAGAACGGCAACAAGCGGTGGCCGTTGCCCTGACGCGATACGCCAGAAACCGCGCCCGGCGCGGCATGGCGCACGCGACACCGCCATCGACGCCATGGCATGAGACGGCCGGTGCGAGTGGAAGACGATCCTCGGAGGAAGCCCCTTCCACTCGATGGCCCGGTCCGTCCGTCCGTTAGTCAACACACACGCAAGCCATGCTGCGGAAGAATGACATCCAGCAGCGTAGAGCGATGTTCCTTCACCGCATCGTGAAAACGGCGATAGTCCGACGTTTCGAATGCCGGCTGCCATTCCGGCCGCTTGCCGCCGTCGTCCGTCACAACGATTCCTGTCGCCACGTGCTTCCACGAACCCGTCCCTTTGGGGATATAGGGCGGGAGACTTTCAACGCCAGCAAACCTCCCATCCCTGATCGCCTTCCGGATTGCATCCAGCCGCATATCCGCATCCTCCGACCGGTTCTCGGCCAGCAGCTGGCGCAAGGCCGCTGCTGTGTCTGCGGGTAGCGCTGGCGTACTGTTCAAATTCACTTTGCCGTCCTTGAAGGCGCGTATCGCACCATAAGCCTTGTCGGCTGCCGCCAAGAAATCGTTCAGGTTGTTGCGAGCGATCATGGTCCCAAAACCGTTTGTGTAGTGCCACTCTGTCCATGGCTGGTCGGGAAAGGCCATTGCGGCACCGTGTCCCAGTGGCAGGAACTCGCTCAGGGCATTGGCGACAATCCCGTCTTTGACCCGTTCGATCGTTGCGGCGATGCGCCCCAGCATTCCGTGATGGTCGATGCCCTCAACGGTGATGTTCTCGACGTGGTTGTGTTTGCTGACGATGCCGCTGAATCCCTGGTGGGCCCAGGTATCGACGTAAGCATGCAGCGTCACACCGAGGCGGTGCAGCGCGTTGTCCTGTTTGCGCCGGACCAGCGCGTCACAGACCAACGCTTGGGCAATCGCACTATCCGGACGGCAGACCAGCCGGTCCTCGAACGTGGTTCCGTCGCCTCCCGGCACGAAATGGAAAGGCACCCACGACTCCCGATTGTCCGCACTGACATGGTTCCGGTAATCGATCATGCCGTGCGCACTGGCGAAACGCTCGAAGCGCTGCCCATCACGGAATTTCAATAGCCCGTCCGTGGTCGCATCATCGACATACTGGCACGCGTGCGCCACGGTTTCCGCCTCGTTCCGCGTCAGCCCGGCTGTGCGCGCGAGGATGAATATCACGCCATAGTGAAAATCAATGTTCATATGCATGCTCCTCCGGTTTGTCGGGCGCCGGTCATGAATGCCTCACCTGCGCGTTTCGTCTCACAGTGCTGGATCCAGAGGCGTGATCCGTGCAAGCATCACCGTGTATTCCTACGCGGCGATCTGTCGAAACTTCATTCTCGCCACGGCTTCCCGCTGCCCCGGATCGGTGCCCGGAAACAGACGGGTTGCGGCCTCCGCAATGACAGCCCCGGGATTCTCGATCTTGGGCAGTTTGTCCGACGCCATGCCGTCGGCAGCCTTCACCAGCAAGTAGATCGGCACGACGTCGGCCAAGCCGATGGGCAGGAGCACGGATGCATCGCGACCAAAGTGACGGCGCACGATTGCCTGCGAACAGAGTCTCAGCGTGAAACGAAACGGGAAACCGGTTCGGATGGAAAGCCGCACGGGGTCGGCCACGGCGACTTGTTCGACGGAATTGATGCCCTCGGCTTCAAACACCGAAACAATCGGCAAGGTGACCCCTTTGAGGGAAAGCAACCTATCGGGAGGACGCTCTGTTTTCTCGAAATCCGTGAACTGAGGAAATCCCAACCTGCGAATGATCTTGAGCAATGCGATGGCGCGGCGAGCGGCTCCCGCTTCAGGCCTCCGCCTCCGGCCGCCGTCACCTCCTCCATCCGCCCGATGCGCACACGCATGATGCGGCGGCTGCCGACTTCCAGGATCACGAAACGCAGGTCGTGCCGCACCAGCGCATCGCCGACCTCGGGCAGGCGATCCCACTGGCGGAACAGGTAGCCGCCCAGGCTGGTGGCGCCGCCGCCCTCGTCGAGCAGCCAGTCGACGTGCAGGACGTCTTCCAGCTGGCGCAAATCGGCGTCGCCGGCCACTTCCCAGCAGCCTTCGCTGATCTCCACCACGCCAGGGCGTTCGTCCTCGTCCGGGAACTCGCCGGCGATGGCTTCGAGCACGTCGATGGGCGTGACCACGCCCTGCACCACGTCGAGCGGGTCCGTCACCACCAGCATGCGCCCGCGCGAGCGCTTGAGCTGATCCATCAGGCGCAGGATGCCGATGTTGTCCGACACCTTCAGCGCCGGCTTGACCGAGCGCTCCACATCGATGGCGCCGCGCGTGTCCAGGTCGCCCATCAGGTCTTTCGCCCGGGCGACGCCCACCAGGTCATCCAGCCCGCCGCGGCAAACCGGGAACTGGTTGTGCGGCACGGCCAGCAGCAACTGCCGGGTCTGCACGACGTCGGCATCCAGGTCGACCCAGGAGATATCGTGGCGCGGCGTCATGACCGAACGCACCGAGCGCTCGGCCAGGCCCAGCACGCCGCTGACCATGCTGCGCTCCTCGGGGCGGAACACCGGCTCGGGCGTGGGCTGTCCGGGCGCGTGCGGCACGGCGGCTTCCGCTTCGCTGGCGCCGTGGTCGGCGCGGCGCTCGCCCAGCAGGCTCAGCACCGTATCGGCGGTGCGCTCGCGCAGCGGGCGACGCCGCTCGTAGCGGTCGGAATTGCGCTGGGCGACCTGGTTGAAGAACTCGATCACGATCGAGAAACCGATCGCCGCGTACAGATAGCCCTTGGGAATATGGAAGCCCAGCCCTTCGGCGACCAGGCTGAAGCCGATCATCAGCAGGAAGCTCAGGCACAGCACCACCACGGTACGGTGCGCGTTGACGAAGGCCGTCAGCGGGCGCGACGCGAACGCCATCGCGCCCATCGCCACCATCACCGCCGCCATCATCACCGGCAGGTCGTTGACCATGCCCACCGCGGTGATGACCGAATCGAGCGAGAACACGGCGTCCAGGATCACCACCTGTGCGATCACGTTCCAGAACTTGCCCTGCCCTGCGCCGTGGCTGTCGTCCTGGGGCTGGCCGTCGAGCCGCTCGTGCAGTTCGGAGGTCGCCTTGAACAGCAGGAAGCCGCCGCCCAGCAGCAGGATGATCGACCGGCCCGACAGCTCGACCGGCCCCAGCGTCAGCAGCGGCCTGGTGAGCGTGATGAGCCACGACATCATCGACAGCAGCACCATGCGCATCAGCAGGGCCAGCCCCAGGCCGATCATGCGTGCGCGGTCCCGCAGCACGGGCGGGAGTTTGTTGACGAGGATAGCGATGAAGACGAGGTTGTCGATCCCGAGAATGATCTCGAGCACGACCAGCGTCACGAATCCGATCCAGATGGACGGGTCAGCAAGCCAGGACATAGAAAGGTGTGAGTCTCACGACAAAATGAATCCACCGATGATAACCGCAGCGCACGCCTGTACGGCGCGGCACGGCATCGCGGTCGCGACGACCTGGCCGGCGGGGCGGGTCAGCGCTTGGCCACCGGACGGATCGGGCGGTAGCCGTCGGTCAGCGTCTTGAGGAAAACAACGATGTCGCGCACGTCGGCCTCGGACAGCACGGGCCGGTCGCCCGGCTTGCCGCCGAAGGGCGGCTCCATGTTGACGTTGGCGCGATACCGCGGCGGCAGATCGTCGAACTTGTCGATGGTGCCGTCGGGCTTGCGCGGGTACCACTTCTGGGGCTGTGTATCGCGCTGCGCGTAGAAGCGCACCGCGTCTTCCAGCGAGTGGATGGCTCCATTGTGGAAGAAGGACTTGCGCAGCGCCACGTTGCGCAGCGAAGGCGTGCGGAACAGGCCGCAGTACTCGCGGCGGTCCGTCAGGTCGGTCCGGTCCGGGCCGCATAGGCCGAGGTCGTAGAAGGCCGGATCGGCATTGGCCGCCAGTTGCCGGTTGCGCGGCACGCCGACGGCAATGTGGCCGAAATCCGAGAAGGCCGGGAAGGCACCGTCTTCCTTGATGGTGCTGGTATGGCACGACGCGCAGTTGCCCTTGCCGGAGTCGCTGAACAGCCGCAGGCCGCGCATCTCCTGCGGCGTCAGGCTGGCCTGCTTGCGCAGGAAGGCGTCGTACTTGCTGTCGTATGGATAGAACTCCGACGGCGTTTCCTGGAACACCTCGAGCGCCATCAGTGCGGCGCGGAAGGCGGTGTCTTCGCTGTCGAGGATGTCGGTGCCGAACACCTGGCGGAACGTCTGCGCGTGCCGGCCGTTGCGCAGCCTGGCGACCACGCTGGCCGGCGTGCCGTTGGCCATCTCGTGCGCGGAGAGCAGCGGGATGCGCGCCTGGTCGTGCGTGGACGAGGCGCGGCCGTCCCAGTTGTAGCCGCCGGTCGGACCCTGGTCTTCGGCATCGTTGCCATCGTTCTCGTGGAAGTGCTCGGAGAACGGCGGCACGTTCTGGAGATAGCGCAGCGACGGTGCGGCGCGCACGCCAGTCTTGTTCATCTCCGGGCAGCCAGGCTGGACGGACAGGTCATTGGGCGGCCCGTAGGCGTGGCTCGGACTATGGCAGCTGGCGCAGGCCAGCCGGCCGGAGGCGGACAGCGCGGGATCGAAGAACAGCGCCTTGCCCAGCGCCGCCATGGCGGGCACGGACGGACGGCGTGTCGCCATCATCGTGTAGAAGGCCTGTTCGTAGACCGGAGCCCCCCCGGCCTGCGGTGCAACGGCGGGCGGCGTGGCGGCCTGCGCCTCGGCAAGCTCGCCGCGCCCGCATGCGGTCAGACCGGCAAGCGCGAGCGCCAGGACAGCCATCACGCGGACAGAGGCGACAGAAAGCAGGCGGCGCATCGAGGCTCAGCGAAGTTTCGGGAGCGTCGCAAGGTAGCATGACGGCCGTGACAGTTTTGTGTCGTCAACCATCTGTCATGCCAGTGCACGGAGATCCAGCATGCTGCCCAATGCCTTCAGACGTTCGGTCGTCCCCCTCCTCATCCTGATGATGGTCATCAGCGTGAATTGGGCCGAAATGCGCACCCGGACTGGGTCTCCATCATCAACTTGTCATACGGCAAGCCCAGACTCGCGCTCGTTTTCTCCTCCCACACAACACATCAGGGAGGCGTTGTTGCATAAATCGACTTTGAAGTCGAAGCCATCCCTGTGAGGCGTAATTCAGTCGACGCGGACGGACTGCGGGCGGGCAAGCGCAGCCATGCGGTTGAGCAC
>CAKKOY010000185.1 GCA_919592095.1 Ralstonia syzygii subsp. syzygii | reverse complement strand
GCAACCCTTCCAGCTCTCTCTCCCAGCCACTCACCGTTCCTTGCATCGGACCATGATCGTCTCATCTCACATGGACAACATCATAGGCGATAGGTACGGCTGTAGTACTAGCTACGGAAACGGTACGGCGGATCATGATCGACGCAGGCTTTTGGGTGCCGCGCAAGCTGCGCCCGCCCAAGGTGCACCAGCCGCGCAACCGGCGCGCGTGCCTGGGCGAGCTGGTGCAGATCGATGGCAGCGACCACGCGTGGTTCGAGGAGCGCGCGCCGGCCTGCACGCTGCTGGTCTATGTCGACGACGCCACCGGCCGGCTGATGCAACTCCTGTTCGTGCCGACCGAATCGACGCAGGCGTACTTTGCGGCCACGCAGGCCTATGTGGAGCGCCATGGCAAGCCGCTGGAGTTCTACAGCGACAAGGCTGGCGTGTATTGCCTTCAGCGGCATTAGCGGCATGGTCGAGTTCACCGTGAACAAGTAATTTCCAGGGCAGCGGATATCTACACGGTGGTCTACTTCATGGACGCGACGCTCACCACTGCCGCCGCCCTTCCCACCTTCGCCGTCCCGCCGGGCACGGGCGCCGGGCCATGTCCCGTACCGCCTGCGCTACAACCGCGACGGCCACGGGTTTCAATCGACTTCGTGCTCGCCAGAAGACTCGATGACATTGGGATGGTCGCGGTGCAGTGCGCGAGGCTCCAGCGCTATCTGCAGCGCCAATCCGATGGCCGCCCCAATCAGTTCGGCGACGATGAAGCCGGGTGTGCTGGATGGCGCGATGCCGGCAAAGCTGTTGCTGAACATACGGCCGAACGCGGCGGCCGGATTGGCAAAGGACGTGGAAGCCGTGAACCAGTAGGCGGCGCCGATATAAGCAGCGACCATGGAAGATGCCCGGCCACTCGGGGCCCGCAGGATCACCAGCAGGAGGCCGGCTGTTGCCACTGCCTCGGCGATCCATTGACCGGAGCCACTCCGTACCTTGGTCGAGAACTGCAGGATGCTCATGTCGAACATTGCATGCGCCAGCCAGGCGCCGAGCATCGCGCCGACCAGTTGCGCAGCGATATACGGCACCAGCTCGAAGCTCGGCAATTCGCCACGAACGGCCATGACCGCGCTGACCGCCGGATTGAAATGCGCACCGCTGATTGGCCCAAAAACCTCGATCAGCACATACAGGCCCCCGACCGTGGCTGCGGTATTGGCCAGAAGCGCGATCGCTACATTACCGCCCGCCAGCCGCTCGGCCATGATGCCCGAGCCAATGACGATGGCCAGCAGCAGTGCTGTGCCGAGCAGTTCCGCCGCAATCTTCTTGCGCAGGTCGGCCATGGCGCTTAGCTCTGAGAAATACGATCGAGAGATGCCTGCAGCTCTGCATTGCTGAGGGTATCGAGAGGCAACATCAGAAGTTGCAGCATGCGGTAGCCGATGGCCTGGCGCGTCAGTTCGAACGCCTGGCGCTTGCCTTCGTCTTCGCCGGGAGCATTGGAGGGGGCGGCGTAACCCCAGTGAACCTTCACCGGGCTGCCCGGCCAGTAGGGTACTGCTCTGCTGCGGCACTGTCGCAAACCGTGATCACGACCCGCATTTCCGGGGCGCCGTCCGCCACGAACTCGTCCCAGCTCTTGCTGCGATAGCCGGTGACATCCACGCCGGCATTGGTCAGCGCTTCCAGTGCGAACGGGTTGAGGCGGCCGCTCGGGGTACTGCCCGCGCTATAGGCGCGCACATCCTTGCCAAGCATGCGCGCCCAGTGATTGAGCATGCCCTCGCTCAAGACGCTGCGCGCGGAGTTGTGGGTGCAGAGAATCAGTACATTGGTGGTCATGAGAACGGCGGGTTATTGGTGTCCGATGTCGCGCACGGCCTTTTGCAGCGCTACCGCGTCGAGCTTCGGGATGGGCAGGGAGAGAAACCGTTCGATGCGGCGCTTCAGGGTGAGCGCAGTGTCGCGGATGGCTTGTTGCTTGCGCTCATCCGACCCCTCGACCGCTGCCGGATCGGGCACGCCCCAGTGTGCCGTCATGGGCTGGCCAGGCCAAACCGGACACACTTCGCCGGCGGCCTTGTCGCACACGGTGAAGACAAAGTCGAGCTCCGGCGCGCCATCCTTCGAGAACGCATCCCAGCGCTTGCTGCGGAAACCTTCGGTTGGCACGCCGTATTGCGCCAATGCGCGCAGCGCAAGCGGGTTCACGACCCCCGTGGGGTAGCTGCCTGCGGAGTCGGCTTTGAAACGGCCCTTCCCCAGGTGGTTCAGCAGGCCCTCGGCCAGGATCGATCGCGCGGAATTGCCCGTACAGATGAACAGCACGTTGTAGGTCTTGTCGCTCATGGGAATCCCCTTTAGCAGCATGACGATCCGGATTTCACCGCGACGCCGATCGGCTTGCCGCGCGGGGTGCGCCGGCTTGGCTGCCGCGCGTGGAGATCGCAAAGTTGATGCGCGGGTCTTCGAGCATCCACTTGGCATAGTCGCTTTCGACCCGGGTGGGTTCGGCTGCGAACAGCTTGGAATAGAAGGTCACGCTCTTGCCCAGATCGTCGACATGCACGTGAACGTGAAAGCGCTTCATGGCCGTTCTCCATCAACATTGGCAGGAGGTCGCGCTGGTTTCGAGACACGGCTGCCCCTGGCAGCAGTTCGCGGTCAGGAAGCCCAGTACAGCATCCATGTGGTCGAACGCAGCCCGGTAAATCAGGTGGCGCCCATCACGCTCCTGTGTCACCAGGCGCGCGTTCATCAGTTCCTTCAGATGGAACGACAAGGTTGCGCCCGGCACATCCAGTTGTTCCGAGATTGCGCCCGGCGTCATACCGGCCGGGCCGGCAACAACCAGCATCCGGAAGACCTGAAGACGCAGGTCGTGGGCCAAAGCAGCGAGCGAGCGGATGACTTCATTTTGTTCCATATTTCCACAATAATGGAATAATCGATTCAATTCAAGTCCACACCGCGCGTTGGGTGGTCGGCCACACCCAAGTGGCGCTTGGGGCTCATCACAAAATGAAGCCGCCCTCGCCTCCACGCCAGGGCAGCCATGAATGTGAGGTCAGGTCGGCCTTTGCCTGGGGCAACCAGCCTCGCTAGGCGGATTCGAAACGCCGCCTCTTGAAGCTGACCGTTTCCTTGAAGTCCTGCACGGTCCCGACACGGCGCAGGTTCGCCCACGTCCCCTTGTAGTAGGGGACGACATTGCGATCCGTCCACGGTGTGGTGACGTTACCCATCACGCCGTTGAAGTGCCCGAATTGCATGAAGGTCTGGTTCCGTTTGATATCCGGCTCCAGGTAGGCCATGGCATAGGTCGAGCCGTAGTCGTTATAGACCTCGACCACGTCGCCGGAGTTGATGCCCAGCGATCGCGCGTCTTCAGGATTGATTTCGAGGAAGGCCATCGGCACGCGCCCGCGCACGAACTCGTTGTATTGATCGTGATAGAGCGTTTGTCACACTTCGTTGACACGGCCGTTGTTGATCCAGAACCGGTACTTGGCCTTCTGGTCAGCCACGGGCTTCGGCAGACCGGGCCAAGTCGCTGGCTTGAACTCGGCTTTCCCGTCGGGGATGTCGAACGTGCCGTCCGTGTAAAGCATTTCGGTACCGACCAGCTTGCCATCCCGGTATTCCTTGACGGGCAGTTGCACCCCGTTGTTGCCCATGGCGTGCAAGCGCTCGAAGGTCACGAGGTTGCCGGTGTCACCGCCCTGGCTATCGATGTGACCGGCGCCGGGTTGGCCGGCCTGGCGGAACCCATCGTTAAAGGCATCCTCTTCGGTCTTCCAGTCAAAGCCGCTGAACCGCGTCGCCATCTCGCGTTTGCCTTCGGCTTCGTACATGCGCTTCAGGACATTGGCGATGTCTGCGGCAATCAAGCAATCGGGTCGGGCCGTTCCCGGCGGGTCCATGAACCGTTCTGACAGCCGCATGCGGCGCTCGCCGTTCATCGACGTCAGGTTCATCTCGCCCGGGTGGGCCGCAGGCAGCATCAAATGCGCGGCCTCTGCCAGCTTGGTGGGATAGAGGTTGATGTTGGTGACGAACAGACCGCCCTTGTTTCTGACCGCGTCATGGATCGCATCGATCATCTGCGCGGCGGGTGCCCCGCGCACCTGCACCATCGCTTCCTTGACGATGTTGGCCCGATGCAGAATGACGGCGCGATGTTCCTGCGCGTTGAGCGTGGTCTGGAACGGGTTGGCGCCCCAGGCCGTGTACATCAGCCCCTTGCCATGGATGATCTCCTGATCCACATAGATCTTGCTGTTGCCCGGATACGGAGGGCGCGCATAGCCTTCCTGATGGCCGCCCATCCGCACGACACCCGTACCGCGCCGGCCCACGTTATGGGTGGCAAGCACCAGGCCCACCAGAGCCGACTGGATCAGGTAGTTGTCGTTGCCCCAGATGATGCCCTTCTCGTAAGCGTGCATGGTGCGCGGGCGCTGCCCTGCAGCATTCGGCTTGTACGCCCACTCCGCCGCTTGCCGCAGTTTGTCGACCGGTACGCCGGTGATGCGGCTGGCCTCTTCCAGCGACAGCCGATTGGCGCGAAGGACCTGGTCAAAACCCTTCGTGTAGGCAGCGATGAATTCCTTGTCATGCCAGCCTTGGTCGACCACATAAGTGAGCAATCCGTCGAATAGCGCGATATCGGTGCCGGGCTCGATGTCGAGATGCAGCACGTTCGCCTTGCCGGCAGCCTGCTCGGCCACCACGATGGTGGTGGTCCGGCGCGGATCGACAAAGATCACCTTTGCCGCCACCGGGCTCTCGCCCGGGAAGCGCTGTTTGCGTTTGTCGACCGTCTGGCCTTGTAGATTGGGCAGCCAGTGCGCCAGGAAGTAGTTGGTCTGCGTTTCGTAGGAGTTGCAGCCGATGGCCACGATGACATCAGCCAGCTCGGCATCTTCGTAGCTGTTGTTCAACTCGCCGATACCCATCTCCCGCGTGGCATGGCATTCGGAGTTGTACGCGGGGCGGTTGTGGATACGCACCAATGGCGTCTTGAGGGCGGTAAACATCAACTTGCCCGTCCCCCAGGTGTTTTCAAAGCCGCCGCCCGCGCCGCCATGATCGAAGCAGTCGAACGCCAACCCGGCGGGACCGTCACGATCGAGGATGCGTTTGGTCAGGCCGGCATACAGCGCCAGGGCGTCATCCCAACTGGTATCGACCCACTGGTCAGCCACGTAGACGCGGGGGCTGCGCAGCCGCTCCTTCGCGACGCCGTCGGGGTTGTACATCACCTTCGCCAGTTGCCCGCCGCGCGTCGACGACAAGCCGCGGTTCACCGCGCACTGCTTGTCCGGCACGATCAGGATGCTGTAGCGCCGGCCATCCTTGTCGGTGATGGTGTTCTGCATGTTGGGCGTCATCACCACCGAAAGCGGCGGGAGCTGCTTGCGGAAGTCGAGACCCAGCGCGTTCTGACTGGGCGCGCGGCCACCTTCGGTGTCCTCCGGCCACTTAAAGACGTGATACCCGCACCCGACGATGCAGAAATGGCACGTCAGGTTGGTCTTCTGTGCGGCGTTGTTGCATAAATCCGGTCGCCCGCGCGCGGCATGATGACGTTTACGCGCAACGGTCTGGGCAGATGGCGCGGTAAACAATCCGTCTGGCTGCGTAGATTGTTGT
>CAKKOY010000184.1 GCA_919592095.1 Ralstonia syzygii subsp. syzygii | reverse complement strand
GCACGAATTCCGGTATCAACGATTCAAGCGCCGCCCACAATTCCTTGCTGATTCTTCTTCTCGACATGCCGCGTACGATACGGTTTGCATCGGCCCATGTCCAGTTGTGTTCGCGACTCTTAATAATTGGCTACAAAGTTCGCAAACGCGAGGTCCAATGTGTGACGCCCGTTGCGATCGCGTAACAAGACCTTTCGGCTCCTGCCTCGAAAGACGCAAGCGCGCATCCTCCATCCGGTCGGTGGACAGCACGCCGTGTGCGCGGCGCCTGCAGCTCGATCGCGTGCGACGACGCGTCAGGGTGTCCCACACTGACTACCGCATCCCGCGTGTCCGAGGAACTCGTCCAGATCGGTGAGGAAGGCCTCCTCCTGTTCGATGGGGGCCAGGTGGGCGGCGCGCGGCAGCACTTTCAGACGCGCGTTCGGAATGCCCTCGGCGATCGTGTGCGCGACCTCGACCGGTGCGCCCGTGTCGTCTTCGCCGACCACGACGAGGGTCGGGCACGCAATGCGGAGCAGCGCATCGCGCGTGTCGAGCGCTTTGATGGCAAGGCAGGCGCCGACATAGCCATGCGGCGCAGTGGCCAGCAGCAGTGCCCGAACGCGCGCGGCCACCTCGGGACGCGCTTCGCGGAACGGCGTGGTCAGCCAGCGCTGCAGGGTCGGCTCGACGATGCCGGCCATGCCGTGCGCCTCGACCTGGCCGATGCGTTCATCCCACATGGGGTGCGCGGCGATGGGCGTATGGCAGACCGTGTCGCACAGGGTCAGCGACAGCAGCCGCTGCGGATGCCGCACGCCCAGGATCTGCGCCACCATGCCGCCCATCGACAGGCCGACGAAATGGACTTGTGCGATCGACAGCGCGTCGAGCAGGCCGGCCGCGTCGTCGGCCATCTGGAACAGCGTGTACGCGCCGTGCGGCGCCGCGGTGCCGCCATGGCCGCGCGCGTCATAGCGCAGCACCCGGTGGCGGCGGCTGAGACGGTGGGCGATGCTGTCCCACATCTGGAGGTCCATGCCGAGCGCGTGCGCGAGCATGATCCACGGCCCGTCCGCGCCGTCGATGCGGTAGCGGATGCGGATGCCGTTGGTATCGGCGTGGCCCGATTCGGTGATGGCGTCTGCGGTCATGGTGTGGCTCCGTTGGGGACGGCGTCCTGCGACAGGTAGACGAGCTCGAACTGCATGCCGTTGGGTTCGGTCTGGCGCAGGCGCACCGGCAGCCAGCCGCGCTCGGGGGCCAGCCAGATCTCGACGCGGCGCGCGTCGCCTTCGCGGCGCGGCAGCCGCACGAAGTGCTCTGCGCGGACCGGGCCGTCCGGGGTGTCGACCATGTCTTCGCCGACGCGCTGCACGCGTGCGAGCTCCACGCTGTCGGTGTCGGCGATGGGCATGTCGAGCGTCACCCCCTGGCTGGCCAGCCGCGACGGGTTGCCCCGGCCCAGTCCTGTCAGTTGCAGGAAGACGCTGAAGCGGTCCTGGACGCCGCTGGGCATCGGCAGCACCGAAGGGGTCCGGGTGAATGTGATGACCGGACCGCCCGGTGTGCCGGAGGCGGGGGCGGGATCGATGGTGCGATGGAAGGTGGTGACGTCCGGCTGTCGACGTCCGCGCACCTCTTCGTAGCGCAGCGGCGCCAAGCCGAAGGCGTCGACGTCCCCGGTGCTGCGGAAGGCCAGTGAGCCGAAGAACAGCGGCAGCGGAATCTCGACGGCCAGCGTGTAAGTTTTGCCGTCGGTGGCCCAGCGGATCACGCCGTTTTCGTTGCGCACGCCGTTGACGTAGGTGGCGTAGTGCAGGGTGGCCGAGGGCGGCAGCGCGAAGCCCGGGCCATGGGGCGCGGGTGGCGAATCGGAGCGTTCGGCGCCGAGATCGGTGACCACGCCGGTATCCGCCGAGGCTTGGGCGCCGGCACTGGTGAGTTCCGACGGCTCCGCGTTTGCCATGTCAGGCACCGGCACCGGCACCGGCGACGGCGCAGGTACCGGCGCGGGCTGCGGGTGAGGGCGCGGGCGGGGTCGGTGGATGCACAGGTTCCGGTAGCAGCAGCAGGGTCGGCACGACTTGCTCGGGCGCGGGCGGCCACATCACCTGGTGGCTGCGCGCGACCCAGACCACCGCGATGCCGTGCGCGAACAGCGCGGCCAGCGCCACCACGCCCCAGCGGCGCGTGCGCGTGCGCGTGCCGGCGCCCTGCGCGTCAGGATTGCGGGAGGTGGGGGGGACGTATCCAAGGTCGGCGGAAAGCTGTTGCACGGCCTGCCGCAAGCGCCGCTCCAGCGGGCCGTCAGCCGTGGTATCGAATGTGCTCTGGGCGCCCAGGGCGATCAGCGCCAGGCACAACTGGCCGTTGGCGTCGAACACCGGCAGGGACATCGCATTGATGCCCGGCAGCACGCCGCCATGGATGCGCGCCACGCCGCGCGCGCGCACTTCGGCGCAGATGGCGTCGTAGGCTTCCAGCGTGCGCGGGTGTTCCGGGTTGTCCGCCGTGGCGCCGGCGGCGGCCAGCGGGTCCTGTTCGCGCTGGATGAAGGGCAGCGTCTGCGCGCGCGGCAGGTAGGCACCGAACACGCGACCGGTGGCCGAGTTGAGCATGGGCATCACGTCGCCCAGGCGCAGACTGACCGTGACCGGCTGGCTGGCCTCTTCCCAGTGGACGATGGCCGGCCCCTGGTTGCCCCATACGGCGAGGCCGATGGTGTGGTCGATCTCGTCGCGCAGCACGGCGGCGGCGGGGCGGGCGCGGCGCATCGGGTCCTGCCGGTTCAGGCTCACCAGCCCCATTTCGCTGGCGAAGGGGCCGAGATCGTAGCGGCCCTCGGGCGTCTGCGTGACCAGCCCCAGGCGCGTGAAGCTGACCATGTAGCGGTGCGCCTTGGCCGGGTTCATCGGCGCGGCGCGCGCGAGATCGCGCAGCATCATCGGGCCGTTGGTGCGCGCGAGCACATCGAGCAGGCGGAACCCAACTTCGATGGACTGGATGCCCGTGCGCGCAGGCGCGTCCCCTGCGGATTCGGCTTCGGGATCCAGGTCCGGATCGGCGACGGCGGGCGGCGTGGGGCGGGGCATGGCGGTGCGGGACGATCAGTTCGGGTCAGTGTAGCCGATGCATGGTGTAGCATCCGCGCAGCCCGTTCCTGCCTTTGTATCGATATGAAACTCGCCACCCTCAAGGATGGCTCGCGCGACGGCCAACTGGCCGTGGTGTCGCGCGACCTGAAGACCGCGCACTTCGCCACCCACATCGCCGGGACGCTGCAGCGCGCGCTCGATGACTGGTCCTTCCATGCGCCGCAGCTGCAGGCGCTGTACGAGCAGCTCAACGCCGGCCGCGCCCGGCATCCGTTCCCCTTTGCGTCGGCCAACTGCATGGCGCCGCTGCCGCGTGCTTACCAGTGGGCCGACGGCTCGGCCTACGTCAACCACGTGGAACTGGTGCGCAAGGCACGCGGCGCCGAGATGCCGCCCGAGTTCTGGACCGATCCGCTGATGTACCAGGGCGGCTCCGATGACCTGGCCGGCCCGCAGGACCCCATCGTCTGCCGTAGTGAGGGCTTCGGCATCGATTTCGAGGCCGAGGTGGCCGTCATCACCGGCGACGTGCCGATGGGCACCGAGCCCGCCGCGGCCGGCGAGGCCATCCGCCTGGTGATGCTGGCCAACGATGTGTCGCTGCGCAACCTGATTCTCGGGGAACTGGCCAAGGGCTTCGGCTTCTTCCAGAGCAAGCCGGCCACGGCGTTCTCGCCGGTGGCGGTGACGCCCGACGAGCTCGGCGGCGCGTGGCGCGAGCGCAAGGTGCATCTGCCAATGACGGTGCACTGGAACAACAAGAAGGTCGGCCAGCCCGACTGCGGTACCGACATGGTGTTCGACTTCGGCCAGCTGATCGCGCACATCGGCAAGACGCGCAACGTGCGCGTGGGCAGCATCGTCGGCTCGGGCACGATCTCCAACACGGACCGCAGCAAGGGCTACTGCTGCATCGCCGAGAAGCGCATGCTGGAGACGATCGACACCGGCGCGCCCGTCACGGAGTTCCTGCGCTACGGCGATACCGTGAAGATCGAGATGTTCGACGGCAATGGCGCTTCGATCTTCGGCGCGATCGACCAGGAAGTGGTGGCGCCCGGCACGCAGGGGTGATGCGCCCGGCGCCGGCTTGGGCGACTACGCCGGCGCATGCTTTGGACGGCGTCCCTGTTTTGCCGGCGCGGCGGTCCCGGCCGTCAGCGCCTGGCCGTGGTAGCCCAGGCGCAGCGACAGTGCCCGGCCGGCTTCGCGCAGCAGCTGCGCGGGCGCGCCATCCTCGCCGGCGTCGAACACGCTGGACAACCCCAGCGCGGTGATCGCCCCGGCCAGCTTGCCTTGCGCATCCAGCACCGGTAAGGCCACGGAGTCGATACCGTGGACCAGCGTGCCGGTGATGCGCGCCACGCCCTCGTGCCGCACGGCCTGCCAGCGGGCGCGGCAGTTCAGCCAGTCGGTCAGGCCGACGCGGGCCGCGCCCGGGCCGCGCAGCTCGCGGTCGATCAGCGGGGCGATCTGGATTTCCGGCATCCATGCCGCGCATGCCTGGCCGGTGGCCGAGTTCAGCAGCGGCATCACCGAGCCGACCCGCACATTGATCGTGACCCGCTTGCCGCCGTCTTCCCAGCGCACGATCACCGGTCCGCGGTCGCTCCACACCGACAGGAACACGCTCTCGTTCAGGCGCTCGGCCAGCTTGGGCAGCATGGTGCTGCCTTCGCGCACGAAATCGACATCGGTCAGGGCGGACAGCCCCACCTGCAGCGCCTGCGTGCCGAGGCGATAGCGCGCGGAGGCGGGGTCCTGCTCGACAAAGCCCATGCGCTCGAGCGACACCAGGTAGCGGTGCACCTTGGCCCGGGGCATGCCCAGCTGGCGGCCGAGTTCGGAGACGGCGTGCGCGCCGCCGGTGCGGGCCATGGCCGACAGCACCGTCAGCGCGATCTCGGCGGACTGGATGCCGATGCTGGCACGTTCGGCCGGGGCGTTGTCCGGCGCTGCGGCGTCGGGCGGGAGATCATCGTCGAGAGCCATCTTGAAGCCCTGGTTGTTGCTTTCTAACATACGCGTTACGAAAGAAGATGCAATCGGTGCGAGGGTACTGCACCGCGCAAGCACGGGAGACGCCACGAAGCTGTCGACCTTTTCCGTGCAGGACCACTATCCGGACCGCTCCCGCAGTCTGCCGCAACTGTACGCGGACGTCATCGCCCAGGCCCGCGCCGTTCGACCGGTATGTCGCCACCTGCCTCTGTGCGCGGCGGCAGACGTATGACGATGTGCCGGCCAGCGGCCTGTCGCTGTGCGGCACGCCCGATGCGGTGGCCGGCATGGGGGGCGACCACGTGATGGCGCTGCACAACTTCGGACGGATGCCGCGGGCAGCCGTGCTCGAATCGATGAGTGCGCTGGCGCAGGAGGCGCTGCCGCGCGCCGGCTTGGCCGCGCTGGCCGCCTGAGCATCGGCTGGGTGCGGGGGCATCCCGCATCGCCAAACCGCCGCAAAACCGCTAGTACCTCTGCACAGGGGTTATGACGGTTTGTCAGAGGTGGGTACAGGGTAGGCTTTGGCCAATTTTTTGCGGGCCGTTTCAGTAGAGAACATCCAGTTGATGCGAGCG
>CAKKOY010000183.1 GCA_919592095.1 Ralstonia syzygii subsp. syzygii | reverse complement strand
CTCGCATCAACTGGATGTTCTCTACTGAAACGGCCCGCAAAAAATTGGCCAAAGCCTACCCTGTACCCACCTCTGACAAACCGTCATAACCCCTGTGCAGAGGTACTAGTCGCAACCCGGAGTCCACACTGCGCGGGAAGCGCAGATCCACCAGAGCGAGACCAGCACCGATGCAACAACGCGACAAACTGTTCATCAACGGCCAATGGGTGGCGCCGCAGGGCAAGGGCGCCATCGACGTGATTCATTCGACAACCGAAGCCGTGATGGGGACCATCCCCGAAGGCAGCGCCGCCGATGCCGAAGCCGCCGTGGCGGCGGCCCGGGCGGCGTTCGACGGCTGGTCGGCCACGCCTGCGCCCAAGCGTGCCGAATGCATCCAGAAGATCGCCGAGGGCTTGAAGGCCCGCAGCGAAGAACTCGCCCAGCTGATCGCCGGCGAAGTCGGCATGCCGATCAAGCTGGCGCGCGCCATCCAGGTCGGCGGCCCGGTCTACAACTGGGGCAACTTCGCCAAGCTGCTCGGGTCGTTCGCGTTCGAGGAGCGTGTCGGCAATTCGCTGGTGGTGCGCGAGCCGGTGGGCGTGGTGGGGGCCATCACGCCGTGGAACTATCCGCTCAACCAGATCACCCTGAAGGTGGCGCCGGCGCTGGCGGCCGGTTGCACGGTGGTGCTCAAGCCGTCGGAGGTGGCGCCGCTCAATGCCTTTGTGCTGGCCGAGGTCATTGAAGCCGCCGGCTTGCCGCCGGGCGTGTTCAACCTCGTCACCGGCTATGGTCCGGTGGTGGGCGAGGTGCTGGCGAGGCACCCGGAGGTCGACATGGTGTCGTTCACGGGGTCGACGCGCGCGGGCAAGCGGGTGGCCGAGCTGGCTTCGCAGACGGTCAAGCGCGTGGCGCTGGAGCTGGGCGGCAAGTCGGCTTCGCTGATCCTGGACGATGCCGACCTGGCCGCGGCGGTCAAGGGCACGCTGTCGGCGTGCTTCCTGAACTCCGGCCAGACCTGCTCGGCACACACCCGCATGCTGGTGCCGCGCGCCAGGTACGAGGAGGTGAAGGCCCTGGCGCGGCAATTGGCGGCGATCTATGTTCCGGGCGATCCGGCGCAGGAGAGCACGCGGCTCGGCCCGCTGATTTCGGCCTGCAGCGCGACCGCGTGCTGGGCTACATCCGCAAGGGGCTGGAGGAGGGGGCCGAGCTTATCACCGGCGGCCCGGAGAAGCCGGAGGGCGTGTCGACTGGCTACTTTGTCCGGCCGACCGTGCTCGGCAACGTCAAGCCGTCCGACACGGTGGCGCGGGAGGATATCTTCGGGCCGGTGCTGACCATTCTCTGCTACGACGACGAGGACGAGGCCATCCGGCTCGCCAACGACAGCATCTATGGGCTGAGCGGCGGCGTGTGGTCGGGCGACGAAGCGCGGGCGATCCGCGTGGCGCGGCGCATCCGCACCGGGCAGGTGAACATCAACGGCGGGCCGTTCAACATGCTGGCACCGTTCGGCGGCTACAAGCAGTCCGGCAACGGGCGCGAGAACGGCAAATACGGGCTGGAGGAGTTCCTGGAGTACAAGGCGCTGCAGCTCAAGCCCGAGCAGGCGGCCTGACGGGGCGATCCGCCGACGGGAAACCCGGCTGCGGCCGGGTTGTTGCGTTCAGCGGCGGCTGCCGTCGGGGTTGAAGCCCTGCGCGGTGCCGTCGGCGAGGATGCGTGCCCAGACCACGTTGCGCTCGTCGTCGGACATGAATACCCAGTTGCTGACTTCGAGTGCGGTGCGGCCGCACCCCTGGCAGACTGCGTCGAAGAGCGTCGAGCAGATGCCGATGCACGGGCTGTCCGGGCGGCTGAACAGGGTGCCGCCGGGCACACTGCCGGCATCGCTGTCGGCATCGTTGCCGGAAGGCGGGAAGAAGGCGGTCGGATCGGTCATGGGCGCTATTCTACCGGGCCTCGGGCGCAGTTCAGGTGCCGGTGCGCTGGCCGACTTGATCGGCCGCCGCGCACAGCGCCAGTGCCGAGTTCACCAGCTCGATATGCGAGAACGCCTGCGGGAAGTTGCCGAGCATGCGGCCCGAGCCGGGGTCGTATTCCTCGGCCAGCAGGCCCACGTCGTTGCGCAGCGCCGGCAGCTTGGTGAACAGCGCGCGGGCTTTGTCTTGGTGGCGCCCTGCAGCGCGAGGTTGTCGACCTACCAGAAGCTGCAGGCGAGGAACGCGCCTTCGCCGGCGGGCAGCCCGTCCGTCACGGCTTCGGTGCGGTAGCGGCGCACCAGGCCGTCCACCAGCAGGTCGTCTTCGATGGCGGGCACGGTGCGCTGGATGCGCGGATCGGATGCCGGCAGGAAACCGACCAGCGGTAGCATTAGCAGGGCGGCATCCATTTCGCGGCTGCCGTAGCTCTGCACGAAGCAGCCGCGTTCGGCGCTGTAGCCGTGGCGGCAGACTTCTTCGTGGATGCGGTCGCGCGTGGTCCGCCAGCGGGCAAACGGGCCGAACTGCTCGATGGTCTTGACCGCACGGTCGAACGCGACCCACGCCATCACCTTGGAGTGCGTGAAGTGCCGCGGCGGGCCGCGCACTTCCCAGACACCCTCGTCGGGCGTCTGCCAGGCGGTTTCCAGGTGTGCCATCAGCGCGACCTGCAGGCGCCAGGAAGCCTCGTCGCCGTGCAGGCCGCCCTTGCGGGCAAGGTAGAGCGCGTCCATCAGCTCGCCGTACACGTCCAGCTGCAGTTGCACGGCCGCCGCGTTGCCGATGCGCACCGGCTGCGCGCCCTCGTAGCCGGGCAGCCACGGCACGGTCCACTCGCCCAGGCGGCGTTCGCCGGCGATGCCGTACATGATCTGGATCTGCGCCGGGCTGCCGGCCACCGCGCGCTCCAGCCATGCGCGCCAGGCGCGGGCTTCGTTGTAGTAACCCGTGTTCATCAGCGCGAGCAGGGTCAGGGTGGCATCGCGCAGCCAGCAGTAGCGGTAGTCCCAGTCCAGGGTGGCCGACGAGGACGCCCACAACCTGTGCCGCCGCTTCCTGGACACCTGCGCGACCGCACGGTGCGCGACGGCAACCAGATCAAGCTGCGCGTGGATGGCCATCGTACCCTCGCCGCCGGCAAGGACGAAGCCCGCCGCGCCCGGCGCATCCTGGAGGCGTACGCGCAGCAGGGCAACGGCCACGGCCAGCGCTTCGTCGCCGTGGATGTGGCGCGGCTCATTGCCGGCACGGGCAGCCTGGGGCTGGAGCGCTATGTGGTGCTGGCCCGTCCGGAGAACGATCCCGACACGCTGCGGCTGATCGATATCAAGCTGGCGGTCCCGAGCGTGTGGGCGCAGGCGCTGGGCACGTCGGGCAGTGTATCGCGCTGGCCTGCGGAGGCGGCGCGCGTGGTGGGCGCCCAGCGCGTGTCGCAGGCGGTGTCGCTGGCATTGCTGCGGCCGGTGGTCTACGCGGGCAAGGGCGAGCGTTCGTGCTCGTACGTGGTCAAGAGCCTGCAGCCCACCGCCGACCGCGTGGCACTCGGCACCGGCAAGCATGTGGTCGCTGATCTGGATGATGCCCTGCAGACCATGGCCCGGGTGGCGGCGTGGTGCCACCTGCGCGGTTGAGGGCGCTTCGGCACCGACCTGATCGAGCGCCTGCAGGACGATGCGGCGGGTACGGCATGGCGCAAGTCCGCGCTCAAGCTGGCCGGGCACGGGCGGCAGGTGTCGCTGCGACAGTGGCGCGAATTCGCCGGGGACTACCGCGAAGCCGTGGGCGAGGCCAAGGACGACACGCACCACGGGCGAGCGTGAATGTTCAACAAAGCGCTCAATGCACCACTTCAGGCTCAAGTTTGAGGGTGGGTTACCGATAGAGCCCATGCAGCCGGCCGGCCGCCGCGATTGTCGTGGCGCGTGAGAGAGCCGGCACTGTTCTCTGTTCTCTCACACTATGTCCGCTCGCCTGACGATACGTACCCGACTGGTCCTCACGGTTTCCATTCTGTTCCTGCTCGCCTTGCTGATCGGCGTGGCCGGGTTGCTCGGCCTGCGTGATGCGAACCGTGCACATGAAGAGACCTACAGCAATCAGTTCCCGTCCGCCCTCGCGCTGGGTGAGTCCGACCTGAGCCTGACCCGCGCCCGCACGGCGCTGGACAAGGCCATGCTGTATCCGAACGACAAGGACACGATGCAACTGCTCGATCGCACCGAAGCGCTGATCGTCCGCTCCGACGCGGCCTGGAAGAAATACCTGGCGCTGCCGCATGGCGACGAAGAAACGCGGCTGTCCAAGGAGGTCGGCACCAAGCGCGAAGCGGCGTCCGGCAGCCTGCGCGACATCATCAAGGCGCTGCGCGGGGGCGACCGCGCCACGGCCGACACCATCATGGACAAGCGCGTCTCCAAGTCCTTCCGCGAGGCCAACGACGCCAGCCAGGCACTCGGCAAGCAGCAACTGCTGTTCTCCAAGGCCAACTTCGACGATTCGCAGCAGGCCTACGAGCGTTTCCGCACCCTCGTGATTGCGGCCATCGTGCTCGCGCTGGTGGTATCGGCTGGGTGTGCGTGGCTGCTGCTGCGCGCCATCGTCGGGCCGCTGAATGCCACGCTGGCGCAGTTCGACCGCATTGCCGCCGGCGATCTGACGCAGTCCGTGCGCATCGACCGTCGCGATGAGATGGGCCGCCTGCTGGAGGGCCTCGCCCGCATGCAGTCAGCATTGACGGACACGGTGCGCCGTGTGCGTCATGGTTCGGAATCGATCGGCGCGGCCACCAAGCAGATCGCCGCCGGCAACGCCGACCTGTCGCAGCGCACCGAAGAACAGGCGAGCTCGCTGGAAGAGACGGCGTCGAGCATGGAGGAGATGACTTCGATCGTGCGCCAGAACGCCGACAACGCCCGCCAGGCCAGCCAGCTGGCCGACAGCGCCTCGGCTGTCGCCACCCAGGGCGGCGCCGTCGTGACCGACGTGGTGGCGACCATGCGCGAGATCAGCACGTCGTCGCGCACGGTGTCGGAGATCATCGGCGTGATCGACGGCATCGCGTTCCAGACCAACATCTTGGCGCTCAACGCCGCGGTGGAAGCCGCGCGCGCCGGTGAGCAGGGCCGCGGCTTCGCGGTCGTGGCTGGCGAGGTGCGCAGCCTGGCGCAGCGCAGTGCCGCGGCCGCCAAGGAAATCAAGGAGATGATCGAGGTCTCGCTCTCCAAGGTCGAGACCGGCAGCAAGCTGGCCGAACAGGCCGGCAGCACCATGGAAGACATCGTCACCTCCATCCGCCGCGTGACGGACATCATGGGCGAGATCGCTGCGGCCTCCAGCGAGCAGAGCTCCGGCATCGAGCAGGTCAACAAGGCCGTCACGCTGATGGACGAAGCCACCCAGCAGAACGCCGCGCTGGTCGAGCAGGCCGCGGCCGCGGCTGAGTCGCTGGAAGAGCAGGCACAGGCGCTGAACGAGGCGATCGCGGCCTTCCGGCTGGCCTGACGCGCCGATGCTGCCTGGACGGCCCGCGCGGCGCGGGGCTTACTCGGTGGTGCTCGGGTTCCAGTAGGCCTGCGCGATATGCGGCTGCGCCGCCAGCGCGCCGACGATCGGCGTTGTTGCATAAATCGACTTTGAAGTCGAAGCCATCCCTGTGAGGCGTAATTCAGTCGACGCGGACGGACTGCGGGCGGGCAAGCGCAGCCATGCGGTTGAGCAC
>CAKKOY010000182.1 GCA_919592095.1 Ralstonia syzygii subsp. syzygii | reverse complement strand
GACGACAATCTACGCAGCCAGACGGATTGTTTACCGCGCCATCTGCCCAGACCGTTGCGCGTAAACGTCATCATGCCGCGCGCGGGCGACCGGATTTATGCAACAACGCCCTTTGGCGCGCGCATATTCAGACTGATAACAATAAAGGGGGTCATGGCAGCCCGGCGCATAGATGAAAAATCCAACCACCCAGTGGTGCGCTGAAACAGAAGCCGTAGTCCAACGACGGCTGCGGGATGGCGTTTTGATCGATTACGACGGTGGACGATCGCCGTTCGTCCATGTTGCTCCTATCTTCAAAGTGCCGACACAGCCCGATCTAACGGGCCACAGCGCAACCCCATGCCCATGCGCCGAACCTGATTCCGGATGACCTCGCATCTTGGCCATCCGACAGGTCCCCACAGGAGAATAAACATGGTACGAATTGCGACGCCGCTCAGTGAAATCAAGGAGCATTACGACGTTGTGGTAATCGGGTCTGGCTATGGCGGAGGCATTGCTGCATCGCGCATGGCGCGTGCGGGTCGCACAGTCTGTTTGCTGGAGCGTGGCCGGGAAATCATTCCCGGCGAGTATCCCAATACCCTGGTGGAGGCAACGGAAGAGTTTCAGGTCCATCACCCCGATGGCCATATCGGCTCACGCACCGGCTTATATGATTTGCACGTCAATGCCCAGCAAAACGTCATCGTAGGCTGCGGCCTGGGTGGCACCTCGCTGATCAACGCCAACGTCGCGCTGGAGCCCGAGCCCCAGGTATTCGAAGACCCGCGCTGGCCCCTGCACGTGCGTGAGCATGCCGATACCTTGCTGAAGGAAGGTTTCGACCGGGCGCGGGAGATGCTCAAGCCCACCCCTTACCCCGACACCGCGGCCACCTTGCCCAAGCTGCAGGCCAACGAAAAGTCCGCCTCGCAGATGCAGGTACTACACACCTTCTATCGCCCGCCCATCAATGTCACGTTCGACGACTTGCCGGACAACCGCAATCACGTGGGCGTGGAGCAGTTGCGCTGCAACGGTTGCGGTGACTGCGTCTCAGGCTGCAACAACAAGGCCAAGAACACCACGCTGATGAACTACCTGCCCGATGCCAGCAATCACGGCGCGGAGATTTTCTGCCAGGCATCGGTCCGCTATCTGGCGCGCAATGGTCATGGCTGGATCGTGCACTACCAGTACGTCGGCACCGGGAGGGAAGCATTCGATGCGCCAACGCTGTTCGTCCAGGCCGACATCGTCGTGCTCTCCGCCGGCACGTTGGGCTCGACGGAGATTCTGTTGCGTTCGCGCGATCAGGGCCTGCTGCTCTCCGATGAACTGGGCAAGCACATGAGCGGTAACGGTGACATCCTGGGCTTCGGTTACAACAACGACGACAAGATCAACGGCATCGGGTTCGGCACGCACTCCGGCAAGGGCATCGGCCCGGTGGGGCCCTGCATCACCTCCATCATCGACATGCGCAATGAGAAAGACCGGACGCAGCGCATGGTGATCGAAGAGGGGTCGATCCCGGGAGCCCTCGGTCGCACCATCGTCCCGGCCATGGCCGCCGCGTCGGCAGAAATCGGTCGGCCCACCGAGACCGGGGTGGTCGCCAGGATGACGCGCGCTGCCCGGGAGGTGGAGAGCGCGGTGCTGGGACCCTATTACGGTGCGGTCAATCGCCTGCAAACCTATCTGATCATGAGCCACGACAATGGCGCGGGCACGATGGTGCTGGACGCCCGCGACCAACTGCGCGTCGACTGGCCCGGCGTGGGCGAGCAACCCAATTTCAAGATCGGCAACGACCGCCTGTATGACGCCACCCGTGCACTGGGCGGCACCTATGTTCCCAATCCCATCTGGACCGATCTGTTCAAGCACAGTCTGATCACGGTGCACCCGTTGGGCGGATGCGTGATGGGCGAGGACGCCGCACAGGGCGTCGTCAACCACAAGGGGCAGGTGTTCAGCGGCGCGTCCGGCAGCGACGTGTATCCGGGTCTGTATGTGACCGATGGCTCGGTCATCCCCACTTCACTGGCGGTCAACCCGTTGTTGACCATTTCTGCGGTCAGCGAGCGGACGATGGCCCTGCTGGCGGAAGACCGGGGCTGGCGGATCGACTACACCTTGCCGTCGGCGCCCAGCAAGCCAGCCCAGCCCATCAAACCGGGTATCGAATTCACCGAAACCATGAAAGGGTATGTCTCCCTGGCGCACCGGCAAGCGCAGGGCACCGATCCGGCCGTCTACGAGGCGGCCTACCAGGCAGGCAAGGACGCCGGGGCCACCATGGCTTTTACCGTGACGGTGCGATCCGATGATCTGGACCAGTTGATCACCCATCCGCAGCATCAGGCCACCATCGTGGGCACGCTGAATGCCCCGACCCTGTCGCCGCAGCCGCTGACGGTGAGCCATGGCGTGTTCAATCTGTTTGAGGCGTTCCCGGAGCAGGTTGGCGTGCGGCACATGAACTACAACATGAGGCTGACCGCGGAAGACGGCAAGGATTACTTCTTCAGCGCGTTCAAGTCCGTCCCCAGCGACCACAGCGTATTGCGGGTGTGGGCCGACACCAGCACGTTGTATGTCACGGTCTACGCCGGCACCGACAACACCGGCCCGGTGGTGGGATCGGGTGTGCTGCATATCGAGCCGTCCGACTTCGCCAAGCAGATGACCACCATGAAGGTCCTCAATGCCTCCAGCGAGGCGGAGCGCCTGAAGGACCTGGCCCGCTTCGGCAAGTATTTTGCCGGGGTGCTGTGGGAGAGCTATGGCGGTGTACTGGCCGGGAATGCCTATTTCAACCCGGATGCCCCGCCGCGCAAAAAGCGCCCGCTCAACGTCGGTGCACCGGAAGTCTCGTTCTTCCAGACCGAGGACAACGTGACGTTGCGGCTGACCCGCTTTCAGGGCGGCAGCAAGGGGCCGGTGATGCTGGTGCATGGCCTGGGGGTGGGCTCGAACATTTTCTCGACCGACACCATCGCCACCAATTTGCTGGAATGCCTCTACCAGCACGGCTACGACGTCTGGCTGCTCGATTTCCGCGTCAGCATCCTGCTGGAGGCCAGCCAGCAGCAATGCGACGGCGACCAGATCGCGCGGTATGACTTCCCGGCGGCCATCAACCGGATTCGCCAGGTTACCGGGGCCAAAGACGTGCAGTGCGTGGTGCACTGCTACGGCGCCACCACGTTCTTCATGTCCCTGCTGGCCGGGCTGCGGGGTGTGCGCTCCGTCGTGTGCTCGCAGATTGCCACCGATATCGTCGTGCCGCCGGCGACTGCCGTCAAAACCGGGCTGCACATCCCATCGGTGCTGGACAAGCTCGGCGTGAAGTCCCTCACAGCCTATACCCAGGCCCACGCCGACTGGTTCGAAAAACTCTATGACACGGCGCTGAAAGGCTATGCACTGGCCGAAGCACAGGGGTATTGCAACAACCCGGTCTGCCACCGCATCACCTTCATGTACGCCTCGCTATACCGCCACGAAACGCTCAACGAAACCCTGCACGACAACCTGCATGAGCTGTTCGGCGTGGCCAACATGCGCACCATGGAGCATCTGGCCCTGCTGTGCCGGACGGGCCATCTGGTGGGCTTCGGCGGGGAAGACATCTACATGCCGCACCTGGACCGGCTCAAGCTGCCCATCCTGTTTATCAGCGGGGAGCAGAACGAATGCTATCTGCCGGAAAGCACCCGGCGCACCTATCAGCAACTGGTGGACCGCTTCGGGCCGGAGCGGTACAGCCGGCTAGTCGTGCCGGGATACGGCCATATCGACTGCATGTTTGGCAAGAACGCCGTCGTCGATGTCTACCCGGCCATTGTGGCCCACCTGGACAAAACCGCCTCAGCTTGAGGCGGCCGACGCAACCCGATTTGCGCAGCAGTGACTGTGCAAGCGCAGAGGCATGGCGGCCGGCGTACGTTGCCGACCGACACGTGCTCGGAACACCGTGAGGAAGCAGGGGCCCCGGCACCCTGCAACCGTAGCCATTGACATCGCCAAGAGGACAACAGCATGTTGAAGACAGGCTCCCAAGTCCAATGCATCCAGTGGTTCCAGCGCTTTATCTGGATCGGGATCGCGATCAATCTGGTGTTCGCCATCCCGGCGTTATTCTGGCCCGATTTTCTCAATACCAGCTTCGGGCTCCCCACGCAGGCCACGTACCCGTGGCTGCAGAACGCCGGCATGCTTCTGGTGGGCATCAGCCTGTTTACGCCCCGGCCGGAATCCATGCGCTGAAGTACCCGGTGTACGCGTGGTTATGCGTACTGTCGCGGCTGATTGCCGTCGTCTTCTGGATTGACCTGATCAACACGTCCGGCTATCCGGATGCGTTCCGCCCCCTGATGTACTCGGACGGCGCCATGTTCCTGATCCTGGGGGGGCTGTTGTATGGCGGCATGCCCACCGATCAGCGGCCCTGGGCCCTGATCGTGGCCGGGCTGGATGGCGTATGGCAGTGCATGAAGGCGTGCCTGACCGGTACCCGCCGCAAGGTGTCGCTGGCGATCGCGCTGGTCGTGGCGTTCGTGGGCTTTGAAACCTGGGTCAATCTGTTCCGCGAAGTGCCACTGCCCGCATTGCAGTCGGACGTGGATCATTTCAAATATGCGCCGATCGGGCTGGGGCCGGATTCCCGTATCCCGCTCTACGTGTTCAACGTGCTGCCGTAGGCCTGCACGCAACACATGCCCAAGCAACGCCTGGGCTGGCAATCGTTCGGCTTCGTCTACGAAGGCGGTCATGACTTGCCGATCGGGCTGGCCAAACGCCAGATCGGTTATCCCTCGGTGGAGGCCAACTGCGCGCTGTGCCATACCGGGCAATACCGCAAAAGCGTGGACGATGTCGCTGTGCCGGTACCGACCGCCCCCGCGGCTTTGCTCAACCTGGAATCCTTCCAATGGTTCCTGTATGACTGCGCCGGCGAGCCGGATTTCACCAGCAGAGTGATGCGGGAAATTGACAAGCACGACAACCTGGGCATCATCGAGCGGCTGTTCTATCGCTTCATCATCGTTCCGGCAACGCAGAAGGCCTTCCTCAAGCAGAAGCAGCAGTACGCCTGGCAGAAGCTGCGTCCCGAGCAGGGACCGGGCCGCACGGACACCTTCAATCCGACCAAGATCGTGATCTTCGGCTTCCCGGACGACTCCAGCATCGGCACGGTGGATCTGCCGCAAATCTGGAACCAGAAGCCGCGCGAGTCCATGTACCTGCACTGGGACGGCAACAACAACGACATTCACGAGCGCAACTACGCTGCAGCCATGGCCGTAGGCGCGACGCCGCAGTCGGTGCTGCCTGCCGAGTTCAAGCGGGTGACGGACTGGCTGCTTGACCATCAACCACCGAAGTGGCCATTTGGCGAGCTGGACCAGATCCGGGTGCACCGCGGCGAGAGCCTGTGGCAGACGCAGTGCGCAAACTGCCATGCCTTCGGCAAGGCGGCCACCGGGCAGGTCATGGTCGGGCTGGATCAACTGGGCACCGATCCGTACCGGCTCAACTCGTTCACCGTAGGGTTGGTGAGCAAGTTTCACCAGTTCAAGTCCGCGCCGTTCGACTTTGGCGCCTACCGCAAGACTCAGAGCTACAGCAACACGCCGACCGACGGCATCTGGCTGAGGGCGCCGTATCTGCACAATGGCTCCGTCCCCACGCTATGGGATCTCCTGCAAAAGCCGGAGCACCGGCCCAAAGTGGCGTTGTTGCATAAATCCGGTCGCCCGCGCGCGGCATGATGACGTTTACGCGCAACGGTCTGGGCAGATGGCGCGGTAAACAATCCGGCTGGCTGCGTAGATTGTCGT
>CAKKOY010000181.1 GCA_919592095.1 Ralstonia syzygii subsp. syzygii | reverse complement strand
CTCGCATCAACTGGATGTTCTCTACTGAAACGGCCCGCAAAAAATTGGCCAAAGCCTACCCTGTACCCACCTCTGACAAACCGTCATAACCCCTGTGCAGAGGTACTAGTGACTAACCCTAGGGTCTCCAGACGAGGCTGAAGCGCTCTGATTCGCCAATACAATCCGCGGATCTGTAGCCTGCTGGGTTGTGCGTGACGCTGGGCTGTGCGGTCGAAGACCCTCTAACTCATTGAAATGTAAAGGTATTTCCGGTGCCTGGCACGCTGGCCTCTGCTTGGGAGTTCAGAGTTGAGTGAATCTCGACATAGGCCATTCTGCTCGACGCCAGACCCAGGGGAAATTTGCGCTCATGAGCCGCATCTTGCCACATTCAGCTCAAAAAATGCGCCGATTTTCATGGTTTGCGGCTCACGCTCCACGCCCCGGCATGGCCCCCCATGCGTACGTCGGAGGCAAGATCGGCTCACGCTGCGTCCCCCCCTCCTCGCCCACAGCAGGGATTGGGACTGCTTCTGAAGGGTTCAGCGTTGAGCGAAGCTCGACAGCATGGACCGCATCCGGGCCACCCCACGCCCGGAATGCCGGCCGTGCTTCCGGGCGGAAAGCGACCGGCCTGCGAGCCCATAATGCAAATTAGTGCAGACAGCACGGTGACCCCATCAAGGAACGCATGATAAACGTCGCCTCATATTCGATTTTTGCGCCAGAATTCGCTTGCATCGTCAATCTTTCGCATGCGAAAGGCAGCGACCCTTAGCGTGCTCATAACTTGGTCACATAACAAAGATCGAGAGGGGTACAGAGGTGATGTCGCTAATCAGACGCCGGCACACGCAGCCAACTGCGCCTGCCGGCGAATCCCCGCCCAGTTCCACGGCCAACACGCCCGCCCCGGAAGTCGCGCCCCGGCAGCAGCGCAGGCCCGACGGCTCCTTGCGGCACCTCTCGGGACTCCAATCGGCCTCATCATCTTCCCGGCCGGCGGTGACGGCCCCCTCGACATCCGACACGAACGGCTCGACGCGTGTGCATCGGCGTCTGAGCGATTTCCTCGCGGAGGAACAGGAATCGCACGGGACCGCCGCCAGGCAGCAGCCCGGACCGACAGGTGGCGCCTCCCAGACAGAGGCAGCCGCGCCCCAGAAATCCGGCAAGTCGGGCCTGGCGAAGTTCACCGGCAAGGTGAAGAAACTGGTCGGCAAAGCGAAGACCACGGCGGACAGAAACTTCGTCAGCAGCCAGACCTCGATTTTCGGCGTGCACACGGAGACCACCGTCGGCAAGCCGGTCAAGATGTCGGCGACCAAGCCCAGGCCCGAGGTGCTTCAGTCGCGCCCCGTCCCCGCCGGCACGCGGCCCGAAGACCTGCCGAAACTGCCCGCCACCGGCCCTGCCCAGCCGGCCGCGCGCCAGCGCAAAATCGACGCGACGGTCAAGGCGACATTCAACCCGCCCTCGTCCATTGCGGAATCGATGCGCAGCCACCTTGGCCTGGGCCAGGCCAAGATCACGCAGGCCGTATCGATCTCCGAGGCCATGAGCTCGCAGGCTGGCCTGCAGGTCCATCTCGCGCGATTGCTCGGCCAGCCTGTGCATGCGCCGACCGTGCGCGCGTTCCATGGCGCCTTGCTCGACAGCCTGCCCCAGACCACGGAATCCGCTTCGGAGCGGCCGTTCGCCCAACATGTCCTGCTGGCCGAAGCGCTCGCCAATGCGTGTGGCGACACTGTCCGCGCGACCGCGGCGCTGCACGCGCTGAAGGCCGGCGAATTCCTGCCGACCTCGCACGCCGCGGACGAGACCGCATCGCCGCGGACGAGCCATGCCAGCGTGCGGGTCACCTCTGCCGCACAGGTGGCGCCCAATGGGCCGGACACCCGCGGTATCGACAATGCCGACGCGGACACGTCCCCTTCCACGCGCCGGGTGCTCGCGAAGGATGCCATGCTCGATGCCATGCATGCCGCGCAGGAGTTGGCCGGCATCGGCGATGTCGGCATGCAGGTGCTGCTGGCCTTGATGCCACCGCTCAGGCCGGCCAAGCGTGAGCCGCTGGAATTCGTGCTGCAGGCCTCGGAGCAGGTCGCGGCGGAAACCAAGGGGGCCCAGGTCCGGTTGCCCGACATCATCGAGCATGCCGAAAAGATGGCGGGCACGCGCGGCGACACCCTCGCCTGCAAGGTGCTGCGCGCCGAGGTCAAAGCCCTGCGCGCCGCCGACACCCATGACGCGCTGAGCCGCGCCGACAAGAGCGCCGTGTTCGCATGGCGGCAAGGCTTCCGCAGCGACGACAAGCACAGTCTTCTTAGCCAGACGCAGCAGCGCCTGGCCAAGTTCCGCAAGTATGTGTCCCGCGCAGAAACACGCGACAAGCTCGACAAGGCGCGCCGCGATCCCGGCAACCCCATGCAGTCGAGCGTCGCAACGGCGCGGCTGGTGGCAAACAACGCGCAGCGCGTCTTCTCGCACAACAAGTCGCCGCTGCTGGCGATGGGCAAGTATGGATCGCTGGCGGCCGGCTCCAAGCACGTCCCGATGGACCAGGTCGAGCTGGACAAGCACCTGCGCACCGCGATCGACACGCTCAGGGCCCGCCTGGAAGCGCAGAGCGGCGAGGCGCGATTCAGCGTCGGCCGGCACGGCGAGGTTCCCACCGTCATCCTCCGTACCGCCATCCTCGAGCACTGGTCGGCCGCCAGCGCGGACAAGCGCCCGCAGGGGTACACGCTGGACGGAAACGCGGCGGTGCACATCGCCGAATGCATCCACCGGGCCACCGGCCAATCCGTCGTCAGAGCGGACGGCAAGCTGCCGAAACAACTGGAGCGGCTGATCGGCACCCAGCTCAGCCACGCCACGCTGAAGGCATGGGCACGCGACGCGGCCATGCCCCAGCGCACCGAGACCGGCGAGGAAACGGACTTCAGCAGCGCCATGCGCCGCGCCCGCAACATCCTCAAGCCAGGCCGGGACAAGCCGGTCGACATGACCGCCGGCAACATGCGCGAGTTCCTGAAGAACTTCATGGCCGAGCACAACGTCGGCAACGCCATGACGTTCACCGACGGCGGCGCGCTGGGCGTCAACACCGGCGCCCTGACACTCAACCTGGCACGGATCGCCAAACGGCTCAAGGGCGGAGTCACGCTGACCCCGGTCCTCGATGTCCAGGGTTCCGTGGCGCGCTCCGCGACATTCAACATCTTGACGACCGCACACGGCGGCGAAATCTTCATCGGCCGCCAGCGCCAGATCGGGGGGCAGATCGGCGGAGGCATCACGGCCGGCTACTTGCCGCCGACCGATCCGGGAGAAGACAGCTTCTCGGCCAGCCTTGGCGTGTCGGCCAACGTCACCCTCTTTGGGCTGGAGCACACCAACCCGACCGGGGTGCGGCTGCGCTTCACCACCCAGCGCAAGGAAGACGGCACCGCCATGAACTGGGGTGCGATGCGCAAGCAGATGAGCGACATGGTCGACTATATGTTCGATGCCTGCGGCCCGGTCAAGCGCCACCTGTCGCCGTCGGAGCTGTGGGAGGACTTCGCCGTTCACCACTTCGACCAGAAGCATCTCTCCGTCGGCTGGGAAGACTACTCGTCGCTCAACAGCAAGATAGGGGGGGCAATCACCGCCACCGCCCGTGCCGGCGTCAAGACGGCGGATGGCCAGACCGTGCGCGGCGGCGGCTCGATCGGCTACGGCTTCACCTGGAACCCGTTCACCATGGGCGAGCGCAAGGAGAAATCCGGCACCGCGCCCATCCTGCGCGAGGATCGGGGCTCGGCCCACATCCATACCGTGACCGTGGCCGCCAGCGGCCAGTTGCCAAGGGTACCGCTGCCGGATTCGCCGGATGGGGCCGCCAACAACCTGGGCGTACCCAGCGTGCCGGTCGCCTCGGCCACCTACATGCTGGGCAACGGCGGCTTCAACGCCATCGTCCGCACGCTGCTCGAGCACGGCCGCCTCTCGGAAGCGTTCACTTACCGCGACCTGAGCGAGCGCAACATCGGCGACTTCCTCAAGTTCGCCAACGACCCGGCGCGCCGCAAGGAGTGGGAAGCCTTGTGCAGCGCTGAACAGGGCGCGTACGCCGATACCGGGCACGGCGAGACCGACCCCGACCTTGGCAAGAAACGGCTGGATGACTTCCTGAACAAGATCCAGGAGATGGCCCGCCCCAACCAGGCGCACTACATGCGCTGGCGGCTCGGCGAGCAGGAACGGCTCGCCATGGACGACTACATGGCGGCCGCCAGGATGGCCGAACGCGGCGGGCGCAAGAAAGACGCCAAGGCCTGCCAGCAGACGATCGAGCAGATCGCGGCCAAGGAAGAATCGTGGCGGCCGGCCGCGCTCTTCACCATGCACGCCAACAGCAAGCAGACCGACACCGGCCTGAACTTCGGCCTGCAGGCCACCGCCCGTACCACGGCCGCCAGCGATCGCGAGCTGATGTTCATCGGCCTGCCGCTGCCGATCTCGGACGCCTGGACGAAGGTGGCGCGCGGCGGGCCCGATGCGGCCGGGTCGTGATGCGGCGGACGCGCCGGACCGATGCCCGGGATCGCGTGGATGCGCCGGCCGCAAGACATCGGTCGGCGCGGTCAGCGAGGCCGACTGCAGCACGCCAGCCATCAGGCCGCCAGTTCGACGATCGATGACACCGCCCCGACCCCGGCCAGCCCCAGTTGCACGACGCCCGCGATCTTCATCAGCCCTTGGTGCGTGGAGGGCCTGGTGACGCGGCTGAGGAAGAGATAGATCAGCATCAGCGTCAGGAACTCCAGGACGATCCAGACCCCCGTCAGCAGAAACAGGCTGTGGTTGGGGCTCGTGGTCACACGGATGAATTGCGGAAAGACCGACGCGAAGAAGACGATGTCCTGCGGATTCGAGATGCATGTGAGAAACCCCTTCGAGAACCCGCCGGACCGGAGCTTCGGCCCCCCAGCGACGGCGTGCCGGGGTGCCGGCTGCCGCACCAGTTGGAAGCCCACATAGCCGATGTACAGGCACCCCAGCACCCGGATGGCGACCAGCATGGACGCATCGATGGACATCAGCCCCTTGATCGCCAGCGCGGACATCAGGATGAGCAGCAGAGAACCGGCGTTGGTGCCGAAGGCCGTCCGCAGCGCCCGGTATGGACCGCCGCTCAGCCCGGCGCCCGTCACCTGCAGCACCACGGGCCCGGGAACGGCGATGAAGACGAGAATGGTCACGATATAGAGACCCAGAATGCTGCAACTCAACTGCATGGATCGATTCACCTAGGTTCGTTGGCCAATTACGAGGAGCAGGCGTTTCATAAATCGGGTGAAACCTGTTTCAGCGAATGAAGTTCGCTTTTGAACCCGGATTCACCGGGCCAGCTTTTTAATGCGGCGCAGCGGCCACTTCGGCTCATCGGATGATTTCGGAGCAGAATATCTCGCGACAGCGTTTTCCAGTACCCTCTGAAAAATCGACAAAAACCGCCATTGACGTGCCCCCATTTTTTCAATGCCTCGCAGGCCAGTCCGGCCAGCCCGGCATGGGCTGCCGACCGCCGATATTCGTTGATGCATTCCCATGGGAAATCAATGGCCTCCGCTTTTAACATCGCACCTCCTAATGCAAGAAATGGGACTTTAGTACAAACCCTATCCATGCACAAACATAATGCATCAATGCACAAAAACGTGGCGCATTCCTAAAAAATACTCAATTCCACAATTCGTTTTTTGCGGCGTTGTTGCATAAATCCGGTCGCCCGCGCGCGGCATGATGACGTTTACGCGCAACGGTCTGGGCAGATGGCGCGGTAAACAATCCGTCTGGCTGCGTAGATTGTCG
>CAKKOY010000180.1 GCA_919592095.1 Ralstonia syzygii subsp. syzygii | reverse complement strand
GCGGTGCTGCGTGCGGGGCAAAAAAAAACACCGGCAGGCTTGATCGCATTGAGCCTGCAAGAGATTCGGCGCTTGCTGTGCGGTTTGGCTTGGCGTGCGCGTCAGTCAATCTAGCAGGTGCTGGCATGGTCGCGATGGCGGCGCGCGCATCAGTGGCGCGCTCAGCAGTGTCACTACCGGGCGCGGGGATGTGCTCCGCCATTTTGAGCTACGGCTGTAGTCCTAGAACGACATCACATTCGAGCGAGGCTGTTCGGTGCTGCGGCGCACTCGGCGGTGGGTTCGCCTTGGCCTCTCCGCAGTGATCGCGAGGTGGATGAGGCTGGAGAGCGACGTTGTTTCCGGTCTGCACGCACCGGCGCTTCCGGTGCAAGCCCGACAGTTGGCGATCCCCTCGGTGTGCTCGCCGACGTAACCCGTGTGCGTCCTGCGACGCGCTGACGGCGCGGTCTCAGAAGTCGGGCGGTACCCCTCCTGTATCATGGATGCCTTGCTGGAGCAGTCATGGTCAACCCGTTCTTCGTTTACATCCTCGCCTTCGGCGGCACGCTGCTGGCCTATGGGCTTGGCTGGTCAACCATCTACCCGAGCCTGTCCGGCGACGTGGTCTCTTTCTTCATCTGGACGTTCCTGGCCGCGCTTCCGCTGGCGGCTGTAGTCTGGCCGCGCCTCCTCATCGCATACCATGGGCGATCTGGTTTGCCTGATTGGATGACCAAGGCAATGGTAGCCGGGATGATTGCTGACATCGCTTACGCTGGTGGAGTGCCGCTTCTCATGGTCGCGGCCGGTGAAGACTTCGACTACAGCCAGTTCGGCATTCCGACCTTTCATGTGATCTTGGCGACGTTCTCTTCGGCCTATGCTGCCGTCAGGTTCTCCGACTACCTTGCCACCAAGCGCACACGCTATTTGGTTGACGCGTTGATTCCGCTGGCATTCTCGATCCTGACCTTCACGCGCGGGACGGCCATGATGTCGCTCATCGCGTTCGGTTTCGTCTGGCTCGGCCACCATGGAATGCCTCGACTGCGTTCACTGATCGCCGGGATGGTGCTGGCAATGGCCGCACTCTATGGCTTCGGCGTGATGGGCGACATCCGTTCGCCTGGTGCGATGGATGACATCAGCCAGCCATCCTATGTCTTCAGGCATTCGTCTGTGCCGGCACCATATATGTGGGTATACATCTATGTCACATCGCCGCTGGCAAACCTGCAGAACACGGTGGATGCGGGCGCGCGGCCAAATGGAAGCGTGAAGCAGTTCGTTGCCGCCGAGCTGATCCCCGATTTCATCGGGAAACGTGTGTTGGAAGCGATGGACGTACCGCGTGAGGATGTGGCCCGGGTGTCGCCGACGCTCAATGCCTCAGGCATCTACGCGCGGGCTTTCTCGTATCTGGGGTGGATAGGCGCGAATGTCATATTCGCCGTCCTGGCTGTGGTGGTGGTGATCTTCACATGGCTCATTGCTGGATCTTCCTATGCCATCCCGGCGATTGCCACTTTGAACACACTGGTGCTGCTATGCATCTTCGAGAACATGCTGAGCTTCACCGGTATGGTGATGCAACCGTTCTGGCTTCTGGTCTTTGCGCAGTTCTTCCCGCGTTCACGGATCATGGCAGTTGGGCAGGAGCGCCATGATGGCGCCAGCAAGCAGAGCGGTACCGCTCACCGGCAGTTTTAGGGTAGGTTCTGCGTTTGTTGGAGCCTGATTTCTCTGGGAATATGTATCTGAAAGCCTTGAAATCACGAGCGGTATCTCGCCCTAAGTATTCCCACGACCTCCCACAAGGGCCTTATAGATGGCTGCTTGATCGGCTGGCAGATGTCGTGGGTTCGAGTCCCATCAGCCACCCCAAGATTCTGTAGAAAAGCCCGCATCTGCGGGCTTTTTGCTTTTTCCGGTTGCTTTCCGCTACGTCGTCGTCGCTACCGTTCCCTGGTGGTAGACGATCTTCCACCCTTCGGCGGTGCACCGCCAGATCGTTGCCCGCCGCGTTGTCCGGGTCGATTCCACCAGCGTATAGGTCAGCAGGTAGTTGTCGGGTGCGATTGCCTGGCAGCGGAAATCGCTCGCCTGCCAGAATGTGTCGCCAATGTGGCCGTGCCGGGCATCGAGCACGCCGAGCACGTAATTGCGGCTGTAGCGCTGGCCCGACGCGCCGACTTCCCAGAAGTCCTCTTCGGTCATCCGCTCGAAATCCTCGCGGCGGGTGCCCTGTTCCGGGCGGTGGAAGATGGGTTCGAGCCGCCGCAGTTCCTCGAGCACGTCGAGCAAGGCGGGATCGGTGTCCAGGCGCGGTTCCATGCGGCGGTCTCCTGCGAAAGCCCCAAGCATAGCGTGCCTTCCGGCGTTACCGCACCGCATGATGCGCGGGCTGGGCATCCCGCCTATGATGCTGCCTTCGCTCGCTTTCAGGAAACCGTTTCGGTGCAACGTATCGCCCGCTCCCGCCTGTCCGCCCTGGTGTTTGCGCTGTCGCTGGCGATGGCCGCCGGTGTCGGCGCTGCCACGCTCAAGAAGCCTGAACTCGATGCGCTGGCCTCGGCCGGGCAGTCGAAGGCTGTGTCGCCCGACCTGCCGGGCTTTCTGATGGCCGCCGCCAAGGCTGACCCGCAGGTCGCGGGCAGCGTCGCGGCATACCAGAAGCGGTCGCCGCTCACCGGCGACGATCTGGTCAACATCGGCCGCCTGCTCGGCCTGTACAACCGTCTGCACAACCAGCAGGCGGCGATTGCCGCGATCGAGAAGATGGTTGCTTTGCCGACGGTGCGCGACGACAATATCCCGCAGCACGAAAGCCCCGCCATCGTTGCTTTCGGCAAGCTGGTCGAAGAGATGGCGCGCGATTTCGGCTTGCGCTATCGCAACGTCGACAACCGCGTCTTCGAAGTCATGCTACCCGGCACCGGCCACGACGAATTCGGCATCCTGACGCACGCCGATGTGGTGCCCGCGCGTGCGGAGGAATGGGTCTTGGACGACGGCACGCGGCTCGATCCGTTCAGGGTGACGCGTGTCGGCAATCTGCTGTACGGGCGCGGCACCATCGACGACAAGGGGGCGATCGCCGCCGCGCTGTATGCGATGAAGACCATCAAGGACAGCGGTGTACCGCTCGCGCGGACGATCCGGCTGATGATCGAGACCACCGAGGAGAGCGGTGGCGACGGCATGAAGTACTACCGCGAGTGCGCCCAGCTGCCCGCGTACAACATCGTGCTTGACAGCAAGTATCCCGCCGTGGTGGCCGAGAAGGGCTCGGGCGCGCTGAAAGTGGCGTTCCCCGCGTTGGCAGTAGGCGCGAACCGTCTCGCCATCGTGGCGATGGCGGGCGCCGATTCAGCCAACGCCGTGCCCCAGACCGCCACCGCAACGCTCAAAGGCGGCCACCTGGGCGCAGCGGCTGCCGCATTGGAGGCGCGGCGCGATGCCTTCGTCCGCAGCCTCGCTGCGCAAGGCGCGTTTTCCATCGACGTCGCGCGCAGCGCGGACAGCGTCGTCGTCAAGGTGACCGGCACGTCCGCGCACGGCTCGCGGCCGGAAGAGGGCGTTAATCCGCTGCCGCGCCTGGCGCTGTTCCTGCGCGCCGCCGACCTCGATCTGGCTGACAACGCCTATGCCCATGCCGTGCGCTACCTCACCGATCTATACGGTACGGACTACCTCGGCAATCCGATGCGCGTCGCCTACAAGGACGACTTCATGGGACCGCTGACGATGTCGCCCAACGCGATCGGTGACAGGAACGGCCGCGTCGAAGTGGCCGTCAACGTGCGCATGCCGCGCGGCAAGACGCCCGATGCCCTGCGCGGCGAGATTGCCGACAAGATCAACGCCTGGGCCAGCGCCAGCCGCATCGCCGTGGAGATCCGCCACGATCAGGGCAACTGGATGGCGCGCGATCCGGAGGGGGCATGGCTTGCGACGCTGCTGAACATCTATGGCGAGACCACCGGCCTGGATGCCAAGCCTGTGCCGACGGCAGGCAGCACCACGGCCAAGCTGATGCCCAACGCCGTCAACTTCGGTCCGGCCATGCCCGGCAAGAAGTACACGGCACATAACGCCAAGGAGTACAAGGAAGTATCGGATCTCGACCTGGACCTGCAGATGTTCACCGAGATGCTGGTCCGCATCGGCAACCTGTCGTCGATGCAATAAGCGTTGGCCCACCGCCATGCAGGTTGTCCACGGCATGTTGTTCACCGCTGAACGTACCTGGGGCGTGCTGGATATTGCCAATATGGATGGCATTGCCAAGCGCCTCCATGGGGAGCCAGCCGTACCGCTGGCACGTGAGCGGGGAGGAGCTCTTCGTGGTGCTCGACGGTTACAGTCGACGTCCATGACCGGGAAGCCGGCGAAGAGAGGATCGCGACCCTGGGGGCCGGCGACATCTTCTTTGCTGGCACCGGCTGCGAACGCGCCCATCCTCGTGATCGAGAAGGCAAACTGCGCCTAACTGCGCCTAACTGCGCCTAGCGGTTGCCGGGGCAAAAAAAAGCCCGCAATCCTGCGGGCTTCGAATTCAGCGATCTCAATTGCCCCTGAGGGCACTGTCAATACTACTGTCACCCGCGCCAAACAAAATCCGGGTAAACATCCGTTTTGCCGGTGGATGGCGTCGAATGTGGTGCTGCAACAACATGCAGTCACAAAAAACAGCCCGCACAAGCGGCGGGCCGAAAATCAGTTGAAGAAAGCCCTGTCCTCAGCGCAGGGCCAGTTTATGAAATCGGTTGCGGCGACAGCATTGGGGTATGCCCTGATCGCCCGTGCGCACCCTCAGCAGCCTTCTGCGCTCGCGGCCCGTGAGGCCGTCGGGATCGCGTCCAGCATGCGGCAGATCGCGGCCATGCTGCCCACCATCGTGCGCCGCTGCTCCCCTTGATAGATGCGCACGCCCTGGGTTTGGCGGAAAGGCACTGGTTTCACCCGATGGCGGCGGGAGGACATCGATCCGAGTCGCATGGCAGACCTCTTGGTTCGGTGGAGGTGCGGACGGCAACAGTCCGCCGCGGCGAGCCATCAGCTCACCTCCGGGTTGGGCAAAACTGCGAGGGAAGCGGCGCGCTGCGCCGGGAGGTTACGGGGCGGCTGGCCGAATCAGGCCGACCGCCAGTCCTTCCAGCTGGAACTCGTCGCGGTCGAGATCGACGTGGATGGGTTCGAAATCGGGGTTCTCGGCAATCAGCTCGACATGCCGGCCCTTGCGCTGGAAGCGCTTGACCGTGACGTCATCGCCCAGCCGCGCAACGACGATCTTGCCGTTGGCGGCCTCGTTGGCGCGCTGTACCGCGAGCAGGTCACCGTCCAGGATGCCGGCGTCGCGCATGCTCATGCCGCGCACTTTCAGCAGGAAATCCGGCCGGCTGGAGAACAGGGAAGGGTCGACCTGGTATTGCCGGTCGATGTGCTCTGCTGCCAGGATCGGGCTGCCCGCGGCAACGCGGCCCACCAGCGGCAGCGTCAGCTGCATCAACCCCATTGACGGGAGCGAGAACTGGTGCGGCGATGCATCGCCCTCCGCTCGCAGCCGGATGCCACGCGATGCACCGGGCGTCAGCTCGATCACGCCCTTGCGGGCCAGTGCCCGCAGGTGCTCCTCGGCCGCATTTGGCGACGAGAAGCCGAACTCCGCGGCGATCTCGGCGCGTGTCGGCGGGAAGCCTGTGCGCTGGATCGTTTGGCGGATCAGGTCGTAGATCTGCCGCTGGCGAGGGGTGAGGGTAGCCATCGATGTGCTGTATCTCTGAGTGGGGTATCCACTTAGCTCCACCAGCCCAGGATAACTGGATGGATATGCAGTATCCGTATGCTACACCGTCTCAGCGCGGTGCACTACATCCGCATACGTCACAGGGCCAGTAACGACCGCTTGCTGAAGCAGCCGATAGAACAAGAGGCCGCGCGAGC
>CAKKOY010000179.1 GCA_919592095.1 Ralstonia syzygii subsp. syzygii | reverse complement strand
GACAATCTACGCAGCCAGACGGATTGTTTACCGCGCCATCTGCCCAGACCGTTGCGCGTAAACGTCATCATGCCGCGCGCGGGCGACCGGATTTATGCAACAACGCCTGCTCGAACTGGAACATGAAAAATGGGACAGCCGTCAGGCAGCCTCGCGGGTCGATCTCCGGGCACGCATCGACGCTCACCCTGACCTCGCGGTGGGCGCGTTCTGCCAGGCCACGGGCCGCATGCTCGCCTCGCTGTTCATGAAGCCCGTCGCGGACAATTTCCACCGCCACGTGCGAACCTGGAAGGACTGCGTTCAGATCCCCGCGCCGCGCCGCAGCACTTCGCTGTTCGGCATCAGCCTGAGCAGCCGCAGCCAGGCCGGCGTTGACGCCATCCTGCGGTTCTTCTGGCCGCATGCGCTCAAGCGGGGGTGGCGCCATATCTATCTGGGCTCCCCGGTACCCGGCTTGCGGGACTGGCTGCAGAGTCGCCGGCATGCCCCCGTGGAGGCCTACGTGCGGGCGCGCCGGGCCGGCCTGCCCATCGATCCGCAGTTGCGTTACTACCGGTCGCGCGGCTTCACGAAGATCGTCGCCGTCAAGCCCGGGTATTTTCCGCACGAGCGCTCGCTCGACTATGGTGTGCTGCTGCGGGGCACGGTGCCCCTGTCGACGCTCGCGCCGCTGTGGGCGGCCCTGCCGCTGGCGTCCGTGCAACGCGTGACGCGTCCCCTCGCGGCGCTGCTATGAGCCTGCACGGTCAGGTTGCAGGGGGGTCTCGCCGGGCCCCGTCCGACTGGCTTGCCGACGTGCCGAGCCTGCTGTTCCTGGCCGGCGTCGTGGCCAATACGTCGCTGATCGCCTGCGTGGACACGCCGTGGCTGTTGATGCTGTTGATGCTGTTGATGCTGCTGACGCTGCCGCAAGCCTTGCTCCTTGGCGGTTGCCAGGAGGCGAAGCACTTGTGCGTTCACGGTACCTTCCTGCGCAATCGCCGCCTCAATGACGCCGTCGGCACGGTTTGCGCGGCGCTGTTCGGCGTGAATTTCGTGGCCTACCGGTATCTCCACTACCAGCACCATCGTGCCGCCTGTACCGACGCCGATCCGGAGGGCGGCCTGTACGCGCTCAGCTGGCGAACACGCTGGATCTGGCTGCTGGCCCCGATCGAGCTGCCTTGGGTGGCGTTCCACATCAACCGGATCGGCTGGCCGATGGTGCCGCCCGGACAGCGGCGCCGGCGCGCGGCGGCGCTGGTCTGGATGGTGACGTTCGCGGCGCTGGCCGGCATCGCGGTATGCCATGCGCCGCAGACCGTGCTCTTCGGCTACGTGATTCCGCTGGCACTGTTCTCATGGTTCGATTTCGTCCTGACGCAGGCCGAACACTACCAGGCCGACATCGCGCCCGCGGCGTCCGCGCGTGCGCCCGGCGCGCTCACGCTGGACATCGTGCTGCCGCTGGGACTGGGCTGGCTGACGCTGCATCGCCCGCTGCACCGTGTGCACCACTGCTACCCCGGGCTGCGCTGGTTCGAGGCGCCGCGCCGGTTGCACGCGGACCCGACCGCCACGCCGATGTCGTATGCGACGTTCGTGCGCCGCTGGCTGGCGGCAGGACCGCGGCTGTGGCTGCGAGCCGACGGCAGCCCGGCTGTGCCCGACCTGACCGATTGCCCTGGCCATGACGCCTGAAACCCGATCCGCCGGCTCCGATCACCCTGACTGGAACGGGACGGTTGTCCGCAGCCGCCTGTTCGATGCGCTATCGCTGCTGCTGCCCGCGGGAGAAGCCTTCCTGATCGAGACGCTGCAGACATGGCGCGCGCAGTCTTCGCTGCCGCGCGACGATGCACTGCATGACGAGATCGAGCGTTTTATCCGCGAGGAAGGCGCCCACCAGCGCGCGCATGCCCGGTACAACGCCGGGCTGATCGCCGGGCTGCCTGGCGCAGAGGCGATCGCCCGGCGGGCGGACCAGGTGGCCGCCGGCCTCGCGGATCTCGGCCTGCCGATGAAGATCGCGCTGGCGGCGGCGTTCGAGCAGTTGACCGCGCTGATCTCGCGCGAGATCGTCGAGCATGACACGCTGCTCGTCGACGACGGTTCACCGCCGAGCCGACTATGGCGCTGGCATGCGCGCGAAGAGCTCGGCCATTGCAACGTTGCACTGACCGTTGCCGCACAGGGCGCACCAAGCCGGTGGCTGCGCCGGCTGGCGCTCGTGCTGGCGACCGGCTATCTGGCCTGCGATCTGGTGCGCTATACCTGGGCGCTGTGCCGTTGCGACATTGCGGCCGGTGCCCGCCGCGGGACCCTCCTCGCCGATGCCATCCGCTTCGTGGCGCGCAGCCTGCCCGCGTTTGCCCGCATGGCTTGCGGCTGGCTGCGCTTTGCCGTGTCGCCGCAAAACCAGCTGCATGGGCATGCCTGACCCGATCCGCAGCCCATGCGCCGATACACATGCTCCCTGGCCCGTATTGAACGATGACGCGGGGTCGACTCCGGCCGCGCACGTGCTCGAAGCCGATTGCGCATCCGGACGCGATGTCGCAGCGGCACATGGCCGCGCGCTTCATCCGCCGGATTTCGCCGGCGACCACCAGGCTTCGCATCGTCTCCGATCGCCGTTTTTGTTACCCGCTAGCATGCACGGACGCCCCAATGTCCCGCCGTCAGACCATGTCGCGTTTCCTGAACTGCTTCTTCCCGACGGCACACAAGCCATCTGCCTCGCCAGTTGCTGACACCGCGGCGCCCACCGGCAGCCCTGAGCTGAACCCTGCCGCCCCGCCTGCGCAGGCCCGACCGCCGCGATCTGCCCCGGGGCACCATGAAAGACCGCCTGAAGCAGCTGGCCCATATCAAGCAGGTGCCGCAGAAGCCCGCGATCAGTGTCGACAGCTGGGACGAGCATGCAACGTTCAAGATCTGCGAGCAGTGGCGTGAAGGGCAGGCCAGGCAACCCTCGGTTCCGGGCCTGGCCCGGCTGGCCGCGCTGAATTTCGAGCGGGCACAGGCGAGCAGCATCCCCGAAGACAAGAAGGATCAGCGGCTGCTGCCTGAGGGGGCGTCGGAGGCGGCTTACTACCAAGCGATGATCGAGACGTTCCTCAAGACGGTGGGCATCGAAGACAAAGACGTGGCCGCCACGCTCGAGAGCTTCAAGAAGGCCGGCACGGGCGGCCTGCATCGCCAGCCGGTCACCCCATTTCCTCGACGGTGGGCGGCGCCGTCAGCACGGCGCAATACGCTGCGTCGGCGCACATGCCCACGAAGATCGCGCTCTCCGGCGTGCAGACGTTGCTGACGACGCAGTTGGCATTCGATTCCGCCGACCTGCGGTTTCGCAACGCCGGCACCGAAGAGGTGATGCCGCTCGGCCGGGCCGACGCCGCGCCGAGCGCGAAAACCGGCCCCAACGTGCTGCGCGCCTCTGGACGGCTTGCCCGGGGTTTGCACAAGATCAGCGCCAACGTGTGCAAGATGGAGCAAGCGCAAGCCGCGCTCGATAAGGCTCATGCGGCATACGATGCGGCGCAAGCAACGATCGGGACCGCGCAGGAGGCACTCGGTACGGCGGAAACGGTGCTCGCAGCGACGCAGGCGGTTCTTGATGCGCCCGCCAAAGCGAAACTTTTCCAGCACCTGCAGGCAGCGCCGAACATCGCGCAGGCACAGAAGGACGTTGCGCTGGCAACCAAGACACTCCAGCAGGGACAACAAGACGCCCAGCAGGCACAGAAGGACATTCAGGCCGCGGGCGAGACGCTGAAGATCGCCTTCGCCAAGTTCTGCCTGCGCAACGAGCTCAAGTCGGACTACAAGACCGCGGCCGAAAGCGCCAAGATCGAGTACCACGGCAACAAGCGCTTTCTCGGCGTCAGCGTTGCCACCGGTGCGGCCAACCTGACCGCCACCACCCTCGGCATCTTCACGCCGGTGCTGGTGTCGGCTACGGTGACGATGGGCGTCACCGCCGCCGCCGCGCTGGCCGTGATGCTGTACCTCGGTTATCAACTGAGTTCGGGCCCAAGCAAGGACGGCGAGGCCAAGGCCAGGCGCGCGATCGTGGCACTCACCAAATCCCTCGATCTGCTCGCCGGCAACGCTGCCAAACAGCAGAAAGTGCGCGCCGCCGCCTACCGGACCTATCTCGCCGAGAAGCGCATCGCTAACAAACCGGAAGTCCGCAAGCTGGCCAAAGCCCAGCTCATCGCCACGCTCGATGAGATCGCGCGGAAGGATACGACCGAGGCTGTGTGGAAACGTCCATTGATTCGCAGCACACTCGATCGTCCCCAAGACTTGCCTCGTTCTACTGATTCCACGGTCAAATCAATGACGACGATCGGCTGAACGGCTCCGATGCCTTCTGAAGCGTTGTTTCCCGGTCGCTCAGGAGGCGCAAAGGGTGGGTGCTTACGCACCCGCGAGCCGCATTGCTTTCATTGTTCTCGAGAACCCCAGTATTTTCAGCACTCGCTTGAGGTTGTAGGCGAGCACATGCAGGCTCATCTCGGTACCGACGTTGACCAGCCTGCGCGTCAGGAAGTGTGTGTAACCCATCCAGTGCTTGAATGTTCCGAAGACGTGTTCAACGGTTCGCCTGCGTACCGTCATCGCATCCGGAGTCTTGTCGAGTCGGCGTTGGACAGCCTCCAGCACCGACTCGTGCTCCCATCGGGTGATTCGCCGATACTGGCTCGGCGTGCATTGCGGCTTCATGGGGCACTGGGGACAGGAACTGCTCCAGTAGCGACGTAGTTGCATGCCATGCTCCTCGCCAGTGAAGCGGTAGATCGCACGTTCGCCGGCAGGGCATTCGTATTCGTCATCTCGAGCAATGTAGATGAAGTCGGCCCTATCGAATCGACCATCAGCCTTCGCACTGGATGTCGTGGGCTTCGGCAAGATCGTGGCAATACCGGCATCCGCGCAGGCCTTGATCTGAGGGCAACTGAAGTAGCCACGATCAGCGACTGCCCGGATCCTGGCCTTGCCCATGGCATCGCGCGCGGCTTGAGCCATGGGACTGAGCTGCGCTCGGTCGCTGCCAGCATTTGTGACCTCATGCGCGACGATGAGATGGTGCTTGGCATCAACAGCCACCTGCACGTTGTAGCCCACCATTCCTGAGCCCCTACCGCTCGTCGCCATCGAGCGCGCATCAGGATCAGTCATCGAGAGTTGACCATCGGCTTGTGTCTTGAGCTGTTCCCTGACCTGGTCAAGGCTACGCATCTGCTCGCGCAATTGCACGATCTTGTCTCGCAGTCGAGTCGTCTTGGCTTCCAACTCGGCTGGCTGTGTGCGATCAGCGGTCTCCAGTGCGTTCAGGTACCGTTGAATGCTTTCCTCGATTTGCTGTTGGCGCTTGTCAACCTTGCCCGCAGTGAAGTTGCGGTCGCGAGTATTGACGGCTTTGAACTTGCTGCCATCGATTGCAACCAGCGCTTGCGAGAACAGCTTGAGATCGCGGCACAGAACGACGAACCGGCGGCAGACATTGCGAATGCCAGTGCCGTTGTCCCGGCGGAAGTCGGCAATCGTCTTGAAGTCCGGTGCCAGACGCCCCGTAAGCCACATCAACTCGACGTTGCGTTGGCACTCGCGCTCCAGACGACGACTCGACTGAACACGGTTAAGGTAGCCGTAGATGTAGATCTTCAACAGCACCGCTGGATGATAGGACGGGCGGCCCGTTGCCGAAGGTATGGATCCGTCGAACCCAATAGAGCCCAGATCGAGCTCTTCCACAAACGCGTCAATGATCCTGACCGGATTGTCCTCGGCAACAAAGTCATCGAGGCACTCTGGAAGCAGAGTAACCTGCTTGCGGTCTTCGCCTTCTATGAATCGCTTCATCCGGTCACCTAACCTGAACGCGTTGATCCAGTCTAGTACCTCTGCACAGGGGTTATGACGGTTTGTCAGAGGTGGGTACAGGGTAGGCTTTGGCCAATTTTTTGCGGGCCGTTTCAGTAGAGAACATCCAGTTGATGCGAGC
>CAKKOY010000178.1 GCA_919592095.1 Ralstonia syzygii subsp. syzygii | reverse complement strand
GTTCGTGACATACAGCTGCTGCGTGTTGTTCAGGTCTTTGCCGACGCTGATCGTGCCGTTGAGCAATGCCTGGTTGATGACGCTTTGCAGGGTTGCGATCAGTTGTCCGCGTCCCTGCACATTGGCCGATACCTTCGCCAGCGACATCAGCAGTTCCATGATGGCGCTGCCGGCCGCATCCTTGAGCCACTGCTCGTTCGCGTAGACATTCATGTCTGTCGGCGCGGTAGAGCCGCCCATCAACACGCCGCGCTGATAGAAGTCGAGCACCTGTCTGGCAGTCTGCGTGCGGCCGTAGTAATTGACGCGCAGCGCATCCAGTCGATCCGATTCTGGCGTCGTCGTCACGCTGGGCGCGAGCGCTGCCTGCTGGAACATGTAGTTTTGCACCGAGTTGCGCCGACTGTAATCGGTGGCGGCAAGAATCATCATCGGAAGCTGCTCGGGATATTCACCAGACGCACCGACCAGCGTCAGGCCCGTTCCAGCGTAACCCTTGAGAGATTCGTAGTAGGCAGTTGCATCGGCGGGCAGAACGCGCGCATGGAACTGGAACATCACGTTTTGCGCGGCGTTCCATTTGGCTGCCTCTTCCGTTTCGACTGCTGACAGTGCTCGCAGGAAGGCGAACGATCCGAAATTGTTAGAGCGATCCGTTGACGCGGCCAGAACATCACCGATGGTTTCAAGCGCCGAGCCATCGGCGTAGATCGCTCGATCGTCCCAGCCCATCATGTTGTTGATCGTGCCGCTTACGATGGCAATTTTCGCGTCGGCAGACGTGGCCGTCGTCGTGAAATTGAAACCATTCTTGAGCGCGTCGAACGTGACAATCGCCCCTTCCCAAAGGGGGCCGGTGCCTGCGGCGCGGATGGCTGTTTGCACGACAGAGGCCACATCGGCGAAGCTGACCACGTCTTCGAAAGACATCTTCGAGACCAGATTGATGTCGGTGCCGAGCTGCATCGTCAATTCACCTGACGTTACGGCCTTGAATTGCGACAACGGTGCAGTGATCGCGGCTCCAAAGATCATCGGTGCGGATGCGGTGTCGGCCCAGCGTGCAAAGCTGATCTTCTGCGGCTTCGTGATGTTCTTGGAAATCCACCCGAAGTAGAAGGATGCGCGTGCGTATTCTTCCGAGCCGGTGCCGAAATAGCGACCGATGTCATCGGCGTTGTCGGATTCCAGAATCGTCTTGGGCGGTAGCCGCGTATTGGTGGTGAAGAACCGGCCAATCAAGTCACGCCGACGCACGCCGGATGCCGCGCCGACACCCGAGGTGATGTCAACGTACTTTTGAAAACGAATCGCCATAGCGGGCTCCTAAACGCGGTAAATGTTTTGCTCGAACGTGTCCACTGATGGGGCGCGGCTGGTGATCGTGCGCCGGTGGGTGAGCGTGAAATCGAATGACGGGCTGGCCTCGAAGCGATCCCGGTCATCAACGAAATAAATCTGTCGGATTTCCTGCACGCGGTAGATGCCGACTTCGTGCGACTGCAATGTTTGGCGTGCCGCATCGCTTTGCAGGACGTAAGCCGCCAGATTCAACAGGTCAGATGCTGTCGGCAAGTCGGTGCGCTCGGGGTCTTGCGGAGCCAACGCATTGACCTGGAACGATGTCTGCATCCACACGGATTCTGTGTGGACGAATTCTCCGGCTTGCCGATCCCAGACGCTTTTCCGCTCGGGGTAGCCGTATCGAACATCGCCGATCTTGTGCAAGAACAGCACATTGCCGCTTGGTGTGCCTTGTTGCGTCGGCTGGTACTGCTTCTTGATCTCGATGTCACCAATGCCGAGCGGGAGAAGACCGTCGTGGATCAACGGGATCAGCAAGCGGATCAGTTCGTTGTCGGTCATAGCTGCACGCAAAGCGCCCCGTCCCAGCCGTCCACGTTGAACCAGTCTGCATCGGACAGCAGTTGATAGCGATGCCCGACCCACTCGATCTGATCGCTGGACCGATCACGTGCGATGTCCTGCAAGTCGGCGCACGCATAGAACCGGATATAGCGCTTCTGGAAATCGAGGCCGAGATACTGGTACATGTTCCGGTCCACGGCCTGCACGCTGCCGAACATCGGCACCGGATCGGCGTAGACGCTCACGTCGTCACCGATGTCGTTTGTCTTTCGCCCGATGTAACGGAAATACTCGACGCGTTGTTTTCCGATCACGGACAACGCAAGGCCGAGCAGGTTGGAGCCTGGAATCATGATTTGTCTTCCACGATATGGGTGAGCGTATTCAGGAGCACATCGGAATCGACTAGCGGTTTGGCGGCTGTCAGCGAGACGACTTTGCCTTGCTTCTTGCCACGTAGTCGCGCCTTGACGGTGGCAACCTTCAATGGCGGCGTGCGAATTTGCGAAATGGCTTTGCGAACGTCGCCGGCGGCCTTGGCCGATACCTCCTCCATGACATCGGCTGGAGTGGCCGCACCGCGAAACACGGCCGTATAGCCAGCCTGCGCCAGCCTCGCCCATTGCGCGCGCTGCTCGTCGGCGGTGGGGCGCATCGTCGGGCGCATGGGGATGCCTTTCTCCGGCACCCCGTGCTCATGGATGGCGGCCACGTAGGCCACTGGCGTGCCGTCCGGGTACTTGGAGGACTCGAACCAACCGACCTTGCCAACCTTGCCGCCGATGCCTTGCACGGCTTGTTGCAGACGTGCGCCGCCCGGCCCAGGTGATCGTTTCACCTTTGCCATGGTTGCCTCACTGGATTGGGTTACGGGTAGATGCCGCCGACGCGGCGGAAGGCAGAACCTTCCGGCAGGCCGCTGATGTAGAAGCCGCCGACCGAAGCCGATGACAGCAGCGCCAGCAATTGCTGGCCGTATGGCGTGAGCGACATCCACCATTGCCATTGCGACTTGACGGGCGGTGGCGTGAGCGTGACCTGCACCTTGTCAATCGTCGCGGCGGTAGCCATGCCCGGTGTCTGCCCAGCCTTCACCATGTCGGCAATGGCGAGCAAATGTGCAGTCATCAGATTGATGGCGCGCTCTCGACACTTGCCGCGTAGGTAGCCGTAGTCTTGCGGGCTGACGTAGCAGGTTGCGGCATCCCACGTTGCCGACAGCGTGGCGTCTGGATACACGACCTCGCTGACGAACGCGGGAAAGGCCAACCGGAACGCGCCGACATCAAACTCGATGAGCGCGCCCATGGTCACTTCTTGGTCTTGGTGGTGGTCGAGGTGGGGCTCTTGCCTTCGTCGAAATCGGCCGGCACCAGCGGCGAGGCAGCGTCCCGCCCGTTCATATCGGCGGCCACCTTTTCCGGGTCGGCCTTCATGCGCTCCACACGGATGAAGCCTCGTTCAACGTGACGCTTGAACGCATCGTCCTGTTCGAGGATGCCCAGCTCTTCGTCGGTTACCTGGGTGACTACGCCGCGCGGCGTGATGAGGTGCTTGTTGGCGACGCCAGTGCCGCCACGGATCACAATGGATCGTGCGCGGATCGGCAGATCACCGCCGCCCTTGGTCCACACACCGTAGGCGGTATCGCAGGTTGCTGTCGAGTACACGTAGTTCATGTCTTCTTACCTCCATCAAAGGCCAATGCGACGCACGACGGCATACGGCCGTTTGCACATCACGCCCACGGTTGCGTTCGAGTAGTCCTCTTCATAGCCCTTGGCCAGTTGCTGGACACCCAGTACGCGGAACTTTGCGGGTACGACCTGCGCGAAGGTCTGACCACCATCGGTGGATTGGTCGTTGACGCTTTCTGCGTACAGGTACGCCACGTTATCGCCCGCGTGTGCCTCATCGAGTTCCGGGCCAGAGACCACACGCATGGTCGGGTACGTTTTGGTCAACCAATCCTGCACAGACACGCCGAAATCCGACGTGACGGACAGGAAATCGACAACCGACGTACCGAGGCCCAGCGTGAGTTGTTGCTTTTTCGGGTCGATTACGCCGCGCGCCTGGTTTCGCAGATCGGCCACCATCGTGCGAATGTCGCCGGTGATTTCCAAGAACGTCTTGGATGCCCATTGCGTCGAGCCTGCAATGCCCTTGGGCAGGGTGATATACGCTGGGAGGCTCGGGTCGTTCAGGAAACCGTAGGTGCGGTTGTTCCCATCGTTGTAGCCGTAGAAGCCAACGCGGTTTCGGTTGATTTCCAGCGCCAGCGATGCGGCCTCGCGCTTGCTTTCCGCGCTGTTGACCTTCATTCGCGCGGCGCGCGCCTCTTCCAGCGTACCGACGCGCATCCCTTCCTCGAAACGGATGACGGTGCGGCGCTCGAAGTTGGTGTTCCACGACGACAGCGGCACGTTGGTGTAGTCGCCGTAGGGAACCGATGTGCCCGCAAGCTCCATCACGCCTTGAACGATTTCCTCGTCCTCCCACGCCCCTGCGGTCGTGATGCCGACGAACTCGTCAATCGCGCGGGCCGCCGTGGTGATCGCCACAAAGCCCGGCAACCAGTTTTGCAGGAACTGCTCGGGCGTGGTGATGGTTGGCGCAGTCAGGCCGGGCAACAGCGCCGCGTCCATCCCGGCCATCATGCGGTGCACGTCGCGTGCATCAAGGCCGATGCCGATCTTGTACAGGTCTTGATAACCCTGAACGTTCGTCAGCTTGAGCGGGCGAACGGCGCGCGGGCCAATGTACGAGTGTTGTTTGCTTTGCATGTTCTGTGCCTCAGTTGGTCAGCGTGATCACGGCCAAGCCGGGGCCGGTGAGCTGGTAGCGAGAGACCCGCGTGTTGGGGACTTCGGCGCTACCCGGTGGGACTACGCCGCCCGCCGCAATAGCAGAGAGCGCGCCAGTCGTGGTGTCGTAGACAACCGCGTAGTCGCCAGCGGCAGCAGCGAATAGGCCCACCACAATCTCGCCCATGGTCAGCAGTTCGCCAATGCTTTGGTTCGGCAACTCCATCGTCGGAGCCAGCGTCCCAGCAGGTGTGCCCCACGATGCGTAATGCTTCGGATGCACGAGGATGCCCGCGAACTTGCCGGTGCCGCCAACCTGGGCCGTGCCATCGGCTGCCTCGGTGTAGGCGTAGCCAACGATGTTGGGGCTGGTGGATTGCAGGGTGTACGGTGCAGCGCGCACCGGGCCATCGGTGAAGAGTTCACCGGGCACACCGAAGGCCATGTCGGCGCGTACAGTCGATTGGAAAGCCATGTTCAAGCCCCTTGCAGGTATTTTTCGAGATCGTTGGAAGGCGCATGCTTGGAATCCATGCCGCTGCCCGGTTTCGGTGCCTCGCGTCCGTGCAGATAGCCGTCCAGTGCCGCGACCTCTTGGCCTTTGGAGCACTTGATGCCGAGCTTTTCGACGCCGTAGGTTGCAACTTCGGTGAGCGTTTTGTCGGCGTGATCGAACGTGCCGATGTGCGCAGACAACCGGCCCGCCAACGCATCGCGCTTGCCGATTTCGCTCATGAGGTTCTTAGTGGTGGAGCCGCGCTTGAGTTGCTCAAGCTCGTTCACCACGCGCTTGAACTCAGCCGCGTCAACCGTGGCCACCGTCTTGGCTGGCTTCTTCGGTTTGACTTGGGCCTTGCGCAGACCGGCGATGGCGCTGTCCATGCTGGCGCGCATGGTCTTCGGCGCGGTCTTTGACGCCTTGACGAGAGCCTTGATGGCGGCGTCCATGGCTTCGGATTTTTCCTCCTCGTCCGCTGCCTCTTCTTCGTCCTCGCCTTCATCTTCGTCTTCGGCTGGCGGCGTGTCGTCATCGTCTTCTACAGACTCGCCACCAGGGAGTGCTTCCTCATCACCAGCAGGTGCAGCGGGCGCGTTACCGGCCAGCTTTTGAAGCGTGGGGAGCAACTCATTCACCGCCTTCAATGCATCGGCAAGAGACATGCCTTCGCCTTCGTCTTGCCCGGTTTCCTTCTTGCCGTCTTCCTGTGCCATCACTAGCTCCTTTGAATCGAATGTGAATGTCATGTGATCCAGGACTGCAACATCCGGCCCCATGCGCCCTTCCTGGACAGACGCGAGGTGGTTGCCACGAATGTTTCGCTGA
>CAKKOY010000177.1 GCA_919592095.1 Ralstonia syzygii subsp. syzygii | reverse complement strand
ACGACAATCTACGCAGCCAGCCGGATTGTTTACCGCGCCATCTGCCCAGACCGTTGCGCGTAAACGTCATCATGCCGCGCGCGGGCGACCGGATTTATGCAACAACGCCACCGCAACCCACAACCGATACACAGGTTATCCACAGACTTATCCTTTGTGGATAACTTTGCGCCAGGGGTACAATCCGGTTCCAACAACGACAGCCGCCCGACGCCAGGATACAACAGGCGCCCGGCGGCCGGCCCACCCGGGGGCGTCGGCGACGACGCGCGTGGCGCCGGGCAAACACCAAAGATAACGATGCAGGATTTCTGGCATGCGGCGTCCGCTCAGCTCGAGAGCGAGCTGACTCCGCAACAATTCAAGACGTGGATCAAGCCGCTAGCGCCGCTGTCATTCGACGAGCAGGCGTGCACGCTGCGGATTGCCGCGCCCAACCGCTTCAAGCTCGACTGGGTCAAGAGCCAGTTTTCGGGCCGCATCCAGTCGCTCGCGTGCGACTACTGGGAGATGCAGGTCGACGTGCAGTTCGTGCTCGACCCGACCGCCGGCCAGCGCCAGGCGGCCATGCAGCCGGCGCTCGCACCAGTACCGATGCAGCCGCCGGCTACGCAATCGATTCAAGCCCAGGCCGCGCCGGCCATGCGGCATGAGGCACCGGCCCGCCCCACGGCGGCGCCGTACCGCGGAACCGCCATGGCCACGGCCACCCATGCGGTGGCCGACATCGACGTACCCGTCATGGACGCCGCCGAAGCCAGCGCGCAGTCGTACCGCATGCCGGCGCCGGCCGCGCCCGCCGTGGTGACGGGCCTGAGCGCCCCCCCCGTCGCCCCGGTGGATGACACCGTGCACGAGCGCTCGCGGCTGAACCCCATCCTCACCTTCGACAACCTCGTCACCGGCAAGGCCAACCAGCTGGCGCGCGCGGCTGCCGTGCAGGTCGCCAACAACCCGGGCAAATCGTACAACCCGCTGTACCTGTACGGCGGGGTGGGGCTGGGCAAGACCCACCTGATCCACGCCATCGGCAACTTCATGCTGATGGACAATCCGCGCGCGCGCATCCGCTACATCCACGCAGAACAGTACGTTTCCGACGTAGTGAAGGCTTACCAGCGCAAGGCGTTCGACGACTTCAAGCGCTACTACCACTCGCTGGATCTGCTGCTGATCGACGACATCCAGTTCTTCTCGGGCAAGAACCGCACGCAGGAAGAATTCTTCTATGCGTTCGAAGCGCTGATCGCCAACCGCGCGCAGGTCATCATCACCAGCGACACGTACCCGAAGGAGATCACCGGCATCGACGACCGGCTGATCTCGCGCTTCGACTCGGGCCTGACGGTGGCCATCGAGCCGCCCGAGCTGGAAATGCGCGTCGCCATTCTGATGAAGAAGGCGCAGGCCGAGAACGTGACGGTGCCGGAGGAGGTGGCCTTCTTCGTCGCCAAGCACCTGCGTTCGAACGTGCGCGAGCTGGAAGGCGCGCTGCGCAAGATCCTGGCGTACTCGAACTTCCACGGCAAGGAGATCACCATCGAGGTCACGCGCGAGGCGCTCAAGGACCTGCTGACGGTGCAGAACCGGCAGATCTCCGTGGAGAACATCCAGAAGACCTGCGCGGACTTCTACAACATCAAGGTCGCCGACATGTACTCCAAGAAGCGGCCGGCCAACATCGCGCGTCCGCGCCAGATCGCCATGTACCTGGCCAAGGAGCTGACGCAGAAGAGCCTGCCGGAGATCGGTGAGCTGTTCGGCGGGCGCGACCACACCACGGTGCTGCACGCGGTGCGCAAGATCGCCGACGAGCGCAGCAAGGACGCGCAGCTCAACCACGAGCTGCACGTGCTGGAGCAGACGCTGAAGAGCTGAGCGCCCGGGGCCGCCAGGCCGCATGGCGGCGCCATCCGGCCTGAATCAAGCCTCTACCGGCGCCCGCTCCAATGCGGGCGTCTTTTCATGCACAATAGATATATTTGCCGCGTGCCGGGGTGCCTTCCAGCGCCACCTCTTTTCCGGTATAATTTGAGATTAACTCCTTGATTTACAACACGATTTGGAGTTGATCGCGAAGACTCCCGCCAGCCCGGCCGGGCGAGGGGCGCGCGGTGTCACCTTAGAAACAAGGATCGCTACATGCAATTGGTCAAAACCTCGCGAGACAACCTGCTGCGTCCGCTGCAAATCGTGAGCGGCATCGTGGAGCGCCGCCACACGTTGCCCATCCTGGCCAACCTGCTGATCCGCAAGAACGGTGAACGGGTTTCCTTCCTGTCCACCGACATCGAAATCCAGATCACCACGCACGCCGACTGCGGCGCCGGCAACGGCGATATCGCCACCACGGTGGCCGCGCGCAAGCTGGTTGATATCCTGCGCGCCATGCCCGACGGAGAAGTGGCGCTCACGCTCAACGACAAGCGCATGAGCGTGCAGTCCGGCAAGAGCCGCTTTGCACTGCAGACGCTGGCCGCCGAAGAATTCCCCACCGTGGCCGAGGCGAGCGACTTCGGTGCGCGCATCACGCTGCCGCAGAAGACGCTCAAGCACCTGCTGGCGATGGTGCACTTCGCGATGGCTCAGCAGGACATCCGCTACTACCTGAACGGCATGCTGCTGGTGGTGGACGGCAAGCAGGTGATGGCCGTGGCCACCGACGGCCACCGCCTGGCGTACTGCGGCGTGGAAACGGGTGAACAGCCCGCAGGCGCCGGCGGCCGCCACGAAGTCATCATCCCGCGCAAGACCATCCTTGAACTGCAGCGCCTGCTGGAAGACTTGGATGATCCCGTCTCCCTGCAGTTGGCCTCGAACCAGGTCAAGTTCACCTTCGGCAACATCGAACTGATCTCCAAACTGGTCGAAGGCAAGTTCCCGGATTTCCAGCGCGTGATCCCCAAGGGCTACCGCAACAGCTTCACGATCGACCGCGCCTTCCTGCAGCAGGCGCTGCAGCGCACGGCCATCCTGACCACCGACAAGTTCAAGGGCGTGCGCTGCATGCTCGACACCAACGTCCTGAAGATCAGCTCCACCAACGCTGACCAGGAAGAAGCGCAGGAAGAACTCGAAATCGACTACCAGGGCGACGCGCTGGATATCGGCTTCAACGTGACTTACCTGCTGGACGTGCTGGCCAACCTGAAGGCCGAAAAAGTGCAGGTCAGCCTGGGCGACTCCAATTCGAGCGCGCTCATCACCCTGCCGGACGACGACACCTTCAAGTACGTCGTCATGCCGATGCGGATTTGACGAGGCGCGCCCACCGCAGCCGCGACAGAAACATCGAAAACAAGACGAGGGGCTGGATCGGAAAGATCCGCCCCTTCGCCGTTTTTAAGCAACCCCGCCATGTGCGCCCGACGCCCATGGCTGCGAGCAGAACGACATGACCGAACAGCAGAAACCGCAACCCGAAAACAGCTACGGCGCCGCCTCGATCCAGATACTGGAAGGCCTGGAGGCGGTGCGCAAGCGGCCGGGCATGTACATCGGCGACACCTCGGACGGCACCGGCCTGCACCACCTCGTGTTCGAGGTGCTGGACAACTCCATCGACGAGGCGCTGGCGGGGCATTGCACCGAGATCCACGTCACCATCCACACGGACAACTCGATCTCCGTGATCGACAACGGCCGCGGCATCCCGACCGGCATCAAGTTCGACGACAAGCACGAGCCCCGCCGCAACGCGGCCGAGATCGTCATGACCGAGCTGCACGCGGGCGGCAAGTTCGACCAGAACAGCTACAAGGTGTCGGGCGGCCTGCACGGCGTGGGTGTGTCGTGCGTGAACGGCCTGTCGAAGTGGCTCAAGCTGACGGTGCGCCGCGACGGCCGCGTGCACCACATGGATTTCGCGCGCGGCATTCCGCAGAACCGCCTGCTGGAGCAGGCCGAGGCGCCGGACGGCAAGATGGTCGAGGTCTCGCCGCTGCGCGTGTCGGGCACTACCGACACGCGCGGCACCGAAGTGCACTTCCTGGCCGACGAAGATATCTTCACCAACGTTGAGTACCACTACGAGATCCTCTCCAAGCGTATCCGCGAGCTCTCGTTCCTGAACAACGGCGTGCACATCAAGCTGACCGACCAGCGCACCGGCAAGGAAGAAGACTTCGCCTTCTCGGGCGGCGTGAAGGGCTTCGTCGAGTACATCAACAAGAACAAATCGGTGCTGCACCCGACCATCTTCCACGCCACGGGCGAGAAGGACGGCGTGGGCGTGGAAGTGTCAATGCAGTGGAACGACGGCTTCAACGAGCAGGTGCTCTGCTTCACCAACAACATCCCGCAGCGCGACGGCGGCACCCACCTGACCGGTCTGCGCGCGGCCATGACCCGCGTCATCAACAAGTACATCGCCGACAACGAGATCGCCAAGAAGGCCAAGGTGGAAACCTCGGGCGACGACATGCGAGAAGGGCTGACCTGCGTGCTGTCGGTGAAGGTGCCGGAGCCGAAGTTCAGCTCGCAGACCAAGGACAAGCTGGTCTCGTCCGAAGTGCGGCTGCCGGTGGAAGAGATGGTGGCCAAGGCGCTGACGGACTTCCTGCTGGAGACGCCCAACGACGCCAAGATCATCTGCGGCAAGATCGTCGAGGCCGCGCGTGCCCGCGAGGCCGCGCGCAAGGCCCGCGAGATGACGCGCCGCAAGGGCGTGCTCGACGGCATGGGCCTGCCCGGCAAGCTGGCCGACTGCCAGGAGAAAGACCCGGCGCTGTCCGAACTGTTCATCGTGGAGGGTGACTCCGCAGGCGGCTCGGCCAAGCAGGGCCGCGACCGCAAGTTCCAGGCGATCCTGCCGCTCAAGGGCAAGATCCTGAATGTGGAGCGCGCGCGCTTCGACAAGATGCTCTCCAGCCAGGAAGTGCTTACGCTCATCACCGCCATGGGCACCGGCATCGGCAAGGACGACTACAACCTCGACAAGCTGCGCTACCACCGCATCATCATCATGACCGACGCGGACGTGGACGGCTCCCACATCCGCACGCTGCTGCTGACGTTCTTCTACCGCCAGATGCCCGCGATCATCGAGCGCGGCCACGTGTACATCGCCCAGCCGCCGCTGTACAAGATCAAGCACGGCAAGGAAGAGCGCTACATCAAGGATGACGTCGAGATGGCCGCCTACCTGATGCGCCAGGCCCTCGACACCGCCATCCTGGTGCGCGCCGACGGCACCGAGATCGCCAGCGACGCGCTGGCCGAGCTGGCACGGCAGTACCAGTTCTCGCGCGCCGTGATCGAGCGGCTGTCGCGCGTGATCGACGCCGATGCGCTGCGCGCCATTGCCGAAGGCGTGGCGCTGGACCTCTCCAGCGAAGCGGGCGCCGAAGCCAGCGCCAAGGCGCTCAAGGCGCGGCTGCTGGAAATGCAGGGCAACGCCAGCAGCGCCAACGGCGGTGCGACGGCGGATGCGTTCATGCAGTACGACGAGAAGCACGAGAAGTACCGCGTGATGGTCGTGCGCCGCCAGCACGGCAACCAGCGCCTATCGCACATCGACGCCGACTTCGTGGCCGGTGCTGATTACGCCACGCTGTCGCAGACTGCGCAGACCTTCCAGGGGCTGATCGGGGAGGGCGCCAAGGTGCGCCGTGGCACCGGCGACAAGCAGCGCGAACAGGCTGTGACTGATTTCCATGCGGCGATTACCTGGCTGCTGGGTGAGGCCGAGCGGGGGATTAGCCGGCAGCGTTATAAGGGGCTGGGGGAGATGAACCCCTCGCAGCTGTGGGAGACCACTATGGATGTTACCCAGCGGCGTTTGCTGAAGGTGCAGATCGAGGATGCTATTGCGGCGGATCAGATCTTTACGACGCTGATGGGGGATGACGTGGAGCCTCGGCGGAACTTTATTGAGAGTAATGCGTTGGTGGCGCGGAATATTGATGTTTAGGTGATTGTAGCTAGTTAAAAAATTCCACAAATAGGTGACTCAGCTATGCATCGTATCAGCGAAATCATAGTTCGCAAGTTCAGGGTTCGAGCCCCCTAATCCAACAAAAAATGCCTAAGCCCTTGACTTTTCGAGAGAAATCCAAGGGCTCTTTTCTTGCGGCCGTGAAACCTGTGACTATGGACACCGGCGTTGTTGCATAAATCGACTTTGAAGTCGAAGCCATCCCTGTGAGGCGTAATTCAGTCGACGCGGACGGACTGCGGGCGGGCAAGCGCAGCCATGCGGTTGAGCA
>CAKKOY010000176.1 GCA_919592095.1 Ralstonia syzygii subsp. syzygii | reverse complement strand
TCCGGCTGGGCCGCGCACATCATCGAGCAGCGCATCGACAACAAGATCATCCGCCCGAGCGCGAACTATATCGGGCCGGAAGACCTGAAGTTCGTGCCCATCGGCAAACGCTGATCGATTGATCGGCAACGGGGGCGGCAATCGCCCCCGCGCCTCTTATCATTTGCATCCTCCGGATCCGGCACCCTCTTCCCCACGCCATGAACACCGCCTACCGCAAACCCCTGCCCGGCACATCGCTGGATTACTTCGACGCCCGCGCGGCCGTCGAGGCCATCGCCCCGGGCGCCTATGACACCCTGCCCTACACCTCGCGCATCCTGGCCGAGAACCTGGTGCGCCGCTGCGACCCGGCCACGCTCGCCGATGCGCTCAGGCAGCTGATCGAGCGCAAGCGCGAGCTGGACTTCCCGTGGTTTCCGGCGCGCGTGGTGTGTCACGACATCCTGGGCCAGACCGCGCTGGTGGACCTGGCCGGCCTGCGCGATGCGATCGCCGACCAGGGCGGCGACCCGGCGCTGGTCAACCCGGTGGTGCCGGTGCAGCTGATCGTCGACCACTCGCTGGCCGTGGAATGCGGCGGCGACGACCCCGACGCCTTCGCCAAGAACCGCGCCATCGAAGACCGCCGCAACGAAGACCGCTTCCACTTCATCGAGTGGACCAAGCTGGCCTTCAAGAACGTCGACGTGATCCCGGCGGGCAACGGCATCATGCACCAGATCAACCTGGAGAAGATGTCGCCGGTGGTCCATGCCAAGGACGGCGTGGCCTTCCCCGACACGCTGGTCGGCACCGACAGCCACACGCCGCACGTCGACGCGCTGGGCGTGATCGCCATCGGCGTGGGTGGCCTGGAGGCCGAGAACGTGATGCTCGGCCGCGCGTCGTGGATGCGCCTGCCCGACATCGTGGGCGTGGAGCTGAGCGGCGAGCGCCAGCCCGGCATCACCGCCACCGACATCGTGCTGGCGCTGACGGAATACCTGCGCAAGCAGAAGGTGGTGGGCGCCTACCTGGAGTTCCGCGGCGAGGGCGCCTCGCGTCTCACGCTGGGCGACCGCGCCACCATCTCCAACATGGCGCCCGAGTATGGCGCCACGGCGGCCATGTTCTCGATCGACCCGCAGACGCTCGACTACCTGCGCCTGACCGGCCGCAGCGACGAGCAGGTCAAGCTGGTCGAAACCTATGCCAAGACGGCCGGCCTGTGGTCCGACACGCTCAAGCACGCGGCATACGAGCGCGTGCTGCGCTTCGATCTGTCCGCCGTCGTGCGCAACATGGCCGGCCCGTCCAACCCGCACGCCCGCGTGGCCACCACCGAGCTGGCCGCCAAGGGCATCGCCGGCAGATGGGAAGACGTGCCGGGCCGGATGCCGGACGGCGCGGTCATCATCGCCGCCATCACCAGTTGCACCAACACCAGCAACCCGCGCAACGTGATCGCCGCCGGCCTGCTGGCACGCAATGCCAACCGCCTGGGCCTGGTGCGCAAGCCGTGGGTGAAAAGCTCGCTGGCCCCCGGCTCCAAGGCGGTGGCGCTGTATCTGGAAGCCGCGGGCCTGAAGGCAGAGCTGGAGAAGCTGGGCTTCGGCATCGTCGCGTTTGCCTGCACCACCTGCAACGGCATGAGCGGCGCGCTGGACCCGACGATCCAGCAGGAGATCATCGACCGCGACCTGTACGCCACGGCCGTGCTGTCGGGCAACCGCAATTTCGATGGGCGCATCCACCCGTACGCCAAGCAGGCCTTCCTGGCTTCGCCGCCGCTGGTGGTGGCCTATGCGATTGCGGGCACGGTGCGCTTCGACATCGAGCGCGACAGCTTCGGCACCGGCCCCGATGGCAAGCCGATCACGCTGAAAGACCTGTGGCCGAGCGACGAAGAGATCGATGCCATCGTGCGCGCCTCGGTCAAGCCCGAACAGTTCCGCCAGGTGTACATCCCGATGTTCGACCAGCGCAGCGAGGCCGCCGCCAGCGTCAGCCTGCTGTATGACTGGCGAGCGCAGAGCACCTACATCCGCCGCCCGCCGTACTGGGAAGGCGCACTGGCCGGCGAGCGCACGCTGCGCGGCATGCGTGCGCTGGCGGTGCTGGGCGACAACATCACCACCGACCACCTGTCGCCGTCCAACGCCATCCTGGCCGACAGCGCGGCCGGCGAGTACCTGGCGAAGATGGGCTTACCGGAAGAAGACTTCAACTCGTACGCCACGCACCGCGGCGACCACCTGACCGCGCAGCGCGCCACCTTCGCCAACCCGACGCTCAAGAACGAGATGGCGGTGGTGGACGGCGAGGTCAGGAAGGGCTCGCTGGCCCGCGTCGAGCCGGAGGGCAAGGTCACGCGCATGTGGGAAGCGATCGAGACCTACCTGGAACGCAAGCAGCCGCTGATCGTCATCGCCGGCGCCGACTACGGCCAGGGCAGCTCGCGCGACTGGGCCGCCAAGGGCGTGCGCCTGGCCGGCGTGGAAGCCATCGTCGCCGAAGGCTTCGAGCGCATCCACCGCACCAACCTGATCGGCATGGGCGTGCTGCCGCTGGAGTTCAAGCCGGGCACCACGCGCATCGCACTGGGCATCGACGGCACCGAGACCTTCGACGTGGTCGGTAGGCGCACGCCGCGCACAGACCTCACGCTGGTCGTCCACCGCAGGAACGGCGAGCGCGTGGAAGTGCCCGTGACGTGCCGCCTCGACACCGCCGAAGAGGTCTCGATCTACGAAGCCGGCGGCGTGCTGCAGCGCTTTGCACAGGACTTCCTGGAATCGGCCAAGGAGGCGGCATGACGCATCCGGTCCAGATCAGGATTCCCGCCACCTACATGCGCGGCGGCACCAGCAAGGGCGTGTTCTTCCGCCTGCAAGACCTGCCCGAGGCCGCGCAGGTGCCCGGCGCCGCGCGCGACGCGCTGCTGATGCGCGTGATCGGCAGCTCCGACCCGTACGGCAAGCAGATCGACGGCATGGGCGGCGCCACGTCGAGCACCAGCAAGACAGTCATCCTCTCCCGCAGCGCCCGGCCGGGTCACGATGTCGACTACCTGTTCGGCCAGGTCTCGATCGACAAGCCCTTGGTCGACTGGAGCGGCAACTGCGGCAACCTCTCCGCCGCGGTCGGACCGTTCGCCATCAGCAACGGGCTGGTCGATGCCAGCCGCATTCCGCACAACGGCGTCGCGACGGTGCGCATCTGGCAGGCCAACATCGGCAAGACCATCGTCGCGCATGTGCCCATCACCGACGGCGCGGTGCAGGAGACCGGCGACTTCGAGCTCGACGGCGTGACCTTCCCGGCCGCCGAAGTCCAGCTCGAATTCCTCGACCCCGCCGCCGAGGAAGACGGCGATGGCGGCGGCGCGATGTTCCCCACCGGCAACCTGGTCGACGACCTGGAGGTGCCCGGCGTCGGCACGCTCAAGGCGACGCTGATCAACGCCGGCATTCCGACCATCTTCGTCGACGCGGCATCCATCGGCTACACCGGCACCGAACTACAGGACGCCATCAACGGCGACCCGAAGGCGCTGGCGATGTTCGAGACCCTGCGCGCGCACGGCGCGGTGCGCATGGGCCTGATCCGGCATGTCGATGAGGCCGCCACGCGGCAGCACACGCCCAAGGTGGCCTTCGTCGCGCCGCCGCAGGACTACGTGGCCTCCAGCGGCAAGCGCGTCGGCGCGGGCGATGTGGACCTGCTGGTGCGCGCCATGTCGATGGGCAAGCTGCACCACGCCATGATGGGCACGGCCGCCGTGGCCATCGGCACGGCGGCGGCGATCCCGGGCACGCTGGTCAACCTCGCGGCCGGCGGCGGTGAGCGCCATGCGGTGCGCTTCGGGCACCCGTCCGGCACGCTGCGCGTGGGCGCAGAGGCCAGCCAGGCCGATGGTGAGTGGACAGTCACCAAGGCCATCATGAGTCGCAGCGCGCGGGTGCTGATGGAAGGCTGGGTACGGGTGCCGGGCGCTTGAAGCAGTGATCGAGCCCTAAAAAAACAGCCGTCCGGCACGAGGCACAGACGGCTGAATGACGGGTCGGCGTGCCGACCCGTTCGTATTGCCGGCTCAGTGACGCAGCGCCGTACCACCCAGCGCGCTGCCCACGGTCGTCAGCGCTCCGCCCACCACGCTCGTTACGGGCGACAGCGCGGTCGTGCCACCGGTGGAGGCCAGGGACGCGACCGCCCCCGCCGCCAGCGAACCGGCCGGCGCCGTGACAGCGGCGGCAGCGCCCACACCAGCAGTCGGCGCGCCGGCAGCAGGCACCGACGGGCCACCGGTGACGGTGCTGGTGACCGAGGCGGGCGGGCTGCTGCCGCCCGTGCCGCCACCCAGGATACGGCTCACCGGCGCCAGCGGGCTGCCCGACGAAGCCGCAGGCCCGGACACCGGGCCGCCCAGCGCCGCGACCGTGTTCCCCGTTGCCGTGACGACGTTGCCGACCCCCGATACGATCGGCGTGTTCGTATGGGTCAGGCCGGTACCGACGTTCGCCACGGTGCCGCCCACCGTCTGCAGCAGGTTGGCGGCCGGTGCGCCGAGGCCCGTGGCCGCGCCCAGTGTCTGCGTGGCGACCGTGACCTGCGAGGTCAGCGGCACGATGACCGAGCTGGCCTGCTGCGTGACCTGCTGCACCGGACCGGTCGACAGCGTGGTGCCCAGCGTGCCGCCCGCGCTGCTGACGGCTTGCCCCACTTGCGAGACCAGCCCGCCGGTTGGCGTGGTGACTGGCGACAGCGGCTGCAGCGGGCCGGTGCCCAGGCCGCCGACCAGGCCGCCGGTGGCAGTGACGGTATTGCCCGTCGCGGTGACGATGTTGCCGCTGCTGGCGACGGTGGTGCCGACCGGGTTCGGGTTGGTGCCCAGGCTGCCCAAACCGGAATCCACACTGGTGCCGGCCGCCGTCAGCACCGAGCCCGCATTGGTGACCACGTTGCCCAGCGCCGACTGGGTGGCGCCCGGCACCAGCGGCAGGTTGGCATCGGAAACCGTCGAGCCCGTGCCGCTGACAGCACCGCCCGCTGCGGTCAGCACGCCGCCAGACTTGCCGGCGACGGTGCCGGTGGGCGTGGTGGATGCCGTGGAGGCGGTGCCGCTGCCGCCCGAACCCGATCCGGTGCTGCCCGTCGTGGCGTTGCCCGAGGCGGCGCCGGAACTGCCGCCGGCGGTGCCGCTCGTATCGCCCGAGCCGGTGCTTGCGCAGCCACCCAGGATCAGCAGCCCTGCGACGGTGGCCGAAATCAGTGTCGCGCGATGGATCTTTTGCATTTCGAGGCTCCGGCAATGTTGGAGGACCGCCAGGAATCGAATGTTTCCCCGCCCCCGGGTTAACCAGGAAATCGCCGATCATTTCATTCCCGACCGGCGTTGAACCCAGTCTAGGAATCGCTCAAAACCTGATTGCAAACATTTATCAACACGAACACCGGCAACCGTATAAACCAAAAAACCCTTGCAAAAAAAGGATCTACAGCCAATTGAAAATTCCAGCAATCGTTTGTTTCCGGGTATCTGACAAGCAAAAAACCACTTCAATAATCCGACGCTAAGATTTAAATTAACCTAATTCCCGGCAACCGGGTTGGGCGCATTCAAACAAGACAAGGGTATTGACCGAGAACATTGACAGCATTATCAACGGCGGTATGCCGCCAACCGGGCCGGCCATCCGCTGGAGCGGTTCCGGGCAGGCTCGGCTTGGGGAAGGCATCGCCGGGCGGGACGCGATCCGGCCGGCGTCGAATGGAAAAACACCCGGACCACGGCAAGCCGCGGACACGGGTGTCGAGAGGGCGGCCTGGCGCGGAAGCCGGGCGCGGGCCCGATACCGCCGCCCGGCGACGCGCGCGCTCAGCGCTTGCCGCTGACTTGGTCGATGGTCTGGATCAGTTCGGCCAGCGTCTGCCTGCACGTCGCCGCGTCCGGCTTGCCGGCGCGCAGCGCGTCCAGTGCCCGGTCGATCGCCTTGTCGACGCGGTGCCAGTCGGACGCCGAGCGCGGCTTGAGGCCGGCTTCCGCGGCATCCCAGGAGACTTCGAGGTCCTTGATGCGCAGCTTCGCGCCGGGCAGGTCGCCCTTGTCGACAATGGCGGCCGTATCGGCGGCGATGGTGCGGAACGGCGTTGTTGCATAAATCCGGTCGCCCGCGCGCGGCATGATGACGTTTACGCGCAACGGTCTGGGCAGATGGCGCGGTAAACAATCCGTCTGGCTGCGTAGATTGTCG
>CAKKOY010000175.1 GCA_919592095.1 Ralstonia syzygii subsp. syzygii | reverse complement strand
GTTCGTGACATACAGCTGCTGCGTGTTGTTCAGGTCTTTGCCGACGCTGATCGTGCCGTTGAGCAATGCCTGGTTGATGACGCTTTGCAGGGTTGCGATCAGTTGTCCGCGCCCCTGCACATTGGCCGATACCTTCGCCAGCGACATCAGCAGTTCCATGATGGCGCTGCCAGCGGCATCCTTGAGCCACTGCTCGTTCGCGTAGACATTCATGTCTGTTGGCGCGGTAGAGCCGCCCATCAACACGCCGCGCTGATAGAAGTCGAGCACCTGCCCAGCAGTCTGCGTGCGACCGTAGTAATTGACGCGCAGCGCATCCAGCCGATCTGATTCGGGCGTCGTCGTTACGCTGGGCGTGAGCGCCGCCTGCTGGAACATGTAGTTCTGCACCGAGTTGCGCCGACTGTAATCGGTAGCGGCGAGAATCATCATCGGAAGCTGCTCGGGGAACTCGTCGGCTTTCCCGGCTGCCGTTAGACCCGTACCGGCGTAGCCGTGGAGCGCCTCATAGTAGGCGTCCGCATCGGCAGGCAGAACGCGCGCGTGGAACTGAAACATCACGTTCTGGGCGGCGTTCCATTTCGCAGTCTCTTCGATCTCCGATTGCGATAGCGCCCGCTGGAACGTGAACGATCCGAAGTTGTTGGACAGGTCACTCGATGCGGCCAGCACGTCGCTGACGGTCTCGGCTGCCGAGCCATCGGCGTAGATGGCTTGATCGTCCCACCCCATCATGTTGTTGATCGTGCCGCTCACAATGGCGATCTTCGCGTCAGCGGACGTGGCAGTCGTCGTGAAGTTGAAGCAGTTCTTGAGCGAGTCGAACGAGACAATCGCGCCTTCCCAGAGTGGCCCAGTGTCAGCGGCGCGAATGGCCGTTTGCACGACGGAAGCTACGTCGGCGAAGCTGACGACATCCTCAAACGACATCCCTGAAATCAGGTTGATGTCGTTGCCGAGTTGTATGGTCAGCTCCCCGGCCGTTACCGCTTTGAATTGCGCGAGCGGCGTGGTGAACGGGGTGCCAAAGATCATCGGTGCGCTTGCTGTATCAGCCCAGCGTGCAAAGCTGATCTTCTGCGGCTTCGTGATGTTCTTGGAAATCCACCCGAAGTAGAAGGATGCGCGTGCGTATTCTTCCGAGCCGGTGCCGAAATAGCGACCGATGTCATCGGCGTTGTCGGATTCCAGAATCGTCTTGGGCGGTAGCCGCGTATTGGTGGTGAAGAACCGGCCAATCAAGTCACGCCGACGCACGCCGGATGCCGCGCCGACACCAGAGGTGATGTCAACGTACTTTTGAAAACGAATTGCCATGGTGGCTCCTAAACGCGATAGATGGCGTGCTCGAACGTCTGCACAGCCGGTGCGCGGCTGGTGATCGTGCGGCGATGGGTGAGGGTGAAATCGAACGACGGACTCGCTTCAAAGCGGTCCGTGTCATCCACGAAATAAACCTGCCGAATGTCCTGCACGCGGTAGATGCCGACCTCGTGCGATTGCAGCGCCTGCCGCGCTGCGTCGCTTTGCAGAACCCACGCCGCCAGATTCAGCAGATCGGACGCGGTTGGTAGTTCCGGGTGCTTGGGGTCTTGCGGTGCCAGTGCGTTGACCTGAAACGATGTCTGCATCCAGACGGATTCGGTATGGAGAAAATCCCCAGCGCTCTGGTCCCACACGCTCTTGCGCTCGGGGAATCCATATCGGACATCGCTGATCTTGTGCAGGAACAGCACGAGTCCGCTGGGCGTGCCCTGCTGCGTTGGCTGGTATTGCTGCTTGACCGTCACGTCGGCGACGCCCAGCGATGCCACACCGGTTCGGACGAGCGGCAGCAGCGCGCGGAACAGTTCGTTGTCGGTCATAGCTGCACACAGAGCGCCCCGTCCCAGCCGTCGATGTTGAACCAGTCGGCATCAGACAGCAGTTGGTAGCGCTGCCCCGCAAACTCGATTTGATCGCTGGACCGGTCGCGTGCCACGTCCTGTAGTTCCGCGCAGGCATAGAGGCGGATGTACCGCTTCTGGAAGTCCAGACCGAGGTATTGATACATGTTCCGGTCCACTGCTTGCACGCTTCCATAGAGCGGCGCGGGCGGCGCGTATTGGTTGACATCGAGGCCCACCTCGTTTGTCTCGCGGCCAATGAATCGGTAGTACTCGACACGCTGCTTGCCGTGCACGGACAGCGCGAGACTGAGCAGGTTGGAGCCTGGGATCATTTGTCTTCCACCACATTCGTGAGCGTGTTGATGAGCACATCGGAATCGACTAGCGGTTTGGCGGCTGTCAGCAAGACGACTTTGCCTTGCTTCTTGCCACGTAGTCGCGCCTTGACGGTGGCAACCTTCAATGGCGGCGTGCGGATTTGCGAAATGGCTTTGCGAACGTCGCCGGCGGCCTTGGCCGATACCTTCTCCATGACATCGGCTGGAGTGGCCGCACCGCGAAACACGGCCGTATAGCCAGCCTGCGCCAGCCTCGCCCATTGCGCTTGCTGTGCGGCAGCCGTTGGGCGCATGGTGGGGCGCATGGGAATGCCTTTCTCGGGCACGCCATGCTCATGGATGGCGGCGACGTAGGCGACCGGTGTGCCGTCCTGATATTTCGAGGATTCGAACCAGCCGACCTTGCCGACTTTGCTGCCGATGTCCTGCAACGCCTGTTGCAGGCGTGCGCCGCCCGGCCCAGGCGTTCTTTTCACCTTTGCCATGTTGGACTCGTGGGAATGAAGTTACGGGTAGATGCCGCCGACGCGCCGGAAGGCCGATCCTTCCGGCAAGCCGCTGATGTAGAAGCCGCCCGCTGCCGCGGACGACAGCAAGGCGAGTAGCTGCTGCCCATACGGCGTGAGGGACAGCCACCATTGCCATTGCGATTTGACGGGCGGCGGGGTGAGCGTGACCTGCACCTTGTCGATGGTCGCGGCGGATACCATGCCTGGCGTCTGTCCGCCTTTCACGATGTCCGCCAGTGCGATCAGATGGGCCGTCATGAGATTCAGCGCCCGCGCCCGGCAATCGCCTTGCAGGTACCCGTAGTTTTCGGGACTCACATAGCAGGTTCCGGCATCCCATGTTGCAGAAAGCAGGGTGTCGGGGTACGCGGTTTCGCTGGCGAACGCAGGAAAGGCGGACCGGAACGCGCCGACATCAAACTGGATGAGCGCGCCCATGATCATTCGCCGCGTGTCTTGGGGCGTTTCCTTTCCGCGAAGTCTTGCGGTACCAGTGGCGAGGCATCATCGCGACCGGTCATGTCGGCGGCAACCTTCTCTGGATCGGATTTGGCGCGCTCAATACGGATGAAGCCCCGCTCGACATGTCGCTGGAACGCCTCATCCTTTTCGAGCAGCGCCAGGTCCTCATCGGATAATTCGGTCACCACGCCACGCGGCGTGATCAGGTTCTTGCTGGCGACACCCGCGCCGCCCTTGATCACGATGGCCCGCGTGCGAATCGGCAGATCATTGCCGCCTTTGACCCATACGCCGTAGGCGGTATCGCACGTCGCAGTCGAGTACACATAGTTCATGATTGAATTGCCCCTTGTTAAAGCCCAACGCGGCGCACGACGGCATAGGGCCGCTTGCACATCACGCCAGCCGTTGCGTTCGAGTAGTCCTCTTCGTAGCCCTTGGCCAGTTGCTGGACGCCCAGCACGCGGAATTTCGCCGGTACGACCTGAACAAAGGTTTGCCCGCCATCCGTTGATTGATCGCTGACGCTTTCGGCATACAGGTACGCCACGTTGTCGCCAGCGTGCGCAGTATCGAATTCCGGGCCAGAGACCACACGCATGCTCGGATACGTCTTGGTCAGCCAGTCCTGCACAGACACGCCGAAATCCGATGTGACAGACAGAAAATCAACAACCGACGTGCCGAGACCCAACGTGAGTTGCTGCTTCTTCGGGTCGATCACACCGCGCGCCTGGTTGCGCAGGTCGGCCACCATCGTGCGGATGTCGGCGGTGATCTCCAAGAAGGTCTTGGATGCCCATTGCGTCGAGCCTGCGACCCCCTTGGGCAGCGTGATATACGCGGGCAGGCTCGGGTCGTTCAGGAAACCGTAGGTGCGGTTGTTCCCATCGTTGTAGCCGTAGAAGCCAACGCGGTTGCGGTTGATTTCCAGCGCCAGCGATGCGGCCTCGCGCTTGTTTTCGGCGCTGTTGACCTTCATGCGGGCCGCGCGTGCTTCTTCCAGTGTGCCAACGCGCATCCCTTCTTCGAAGCGAACGACGGTGCGACGCTCGAATTCAGGGTTCCACGACGACAGCGGGACATTTGTGTAGTCACCGTATGGAACCGCCGTGCCGGTCAGTTCCATCACGCCTTGAACGATCTCTTCGTCTTCCCACGCGCCGGCCGTCGTGATGCCGACGAACTCGTCAATCGTGCGGGCAGCCGTGGTGATCGCCACAAAGCCCGGCAGCCAATTTTGCAGGAACTGTTCGGGCGTGGTGACGGTTGGCGCAGTCAGGCCGGGCAGGAGCGCTGCGTCCATTCCAGCCATCATGCGCTGTACGTCGCGTGCATCCAGTCCGATGCCGATCTTGTACAGGTCTTGGTAGCCCTGAACGTTCGTCAGCTTGAGCGGGCGAACGGCGCGCGGGCCAATGTACGAGTGTTGTTTGCTTTGCATGTTCTGTGCCTCAGTTGGTCAGCGTGATCACGGCCAGGCCCGGGCCGGTAGGCTGGTAGCGAGAGACCCGCGTGTTGGGAACTGCGGCGCTACCTGGTGGGATTACGCCGCCTGCGGCAATAGCCGAAAGTGCGCCGGTCGTGGTGTCATAGACAACCTCGTAGTCGCCAGCGGCGGCTGCGAACAGGCCCACCACAATCTCGCCCATCGTCAGCAGTTCGCCGATGCTTTGGTTCGGCAACTCCATCGTCGGCGCCAGCGTTCCGGCAGGCGTGCCCCACGATGCGTAGTGCTTCGGATGCACGAGGATGCCCGCGAACTTGCCGGTCCCGCCCACCTTGGCGACGCCTTCAGCCACTTCGGTGTAGGCGTAGCCAATCACGTTCGGGCTGGTGGAGTCGAGCGTCCACGGAGCGGCGCGCACCGGGCCGTCGGTGAAGAGTTCACCCGGCACGCCGAAGGCCATGTCGGCGCGGACAGTTGTTTGAAAGGTCATGGTTCAAGCCCCTTGCAGGTATTTTTCGAGATCGTTGGACGGCACGTGCTTGGAGTCCATGCCACTGCCTGGTTTCGGCGCTTCGCGGCCGTGCAGGTAGCCGTCAAGGGCGGCGAGTTCCTGACCCTTGACGCACGTGATGCCGAGTTTTTCAACGCCGTATGTCGCCACTTCGGCGAGCGTCTTTTCGGCGTGGTCGAACGTGCCGATGTGAGTGGACAGGCGGCTGGCCATCGTATCGCGCTTGCTGATTTCGCTCATGACACCCTTGGTGGCGCTGCGTTCCAGTTGCATCACGCGCGCCCGTAGTGCCTTGACTTCGGCGGCATCGATGGTCGCCACTGCCTTGCCGGGTTTCTGCGGTTTTGCTCGCGCGGCGGTTGCCTTGCGTAGTCCGGCGATAGCGCTGTCCATGCTTGCGCGCATGGCTTTCGGCGCGGTTTTCGAGGCGCTGCGAAGGGCCTTGATCGCCGCGTCCATTGCCTGCGCGGCTTCTTCATCTTCTGCCTCGTCTTCGTCTTTCGCCGCCGGCGGGTCATCTTCCTCATCTTCGGCGGGCGGCGTGTCGTCGTCATCCTCGACCGGCGTTTTGGTCGGATCATCGTCGTCAGTCGCTGCCGGGTCTTCGTCACCGCTCGGCGTGGCGGACGGGGCTGAGCCGACCAGCGCTTGCACCAGCGGAATCAGTTGTTTCACTACGTCGGCGAGGGATACGTCTTCATCCTGCCCTGCTGGCTTGTTGTTTTCGTCTGCCATGACTAGCTCCTTTGAATCGAATGTGAATGTCATGTGATCCAGGACTGCAACATCCGGCCCCATGCGCCCTTCCTGGACAGACGCGAGGTGGTTGCCACGAATGTTTCGCTGAATGGCGTCGTAGCGTTGGCCGTTGTACTGACCGCTGGTGAACTCGTACTTGCAGCGGTAGCCTGCGGAAAGTTCACGCTTGCCGCTGTTGATGAGCGCGGCGAGCGATTCGGAAAAGACCTTGATGTTGCCTTTCAGCACGCCATCGTCGTAGTACACGTCTTCGCCAATAACGCCCTGAACCCCTTTTTTCTCCGGCGCGGTGTACCCGGTTTCCTCATCACCCAACATCTCGTGCTCATCGACCCACGGCAGCAGCCGGAAGGATTCGATACACGCGGGGTCGGCCAGCTCTTCTTCTGGCCGGTAGACCATGTAGACCCGGCCGGAATCGGGGGCACCAATCGATTTGCCTAGATAGGGGAAGACGCCGACCTTGGAAATCGGGTTGTCGCGAATCTCGGCCCAGCCGTTCGTATCGATGACGCGGTTCGTCATGCGTCACCTCCTGGAAAGCGGATGACAG
>CAKKOY010000174.1 GCA_919592095.1 Ralstonia syzygii subsp. syzygii | reverse complement strand
AACCCTTCCAGCTCTCTCTCCCAGCCACTCACCGTTCCTTGCATCGGACCATGATCGTCTCATCTCACATGGACAACATCATAGGCGATAGGTACGGCTGTAGTACTAGGCGAAGGCTTGCGCCGGATGTCACAATCGGCGTTTCCGGAGGGTTGACTGAGGACCGCGCCGCCATGCGCCTGCGCCAGATCGAAGTGTTCCGCGCCGTGATGCTGGTCGGCACCGTCAGCGAGGCGGCCCGCATGCTGAACGTGTCGCAGCCGGTGGTGACGCGCGTGCTGCAGCACACTGAACTGCAGCTCGGCTTCCGCCTGTTCGACCGCACCAAGGGCCGGCTGCAGCCGACCACCGAGGCCTTCGAGCTGTTCACCGAGGTCGAGCGGCTATACCAGGAGGTCGAGCGCGTGCGGCGCGTCTCGGCCAACCTGCGTCACAAGGGCGCGGGGCGATTGCGTGTGGCGGCCACGCCCAGCCTGGCGCCGAGCATCCTGGCGCCCGCCGTGCGGCGTTTTTCGCAAAGCCATCCCGATACCCAGGTGCGCGTGTTCACGCACCACACCGCCGAGATCGTGCCGGGGCTGCTGTCGCAGGACATCGACGTTGGCTTCGCCTTCGCGCCGCCGGTGCATCCGGCCATCGGCACCACGCCGGTGGCGCAGGGGCGCATCCTGCTGGCCGCCCCACGCGCCTGGGTCGATGCGCGGGCCGAGGGGCCGGCACTGCATCGCATGGTCGCCGAACGGCCCTTCATCGCGCTGGAAGACCAGATGTCGATCGGCTCGCTGGTCGGCCAGACGCTGGCACGCAGCGGTCTCGCGCCCCAATCGACGCTGGAGGTGCAGACGTATTCGCTGGCCCGTTCGTTGGTGGAGGAAGCGCTGGGCGTGACGATGCTGGACCAGTTCACCGCCGCCACCGGCAGCATGGACCGCATCGCCCTGTTCGCGCTGGAGCCCGCGCAGACCTTCGAGGTCCGCGCCATGCGCGCCGAGCATCACGCGCCATCGTCGCTGGCCGACAGCCTGGTGGCGTGCTTTGCGCAAGCCGCCCGCGCGCTCTCCGATGACCTGCCCGCCCGCCTGGAGCCGGTGTCCTTCGTGCTGTCGCCCGACCGTGACGCCGCCGACGCTCCCGACTAACTTTTCGGCGGCATCGGCGTCTAACCGGCTCCCGTTGCCTTCCCAGGAAACCGATCGATGCGCCGACTCCCGTGTGCTGTGGTGTTCAGTCAGTGTGGCCGTGCTGGCCGGGGTGTCCGGCGAACCGGCGCTGGCGCAGTCCTTGCCCGTGCCCGGCATGTCGTCCGACGACATGAACACGGCGCTCGACTTCGCGAAGGCCGGCTATGCCTCCGGCCGGTACGTCTGGTGGACCAAGGGCCCCACTGGCTTCCTGACCGACGAGACCCTGCCCGCCAACCGCAACATGGTCTATCGCGATTGCACCGAGACGCGCTAGCCGCGTCGGCGCATCGGATCAGATCTCCAGCAGGTCGCGTCCCACGATGATCTCGCCCTTGAAATGCGGGCGCACGGCATCGAGCCACACCGCATCGTCCAGATACGGATAGCCGCCCGGCACGAAGTGCGACAGCACCAGCGTCTTCACCTTGGCCTCGGTCGCGATGCGGCCGACGTCCTCGGTGGACGTGTGGCTCGCCAGCAGATGCTCGCGCAGCGTCGTGGCATTGGGCTCGGTGGACAGCAGTTTGTTCAGCGATGGCAGGTGCATCACCTCGTGCACCAGCACGTCGGCGCCGTAGGCCAGGCGCACCAGGTTCTCGCTGGGCGCGGTATCGCCCGAGATGACGATGGAGCGGTCGGCCGCATCGAAGCGGTAAGCGAAGGCCGGCGATACGGGCGGGTGCTTGACCAGCGCACTGGTCACCTTCACGTTGGCGTCCTGCATTACCAGGCCGCCTTCGGTCAGTTCGTGCGGATGGAGCATCGGTGCCAGGGGCGGACGGCCCTCGTCGGCGATGCGGGTGCGGATGTCGTAGTCGTACAGCTCCAGGAACTTGGCCGTCATCGCGGTCAGCGGGGGCGGGCCCCACGCATCGACGGGGCCGGCCAGGTCGGTGCCCCAGGCCAGCAGCATCAGCGCGCCATAGTCGGCGTTGTGGTCGGAATGCTGGTGCGTGATGAAGACATGGCGGATCGCCTTGAGTTTGAGGTCCGCGCTCACGTACTGGCGCGCGACGCCGTTGCCGCAATCCACCACGTACGACACGCCGTTGATGACGATCACCTGCGCCGGCGCCGAGCGGTTCTTCTTGGGCGTCGGCCCGCCGCCGGTGCCGAGCAGGATCAGGCGCGTGCCCTGGGGCGCATCCGCCGCCCGCGAGGCCAGCGGCCACACCCCGGACGAAGCGGCGACAGAGCCGGCGGCCAGCGCACCGGCCTGCCGCATCCAGCGGCGACGTTTGTTGTCGAAAGCTTGCATGCGGCGGTTTCCTCGTCCGGTCGGATGTGTCGTCGTATCAGCGGGGCAGCGAGCCGACCTTGGTGCCGGCCTTGATCCCCTTGCGGGTGAACCAGCCCTTGTTCATTTCCAGCGCATAGAGGCCCGGCCGGGTGGGACAGTGGTTGTCCTCGGTCTGCGGTTTCATCTCCGCGATATCCGTGATCACGCCGTCGTCGTCGATGAAGGCGATCGACAGCGGCAGGTCGGTGTTCTTCATCCAGAAGCAGTGGCGCGCCGATTCGTCGAACACGAACAGCATGCCGGTCGTGTCGGGCATTGACTTGCGGAACATCAGGCCGGTCTCGCGCGCTTGCTGCGTGGCAGCCACTTCGGTATGGACCTTGTACATGCCGATGGTCAGGTCGACGATGGGCAGGCCGGTATTCGGCCCGGTCGGCGTTTGTGCGAGCGCGCCGGTGGCGGCCACGGCCAGGGACAGGTCGGCAAGAAGGCGTGACAGGATGGTCATGGAGCAGAAGGGGGAGAGCCAACGGAACGCTCCATGATCGGCACTCGGCCCGCCGCCGTCAATGCGGCAGCGCGGTGCCCGGCCGCCGAAGTTGTTACGGCGTGTTGGCGGCGCGGCGTTCGGTGGCAATCGTCGGTCCGGCGAGCCTCGGGGTATGCGCCGGCCGGGCCGGGTCCGTGGGCTGGTCCGGCATCAGCGCTGCATAGCGCGCATCGGTCAGGGTGCGCAGGAAGGCGACGATGTCGTCGATCTCGTCGTCGGTCAGGGCCGGCGCTGTGCCTGGGCGGCGGTTCATCGGCACGGCGTTCACGTTGACGTTGCCCTGGTAGCGGGCCGGCACGTCGTCGAAGCGCCTGCCGGCGGGATACCACTGGGCCGGATCGGTCGAACGCGTGGCATAGAAGGCTACCGCGTCGCGCAGCGTGCGGAACGCGCCGTTGTGCATGAAGGTCTGGCGCACGGCCACGTTGCGCAGCCCGGCGGTGCGGAAATAGCCGCACCACTGGTCGGGTTCGGGCCACTTGAGCGTGCGTGCGGTCCGGCATAGGCCAAGATCGAAGTGGCGCGGATCCCGGTTGGCCGGCAGCAGCGGGTTGCGCGGCACGGCGAGCGCGTCGTAGCCGAAATCGGTGAAGAGCGAGCGCTCCGGCCGCGACGACGACTCCACCATGATGTGGCACGCCGCGCAGTTGCCCTTGTCGGGGTTGCGGAACAGCGCCAGTCCGCGCATCTCGGCCGGCGACAGCGGCGTGCGGTGGCGCAGAAAGTTGTCGAAGCGCGAGCTGAAGGGCGCCATCTCGTCGCTGCGGAAATAGGCTTCCAGCGCCTGGCCGAGCGCACCGATCATCCGCTCGGGATCGCGCACGGCCGCGGCGCCGAACTGCCGGGCAAGCGCCTCGCCGAGGTCGGTTCCGGCCACCTTGCTCCGCAGCGAGCGGTTGCCCATTTCATCCGGGCTGAACAGCGGCCCGCGGATCTGCTCGGCGATGGAATCGGCGCGCCCATCGGCGAAGAAGCCGCCGAACGCCGACGGGAAGCTGGCGTCGTCGTCCTGGAAGAAGTAGCGGCGCGGGAGGTACCGGATGTACAGCAGCGACGGTGCGTTGCGCGGCGCCAGGTGCCCCGGGCGGCTGCCGGCCGGCACGCCGGCGCGCAGCGCCTCGCCGGCCAGCGTCGGGGCAAAGGCGCGCGCCGGATCGTGGCACGCCGCGCACGCGGTGCCTCGCGGCTCCGACAGGCGCGGATCGAAGAACACCCGCTTGCCCAGCGCGACCAGGTTCGGATCCGGCCGGAACGACGCGGCTTCGGCGGGCGGCGGCACCGCGTCCAGCCTGGGCGTGGCGCCGATCGATCCGGCCCCCGCCGCACCCGAAATGAGCGCGGCGGTCAGCACGGCGGCGCCGGCGATGCGGCGCCAGGTCATCGATCCGCTCAAGGTGCGACGAAGCCCGTCTTGTCGCAGGTCAGGCGGGTGCCGTTCTGCGTGCAGGTGGTCAACAGCTTGCCGGCGACGGTGTAGGCCTTGAACAGCCAGCCGCCGGCGGGCGCCGGCTGGCGGTCCATCACCATGAAGCCGAACGAGTTGTTGTGCGTGATGCTGCCGACCGTCACGCCTGAGGCCGGGCTGATCGACGGGAACGGATCGGGCAGGGCCACGTCCAGCGAGTCGCCGGCATTGCCCGCGACGATGGTCGCCGGGTGGTTGCTGCTGAAGTTGATGGCCTGGAAGTCATGCACGTGACCGTGCAGGGCGACCTGCACGCCCGGCGGGTAGTAGGCAGTGGCGTTCAGGCTGTTCATCACCGACAGCAGCGCCGCGTTGCCGCCCAGCGGCGTGCCGCCCGAGATCGGCACGAAACCCAGGATCGGGTGGTGGTTGGTGAAGATCGACATCACGCCCGGCTGGGCGGCCAGGGTGCCCACCGTGCCGAACTGCTTCTGGTAGGTCTGGAACCACGGGTCGGTGGTCGCCAGCGCTGTCGTGCCCACCTTCGCGGAGTCGAACACGATCACCTGCGTATCGGTGCCGATGGCCACGGCGTACGGGTCCGAGGCGTTGGCCGCGGTGTCGTTGGCGGGGTCGTCGCAGGAGCGCGCGGCCGAGTAAGTGCGCGGATCCAGGAAGCGGAACCAGCCTTGGCCGGCGCGCGCGCATTCCTCATGGTTGCCGCGCACCACCACCCATGGCGCGGCGGCCAGCAGCGGGGCGGCGGGTTGGAACAGGTCGGCCTGCCACGTATCCCAGCCGTAGCCCCAGGGACTGCCCTGGCAGCCCGCCACGTCCGACGGGCAGGCGTTTTCGCGGTAGTGGTAGTCGCCCACGTGCAGCACCAGGTCCGGATTCATCGCGGCAGCCGTGGCCGCGGCGGTGGCGAACGGCCACTGCGTGGCATCCACGCATGCCTGGAAGGTATTGCTGGACTTCTTCATGCGGCAGCCGGTATCGGCCAGGATCACCACACGCTGCGGGTTGGTCTTGCGCAGCGGCAGCACGCGCGAACCGATCACCGCCGCCTGGGCGCCGGCCGGCACGGTCGCCTCGCAGGCGCTGACCGGGAAGGCGGACGCCTTCGAATCGCTGGCTGCACTCGCGGTGGTGCGTTGTGGCACGGTGCCGGCGGCCACGCGCAGGCTCATGCGGGTGGCCGTGCCGTCCACGGTCAGCAGCGGGCAGACGGAACTGTCGGCCGGCGATGCGCCGTTCGTATAGCTGGTGACGGCACGCACCACGGTCTGGCTGCTGTCGCCGATCTCGACCCAGGCGGCCTGGAGGTTGGCATCGGCCGTGGCGGCATCGGCCGGCGTTGCCGTCCCCGAGCCGGAATCGGACGATGAGCCTCCGCAGCCGGCGATGACGGCAGCGGCGGTCAGTGCAGCAAATGTGGCCATCGTGCAGACGGTGAGTACGTGCCGCACCGGCGGGAACATCGATCGAATTTCCATGCGCCTCCCCGTTTCTGCCTGTTGTGTGAGGAAGTGGCACGGTACCCAAACCAGATGGCGCTATTTTGACAGCGTTGCAGGGTCCGCCGGACGGACGAGGGCGTCATCCGCGGGCAAAAAAAAGCAGATGCATAAGCATCTGCTTTTCCTGCGCTAGCCGAACCGCGAGCGGTCCGGCTGGATCGCGATTTACTGCTTGGCAGCCGGAGCCGGAGCCGGAGCCGGAGCCGGAGCTGCGTCAGCGGCAGCAGCCTTTTCCTTCTTGGCGTGGTGCTTCTTGGCCTTCTTCGGAGCAGCCTTTTCAGCAGCCGGAGCGGCAGCTTCAGCAGCCGGGGCGGAGGCTTGAGCGAACACACCGGTGGCGAACAGGCCGGCGATCAGGGCAGCGATCAGCTTCTTCATGGTAAATCCTTTTATAGATCAGTGAGTTAACCAACGACCCGCTAAATGAGTCATCTGCAATAACGCAGGGGGTGAAGGCCGCGTTGACACACCGCCGCGAATTTTTTTTGGAGGGCGATGGGCTGGCTCCACGCGCCTAATACTACAGCCGTACCTATCGCCGATGATGTTGTCCATGTGAGATGAGACGATCATGGTCCGATGCAAGGAACGGTGAGTGGCTGGGAGAGAGAGCTGGAAGGGTT
>CAKKOY010000173.1 GCA_919592095.1 Ralstonia syzygii subsp. syzygii | reverse complement strand
GCTCCGCCGGCAAGCAGGCATCGCTCGCAGCATCGAGCTGCTCGTTGACCACAACTGCTTGCCTGTCCTACAACCTACCCAAACTGTCATAACCTCTGTGCTGAGGTACTACACATTCTGAGCATGACGCAATCCACTTCCCGCGTTGTTGCCGTCGACCTGCTGCGCGGCCTGGTGATGGTGCTGATGGTGATCGACCACCTGCGCGAATTCTTCTTCCTGCATGCGCAGGTGACGGATCCGGTCGACCTGGCGGTCACATCGGCGGCCCTGGCGCTGACACGCTTCGCCAGCCACCCGTGCGCGCCGGTGTTCGTGTTCCTGGCGGGCATGTCGGCGTGGCTGTCGGGGCAGAAGCAGGGCGGAGACCGGCGCAGCATCGCCGCGCACCTCGTCAAGCGCGGGCTGCTGCTCGTGATCTTGGAGGTCACCGTCGTCAACTTTGCGTGGACGTTCGCGTTCCCGCCCACGACGCTCTATCTGCAGGTGATCTGGGCGATCGGCCTGTCGATGCTCGCGCTGGCCGGGCTGGTGTGGTTGCCTCGGGGGGCGCTGCTGGCGGTGTCGCTGGCGATCGTGGCGGGGCATGGCCTGCTGAGCGGCGTGCGCGTCGGGCCGGAGTCGCCGTGGCATGCGCTATGGGCGGTGTTGCATCAGCGGGACTGGATCGTGCTGGCGGATGGCTTGCGGTTGCGTACGTCGTACCCGGTGCTGCCGTGGATCGGCGTGATCGGGCTGGGCTATGCGTTTGCGCCGGCGTACCTGCGGTGCACGCCCGCGGCGCGGCGCTCGCTGTGCCTGCGGCTGGGCCTGGCCTGCCTGGCCGGGTTTGCCGTGCTGCGCGCATTGAACGGCTATGGCGAGCCGAAACCGTGGACCGCCTTTCCCGATGTCCTGACCACGGCCGTGTCGTTTCTCAACCTGACCAAATATCCGCCCTCGCTCGATTTCCTGCTGGCGACGCTCGGTCTCGGCCTGTGCGCGCTGGCGTGGCTGGAGCAGCTGCCGGCCCGCTGCGCGACCGGTCTGCAGACGCTCGGCGGCGCGCCGATGTTCTTTTACCTGCTGCATCTGTACGCGCTGCATCTCGCCTATCTGCTGGCGCTGCACGTCTTCGGCGCCAACCATGGCGACCGTTTCGGGTTCGATGCGGTCAGGCAGCTGTGGGCCGTGTGGCTGCCCACAGTGGCGCTGCTGTACGGTCCGACGCGCCGGTTTGCCGCGTTGCGCCGGACCGGGCGCCACCCCTGGATGCGCTATCTCTGAATCAATGCCCGGCGACCGGGCCGGCGTTGCGGGGCAGGGGCCGCAGAAAGACGACCAGCGGCGTAACCAGCAGGATCGCCACGCTCAGCAGCCAGAACAGGTCGGCATACGTCATCGTCAATGCCTGCACCTGGATCGCCTGTTCCATCGATAGCAGGGCGGCGGTCTGGCCGCCCAGCAGGTGGGCCTGGCCGGCGACGTAATCCTGCACGCCGGCTGCGTTGGCGGGCAGGGTGTCCTCGATGCGGCGGCTGTGCAGCCAGAGCCGCTGCTCCTGCAGCGTAGCGATGCACGCCAGCGCAATCGAGCCTCCCAGGTTGCGCAGGGCGTTGTAGAGCCCGGAAGCATCGCTCGCCCGCGATGGCGGCACGGAGCGGATGGCTGCCTGGTTGAGGAACATCATGGTCATCACGGTGCCGAGCCCGCGCATCAGCTGCGAGGCCACGAACGAGCTCCCTGTCGACAGCGGGCTCAGCCCCGTCTCGACGTAGGCGCTCAACGCCAGCATCGCCAGGCCGCAGCCGACAGCCAACCGGACGTCGAGCCGGCGCAGCATCAAGGGCGTGAAGGGCATCAGGACGATCATCGGCAGGCCGGACAGCAGCACGATCCACCCCGACTGCAGGGCGTCATAGCCGGCAATGCCGACCAGGAACTGCGGAATGACGTAGGCCGTGCCGTACAGCGCCATGCTGCTCGCGATGGCCATCACAGCGATGGCGCTGAACTGCCGGTCCCGCAGCAGCCCGAGGCGAATGACCGGGGCGTGTGCGCGGGCCTGTCCCCAGCCCAGCAGGGCAAAGCCGAGCATCGATAGGGTGGCCAGCCAGCGGATCTCGGGAGAAGCGAACCAATGCAGGCGCTGGCCTTCCTCCAGCACCACGGTCATGCCGCCCAGACCGAGGGCGAGGCCGGTGATGCCCGCCCAGTCCGCCTCCCGCAGCAGCGCCGTGCGGGGTTTTTCATGGGGCATGCCGAGCAGGAGCAGCGTGGCCAGCACCGCGCAGATCGGCAGGTTGATGAAGAACGCGTAGTGCCAACTGAGCTGCGTGGTCATCCAGCCGCCGAGCATGGGACCGAAGACCGGTCCGAGGATGACGGTCGAGCCGAACAGCGCGGTGCCCAGCGGCTGCTGCGCGCGGGGCAGCCGCGCGGCGATGATGGTCATCGCGGTGGGGATCAGCACGCCCCCGGTGAACCCCTGGCCCGCCCGTCCGATCACCATCATCGGCAAGGTCTTGGCCACGCCGCAGAGCATCGAGAAACCGGTGAAGAGCCCGGTGGCCGCCAGCAGCAGGTTGCGCAGTCCGAGCAGTTTCTCCAGCCAGCCGGCCAGGGGGATGATGATGATTTCCGCGACCAGGTAGGCCGTGGCGATCCACGTTCCTTCGGTGCTGGTGGCGCCGATCTCGCCCTGGATGGTCGGCAGCGCCGAATTCACGATGGAGATGTCGAGCGTGGCCATCATGGCGCCGAGGGTGCCGGCCGCGACGGCCGCCCAGGCCGCGGCATCCGCGCGCGATCCGTCCGCCGTCACAGGAGGGCTCCGCGGCCCGGCTGCGGGCGCGGCGCAGGCTGGCCCGGCGCGAGCGTATCGACATCGACCGTGACCGACATGCCGGCCGCCAGCAGCGGCTTGAGCCCATCGGTCACGTCGATCTCGATCCGCACCGGCACGCGCTGCACGATCTTGATGAAATTGCCGGTGGCGTTCTGTGGCGGCAGCAGCGAGAACTGCGCGCCGGTGCCGGGGGACAGGCTCTCGATGTGCCCTTCGATCGCTTCGTCGGGGAACGCATCGACGTGGATGTGCACCGGCTGGCCGATGCGCATGCGGCCCAACTGCGTTTCCTTGAAGTTGGCGGTGATGTAGAGGTGCGCGGGCACGACCGACATCAGGCGCGTGCCGGCGGACACGAACTGCCCGACGCGGACCTGGCTGTCGCCGACGCGGCCATCGGTGCTGGCGCGCAGCTCGGTCGCGGCCAGGTTGACCTCGGCCACTGCCGCCTGCGCGCGCGCCGTTTTCGCCTGCGCCTCGGCCTGCCGCAGCTGGGCCTGGATCGCGGCGATCTCCAGCGTTGCCTTGGTCAGGGCCGCACGCTGAGCCGCCGCGTTCGCGCGGGCCTGCGCCGCCTGGTTCTGCAGGGTGCTCAGCCGGTCGCGCGTTTCCGCGCCCGAGGCGACCAGCGACGCGTACCGCTGCGTTTGCGCGGCGGTGAACTGCGCATCGTGTTCGGCGGACTGCAATTGCGCCTGGGCCTGGGCGATGGCGGCCTTCTGCGTCGCCAACTGGGCGCGGGCGTTGTCGGCGCTGGCATTCGCCGCCTCTACCTGCGCCTGGTATTGCGCCAGCTGGGCCACGTACTCGCGCGGGTCAATGCGCAGCAGGCGCTGCCCGGCCCTGACCTCCTGGTTGTTGGCGACGTCGACCCGCTCGACATAGCCTGAGACCTTGGGCGCTACCGTGACGATGTCGGCCTGGATGTAGGCGTCGTTCGTGTCCTCGACATACTTGCCGCGCAGCTCGTAATGGGCAAACCAGCCCGCCGCGCCCAGCAGCGCAAGGGCGGCGACGCCCATCGCCACCCGCTTGGGGCGGCCGCGCAGGCGCCTGGCGGGTTGGGCGGGCGCTGCGCCTGCGCCACCGTGGTGGGCAGGGCGCTCCATGTCTTGGTGCTGCTCCATTGCCTCAGTCATGCTGACGATCCTCTTCGTGCGCGAACCGACGTTCGCTCATATAATTTCACTACCATATCATATGGAGGTGAATGCATGCAGGAATTCGTCGACGATCCGGCATACGCGGGCCTGACCGGGGCGCTGCGCGACTTCTACATCCGGTCGCAGAGCGTGCTCGACAAGTTGCTGGCGGAGAAGGGCATCTCCTGGGCGCGCATGAAATTGATCTATTTCATCCGGCTCCAGGGCAGCGTGCGCTCGGTCGACCTGATGCGGGCCTTCGGCTACGCGCCGAGGACCATCACCGAGGCGGTGGACGCGCTCGAGCGGGACGGCCTGGTCGAGCGCGTGCCCGACCCGGTCGACCGCCGCGCGAAGAACATCTCGCTCACGCCTGCCGGCAAAGCGCTGTGCAAGTCGGCCGAACCGATCCGCCGGCAGTTGAGCGCCGACGTCTGCGGCGTGCTGGACGCGAAGGAGCAACGGGCGCTGCAGGACATGCTGACGCGCATGACTCAGCGCCTGGCGATGATCGAACAGGTGGTGGAACAGGGCGTGCAGGGCTGAACCGAAGCGCTCGGGGGACGGTGGCGCATGCTGCCTTCATTTGGCGTGGCCGTCACTTGTGATGCCGCGTCCACGCCAAGCGGATGCCGCGTCCGGCGGCTACAATAACGCCTTGTTTTTGTTGCCTTTTTGCCATGACCCAAGCTGTCCGTTGGAAACCCAGCGTCACCGTCGCCGCCGTGATCGAGCACGAGGGCCGCTTCCTGCTGGTCGAGGAGCACACCGATGCCGGCCTACGCCTGAACCAGCCCGCCGGCCATCTCGACCCGGACGAGAGCCTGGTCGACGCCGTCGCGCGCGAGGCGCTGGAAGAGACCGCGCACAGCTTCGTGCCGACCGCCTTTCTCGGCTGCTACATGGCGCAGTTCCAGCCGCCCGCCGGCGATCCGGTCACCTATGTGCGGATGGCCTTCACCGGCGAGCTCGGGCCCTTCGACCCGCGCCGCAAGCTGGACGACGGCATCGTCCGCACGGTCTGGATGACCGCCGACGAGGTCCGCGCCTGCCCCGAGCGTCACCGCAGCCCGCTGCTGCTGGCCTGCGTGGAGGACTACCTGGCCGGCAAGCGCTATCCGCTGGAGGTCATCCACACGCATCCGAGCGTATACGGCCTGGAGGCGGCGCAATGAGTGGCAAGCGCGTGGTCGTCGGCATGTCCGGCGGCGTGGATTCCTCCGTCACGGCGTGGTTGCTCAAGCAGCAGGGCTACGAGGTCGTCGGCCTGTTCATGAAGAACTGGGAAGACGATGACGACAGCGAATACTGCTCGACCCGCCAGGACTGGATCGACGTGGTGTCGGTGGCCGACCTGATCGGCGTGGATGTGGAGGCGGTCAACTTTGCCGCCGAATACAAGGACCGCGTGTTCGCGGATTTCCTGCGCGAGTACTCCGCCGGCCGCACGCCCAACCCGGACGTGCTGTGCAACGCCGAGATCAAGTTCAAGGCCTTCCTCGACCACGCCATGGCGCTGGGCGCGGACACCATCGCCACCGGCCACTACGCCCGCGTGCGCGAGGTCGACGGCCGCTTCGAGCTGCTCAAGGCGTTCGACCACACCAAGGACCAGAGCTACTTCCTGCACCGGCTGAACCAGGCGCAGCTCTGTCGCACGCTGTTCCCGCTGGGCGAGATCCCCAAGACGCGCGTGCGCGAGATCGCCGCCGAGATCGGTCTGCCCAATGCCAAGAAGAAGGATTCCACCGGCATCTGCTTTATCGGCGAGCGGCCGTTCCGCGATTTTCTCAACCGCTACCTGCCGACCAAGCCCGGCCCGATCAAGACGCCGGACGGCAAGACCATCGGCCAGCACATCGGCCTGGCGTTCTACACGCTGGGGCAGCGCAAGGGCATCGGCATCGGCGGCAGCCGCGACGGCAACGGCGATGCCTGGTACGTGGCGCGCAAGGACATGGCGGCCAACACGCTGTACGTGGTGCAGGGGCACGATCATCCCTGGCTGCTTGCCCACACCGTGCACGCCGACGACCTGAGCTGGGTTGCCGGCCATCCGCCTGCCGAAGGCACGCAACTGGCGGCCAAGACGCGCTATCGCCAAACCGATGCGCCGTGCGCCGTCACCCGCGCCGCTGTCGGTGCGCTGACGCTGACTTTCCCGCAAGCCCAATGGGCTGTGACGCCGGGCCAGTCCGCCGTGCTGTACGACGGCGACGTGTGCCTGGGCGGCGGCATTATCGCGTCTACCGAAGCGATGCTGGTCGAAGCCACGACGGCCTGAACATACCGTCGCCGCACGCTCGCGGTGCGATCTCCCCCGCGGTGCCGGTGTAAGCCGTGCATGTGAATGCATGGCTTTTTTGTTGGCGCACGGCCAAGGAGAGCCGCTCGCGATGCAAGCCCGCATGCGGGGCAGCCTGCTGGAAAGGCGAACGCTCTGAGTTAAATTGATTTCAGGGATAAGTATTTTTCATTATTAATCCTGTGCAGATCGGCTGCCCAGTGACTAGTACCTCTGCACAAGGGGTTATGACGGTTTGTCAGAGGTGGTTACAGGGTAGGCTTTGGCCAATTTTTTGCGAGCCGTTTCAGTAGAGAACATCCAGTTGATGCGAGCGCCGCTGGCGTTTCGC
>CAKKOY010000172.1 GCA_919592095.1 Ralstonia syzygii subsp. syzygii | reverse complement strand
TGCTCAACCGCATGGCTGCGCTTGCCCGCCCGCAGTCCGTCCGCGTCGACTGAATTACGCCTCACAGGGATGGCTTCGACTTCAAAGTCGATTTATGCAACAACGCCGGCCGGACGCGCCGTCGTGCACCGGCAGCGCCTCGCCGAACTCGCCGCGGATGGCGTCGAGCAGCGTTTCGCGCCGCTCGGCATAGACGCCGCGCATGCGCCGGATGTGCGACACGAAATGCCCCTCGGCGATGAACTCCGCCAGCACCGCCTGCGTCAGGATCTGCCCACCGCGGAACATCTCCGACAGGCCGGTCGCGAAAGCCTCGGCCAGCGCGGGCGGCACCACCAGGTAGCCGATGCGCAGGCTGGGGAACAGCACCTTGGAGAAAGTGCCCATGTAGAGCACGCGCCCGCCTTCGTCCAGGCCCTGCAATGACGGCAGCGGGCGGCTGCCATAGCGGAACTCGCTGTCGTAGTCGTCCTCGGCGATCCAGGCATCGGTGGCCTGCGCGAGGGCCAGCAGCTGGCGGCGGCGTGCCAGGCTCATCACCGAGCCGAGCGGGTACTGGTGCGAAGGCGAGACCACCACCAGCTTGGGCGGCCTGGCGCGCTGGCGGCGCCCGGCGGATTCGAAGCGCATGCCCTCGTCGTCCACCGGCAGGGGCACGGTGCGTACACCGGCGGCCGTGAGCACGCTGCGCACGCCCCAGTAGCCGGGGTCTTCGATCCACGCGCTGTCGCCCGGGTCACACAGCAACTGCGCGATCAGCTGCAGCGACGGGTGGATGCCGGCGGTGATGATGATCTGCTCCGGCTCGCAGCGCACGCCGCGCGCGGTGCGCAGGTAGTCGGCCAGCGCCGTGCGCAGCGGCAGGTAGCCGGCGCCCACCGGATACGTCAGCAGCGCCGGCGACGGCTTGCGCAGCAGCCGATTGTGCAGCCGTGACCAGATGCGCGCCGGAAACATCCGCACCTCGGGCACCCCCGGCATGAAGGCGCCCCATTGGCGCGAGCTCGCGCCCGCGTCGCGCACCAGCGCCCGGCCACGCGAGGACAGCATGGGCGCCGCTGGCGTCGCCGCTTCGCTGATGGGTGCGGCGGCCACCGGCGGCGCGGCATCGAGCCGGTCCGGTGCGGTATCGGCGACAAAGGTGCCGCTGCCCACGCCCGCCGACACGTAGCCCTCCACGCCCAGCTGCTCATAGACATGGATGACCGTGTTGCGTGCAATGCCCAGCTCCATCGCCAGTTGCCGCGACGAGGGCAGGCGCGTGCCGGGCTGCAGTTCGTCGCGCAGGATGCCTTCCTGCAGCACGCGGTAGAGACGACGGTGGTCGGGCTCGCCGCCAGGACCGGCGCGGTCGAAGCGGCGCTGCAGGTAGTCCACCAGCATGCTGGCGCGATGGGCGGGGGAATGTTCTGCCATGGCAGGAAGCGCGAAGCCGGATTGGCTCCATCAGAAAAACACGATTGGGTCTCATTGTACGGGGCCAATGGCTGCCACACTGGCCCGCATCGCATCTTTCCGCCAAACGCCCGAACGGCCCGAACGCCATGAACGCCCGAGACCCCCAGCACAACGCCCAATGGAACGCCCGCCGCCTGGCCGCCACACCGCGCGGCGTCGGCGTCATGACCGACCGCTACGCAGAGCGCGCCGAGAACGCCCAGTTCTGGGACGTGGAAGGCCGGCGCTACATCGACTTCGCGGCCGGCATCGCCGTGGTCAACACCGGCCACCGTCATCCGCGCCTGGTGCAGGCCGTGCGTGAACAGCTCGACCGCTTCACCCACACCGCCTTCCAGATCGTGCCGTATGCCTCGTACGTCGAGCTGGCCGAGCGCCTGAACACGCTCACGCCCGGCACGCATGCCAAGAAGACGGCCTTCTTCACCACCGGCGCCGAAGCAGTGGAAAACGCCATCAAGATCGCGCGCGCCCATACCGGCCGCCCCGGCGTGATCGCGCTGACGGGCGCATTCCACGGCCGCACCTTCATGGGCATGTCGCTCACGGGCAAGGTGGTGCCGTACAAGACCGGCTTCGGTCCATTCCCGGGCAGCATCTATCACGTGCCGGCACCGATCGCGCTGCACGGCGTCAGCACGCAGGACGCGCTCGACGCCATCGGCCGCCTGTTCAAGGCCGACATCGACCCGCGCCAGGTCGCGGCCATCATCTTCGAGCCGGTGCAGGGCGAGGGCGGTTTCTATCAGATGCCCGCCGATTTCGTGCGCGCCATCCGCGCCGTGTGCGACGAGCACGGCATCGTGATGATCGCCGACGAAGTGCAGACCGGCTTTGCCCGCACCGGCAAGCTGTTCGCCATGGAGCACACCGGCGTGCTGCCCGACCTGACGACGATGGCCAAGGGCCTGGCCGGCGGCCTGCCGCTGTCGGCCGTCACCGGCCGCGCCGAAATCATGGACGCACCGGCCCCCGGCGGCCTGGGCGGCACCTACGCCGGCAACCCGCTGGCCGTGGCCGCCGCGCACGCGGTGCTCGACATCATCACCGAGGACAAGCTGTGCGAGCGCGCCGACGCGCTGGGCCGCCGCCTGGTCGAAGCACTGAATGCCGCCCAGGCCAAGCAGCCGCGCATCGCCGAAGTGCGCGGCGTGGGCGCGATGGTTGCTATCGAATTCAACACCCCCGACGGCAAGCCCGACGCCGATTTCACCCGCGCGGTGCAGCAGCGTGCGCTCGAAGCCGGTCTGCTGCTGCTGTCGTGCGGCGTGTACGGCAACGTGATCCGCTTCCTGTTTCCGCTCACCATCGAAGACGCGGTGTTCGAAGAGGGCCTTGCCATCCTGCAACGTGCACTGGAGGGCTGACACCATGACCCGCACCGATCTGCCGCCGGCACCGATCGCGCTGAACGACCCGGCACTGTGGCGCACGCAAGCCTTCCTGGCCGGCGCTTGGGCCGACGCCGATGACGGCACCACCCGCGACGTAACCGACCCCGCCACCGGCCGCGTGATCGGCACGGTGCCCGCGATGGGCGCCGCCGAGACACGCCGCGCCATCGAAGCCGCGCAGATCGCGCAGCGCGCCTGGCGCAAGGTGACCGCGCGCGAGCGCGCCCGCATCCTGCGCCGGCTGGCCGACCTGATGATGGCGCACCAGCAGGACCTGGCCCGCATCCTGACCGCCGAGCAGGGCAAGCCGCTGCCCGAGGCCGCCGGCGAGATCGCCTATGTCGCATCGTTCATCGAATGGTTTGCCGAGGAGGCCCGCCGTGTCTACGGCGATACCATTCCCGCGCCGCAGGGCGACCGCCGCATCGTCGTCAACAAGGAGCCGATCGGCGTGACGGCGGCGATCACGCCGTGGAACTTCCCCATCGCCATGATGACGCGCAAGGTCGGGCCGGCGCTGGCGGCCGGCTGTTCGATGGTGGTCAAGCGCGCGCTGGAGACGCCTTACTCCGCGCTGGCGTTCGCCGAGCTGGCCGCGCGCGCGGGCGTGCCGGCCGGGCTGCTGTCCGTCGTTACCGGCGACGCGCAGGGCATCGGCGGCGAGCTGACCGCCAACCCCATCGTGCACAAGCTGAGCTTCACCGGCTCCACAGCCGTCGGCCGCCTGCTGATGCGCCAGTGCGCCGACGACGTGAAAAAGCTGTCGCTGGAGCTGGGCGGCAACGCGCCCTTCATCGTGTTCGACGATGCCGATCTCGATGCGGCCGTGGAAGGCGCGATGGTGGCCAAGTACCGCAACGCCGGCCAGACCTGCGTATGCGCCAACCGCTTCTACGTGCAGCGCGGCATCTATGACGCCTTCGCCGCCAGGCTGACCGAGGCCGTGCGCGCGCTGCGCGTGGGCAACGGCACCGAGCCGGGCGTGCAACAGGGTCCGCTGATCCACCAGCGCGCGATGGACAAGGTGCGCGCCCACGTGGACGACGCCGTCGCGCAGGGCGCCCGCGTGCTCGTCGGCGGCAAGCCGCATGCGCTGTCGGTCCAGGGCGGGGCATTCTTCGAGCCGACCGTCATCGCCGATGCCCGGGCCGGCATGCTGGTCGCGCACGAGGAGACCTTCGGCTCGCTGGCCGCGCTGATCCCGTTCGACACGGAAGACGAAGCCGTGGCCGCGGCCAACGACACCGAGTTCGGCATGGCCGCCTATTTCTACACGCGCGACCTGGGCCGCGCGTGGCGCGTGTCGGAGGCGCTGGAGAGCGGCATGGTCGGCGTCAACACCGGACTGATCTCGACGGCCGAGGCGCCGTTCGGCGGCGTCAAGCAATCGGGCCTGGGCCGCGAAGGCTCCAAGTACGGCATCGACGAGTACCTGGAGATCAAGTACGTCTGCATGGCGGGGCTCGGCTGAACCCCGAGCGGGCGCGGGACACATGGGACGCATCACCCCATGGTGATGCGTCCGCCGCCGCTTGATCTATAATCCCCAGTTCCTGACGCGCCGATTTGACGACTGGCTTGCGGGCGCGCGGGAGTCCTGGCCGATCACGGGTTCGGTGTGCACCCGGGCTCTCATTACAAATGCGGCTAAAGAGGTTCGGTCAGAACGGGGGCATAGGCCCGCCGTGCGCCACATAGAGCCCGATTGGTTGCGTTGTCAGCGTTGCCGGTCGGGTTTTTTCTTTGGCGCCATGACAGAACTCCAGGTGGATCCCGCCGCTCGCGCAGACCAGGCCGCCGCGGCTGCCGCGCATCCCGCTGCCACGCTGCCGCCCGATTCGGTCGGGCTGGTGGTGCCTGAACGCATGCACTTCGCCGAGCCGCTGCCACTGCGCAACGGCTCCCAGATCGCCGGCTACGACCTGATGGTCGAGACCTACGGCACCCTCAACGCCGAACGCTCCAACGCCGTGCTGATCTGCCACGCGCTCAACGCTTCACACCACGTGGCGGGCATGCATGCCGAGGGCGAGGTCGGCTGGTGGGACAACATGGTCGGGCCGGCCAAGCCGGTCGACACCGACCGCTTCTTCGTCATCGGCGTCAACAACCTGGGCTCGTGCTTCGGCTCGACCGGCCCGATGAGCCCGCATCCGCAGACGGGCCAGCCCTATGGCGCGCGCTTCCCGGTGATCACGGTGGAAGACTGGGTCAACGCCCAGGCGCGCGTGGCCGACCGCTTCGGCATCCGCCAGTTCGCGGCGGTGATGGGCGGCAGCCTCGGCGGCATGCAGGCGCTGGCGTGGAGCCTGATGTACCCGGAGCGCCTGCGGCACTGCGTGGTGGTGGCATCGACGCCGAAGCTCTCGGCGCAGAACATCGCGTTCAACGAGGTGGCACGCAGCGCGATCCTGTCCGATCCGGACTTCCACGGCGGCGACTACTACGCGCATGGCGTCAAACCCAAGCGCGGCCTGCGCGTGGCGCGCATGATCGGCCACATCACCTACCTGTCGGACGAGGACATGGCCGAGAAATTCGGCCGCGAGCTCAAGGCGGAAGACATCCGTTTCTCGTTCGACGTCGAGTTCCAGGTGGAAAGCTACCTGCGCTACCAAGGCGACAAGTTCGCCGAATACTTCGACGCCAACACCTACCTGCTGATCACGCGCGCGCTCGACTACTTCGACCCCGCGCTGGCCCACGGCGGCGACCTGACCCGCGCCGTGGCGCACACGCAGGCCGGTTACCTTGTCATCAGCTTCACGACCGACTGGCGCTTCGCCCCCCCGCGCAGCCGCGAACTGGTGAAGGCGCTGCTCGACAACAAGCGCCCTGTCACCTACGGCGAGATCGAAGCGCCGCACGGCCACGACGCCTTCCTGCTGGAAGAGGCGCGCTACCACGCGCTGGTGCGCGCCTATTACGAACGCATCGCCCAGGAGATCGGCGCATGACCACGCAGACGCTCAACGCCATCGCCGCGCCGTCGGCGGTGCCCAACATCCTGGCCGACCGCGCCGACTTCCGCGCCATCGCCCGCTTGATCGAACCGCGCTCCACCGTGCTCGATCTGGGCTGTGGCGACGGCAGCCTGCTGCGCGTATTGCAGGACGAGCTGGACGTGCTGGCCTACGGCATCGAGATCGACGATGCCGGCGTACTGGCCGCCACGCAGAAGGGCCTGCACGTGATCCAGCAGAACCTGGAAGGCGGCCTGGCGCTGTTCGAAGACAAGAGCTTCGGAACGGTAATCCTCTCGCAGACCCTGCAGACCATCCACAACACCGCGCAGGTGCTGCGCGAGATGCTGCGGGTAGGGCGCGAGTGCATCGTGTCGTTCCCGAACTTCGGGTACTGGCCGCACCGGCTGTCGGTGTTCCGCGGCCGCATGCCAGTGTCGGAATCATTGCCGTACGAGTGGTACGACACGCCCAACGTGCGCGTGCTGACCATCCGCGACTTCGAGGCGCTGGCGCCCAAGGTCGGGCTGGTGATCCTCGACCGCGTCGTGCTGCACGAGGGCAGGACGGTGCACTGGGGTGCCAACTGGCGCGGCAGCGTGGCGGTCTATCGCGTGCGCGCGGGCTGATCCGGCCCCACCGTGACGGAGGGGCGTTGTTGCATAAATCCGGTCGCCCGCGCGCGGCATGATGACGTTTACGCGCAACGGTCTGGGCAAATGGCGCGGTAAACAATCCGGCTGGCTGCGTAGATTGTCGTCTTTTGCCGGAAAGATGCGCAGGGACACACACAAGCGAGCCGAGCCCAAGGGCACCTATCGGGTCAAGAA
>CAKKOY010000171.1 GCA_919592095.1 Ralstonia syzygii subsp. syzygii | reverse complement strand
GTGCTCAACCGCATGGCTGCGCTTGCCCGCCCGCAGTCCGTCCGCGTCGACTGAATTACGCCTCACAGGGATGGCTTCGACTTCAAAGTCGATTTATGCAACAACGCCCTCCGACGTGGTGCCGGCATTGGTGATGACCGACTTGCCGGCCAGATCGGGGAAATCCTTCACGCCCGAATTCACGCTGGTCAGCAGGCGCGTGGCGGCGATGAAGAAGGTGGTCGAGAACGCCGTCTGCTGCTCGCGCGACTTCAGGTGCGTGGTCACGCCGCACTCCAGGTCCACCGAGCCGTTCTGCACCAGCGCCGTGCGGTTCTGCGAGGTCACGGGAATCTGCTGCACCTGCAGGTCCGGCTTGCTGACCTTCTGCTTGACCACATCGATCACGCGTGCGCACAGGTCGGCCGAGAAGCCGATGATCTGGTTCTTGCTGTCCCGATACGAAAACGGAATCGACGCTTCGCGCACGCCGATCAGGATGGTGTTGCTGTCCTGGATCTTCTTGAGCGTGCCGTCGAGCGCCTCGGCCTGCGCGGGCAGGACAGACGCAGCGATCGCGCCGGCCAGTGCGATTGGGATACAGCGATGGGTGAAACGCATGATTCCTCCAATGGTTGCGTGGCGCGGCTTGTGCCGTCTATGGGATGTGAGCGAGGCGAGAAAACGGAACATGCGCTAGCGGGCGAACCATGCGCGCAGGTCGGCCGCGCTGGCGAGCGGCCGGTGCAGCGCATCGGTGTGGCGGCGGAAGTGGGCCACGAGCGCGGCGTTGTCGGGCGCGGTGCTGCCGTCGGGCAACGCCATGTTGTTCTCGAAGCCAAGGCGAACGTGGCCGCCCAGCAGCGCGGCGGTCAGCGCGCAATCGGCCTCGCGCGGCCCGAAGGCGCACATGGCCCACGGCACGCCGGCGGTGAGCTCGCCGCCGCCGGCCCAGGCGCGCAGGAACGGCAGCAGGTCGGCCGGCTCGGAGCGCTGCCCCGCGCTGTAGCGGCCGAGCACGAACAGCACCCAGTGCGGCGTGTCGGGCAGGATGCCGCGCGCGCGCAGATCGCGGTAGCACACCACGTCGTCGTCGGAATAGAGGATGTACTGGATGGCCGTGCGCGCCGCCGCCAGCTCAGCAAAGAAGCGCGCCGCCTCGGCCTCGTGCGCGGCATCCGGCACCAGTTCGCGCAGCGCGGCGGACATCGCTTCCGGCTGCAGCGCGCGCACCGACGCCATCTGCTGCGCGGGACCATAGATGCCGACCGCCTCGGTGGTGACCTGGATCACCAGCGCGTCGCCCACCGCCTGCTTCACGTGGGCGATGGCCGGGCGGTAGTCGTCGGGCTCCAGGCTGTGCGTGCCATCGGGACGGCGCACATGCAGATGCAGCATCGCCGCGCCGGCGTCGACGCACTGGCGGGCGCAGGCGGCCAGCTCGTCCGGCGTGATCGGCAGCGCGGGATGATCGGCGTGGGTCTTGCGCGCACCGTTGGGCGCGACGGCGATGGAGAGCGGCAGCGTCATGCCGCCTCCAGCGCATTGGCGGTGGCCGCCTCGACCGCATCGCCCAGGCGCGCGACGATCGCGTCGATGTCCTGCGCGGTGGCGATGAACGGCGGCGCCAGCAGGATATGGTCGCCACGCTGGCCATCGATGGTACCGCCCATCGGGTACACCATCAGGCCGCGCTGCATCGCCTCGGTCTTCACGCGCGCGTGCGTCTTGCGGGCGGGCGGCAGGGGTACCTTGGTGGCTCGGTCCGCCACCAGCTCCACGCCGACGAACAGGCCGCGACCGCGCACGTCGCCCACGTGCGGATGCGCGGCAAAGCGGTCGCGCAGCGCGGCGCGCAACTGCTCGCCGCGCGCCAGCACATTGGCGAGCAGGTTCTCTTCGGCAATCACCTTCTGCACCTCCAGCGCCGCCGCGCACGCCGTGGCATGGCCGATGTAGGTGTGGCCGTGCTGGAAGAAGCCCGTGCCGCGCGTGATCGCGTCATAGATGCGGTCGCTGGCAATCATCGCGCCGATCGGCTGGTAGCCGCCGCCCAGCCCCTTGGCGATGGCGATCAGGTCGGGCACCACACCGTCCTCCTCGCACGCAAAGAGATGGCCGGTGCGGCCCATGCCCGACATCACCTCGTCCAGGATCAGCAGCACGCCGTGGCGGTCGCACACCGCGCGGATATTGCGGAAGTAATCGGCCACCGGCGGCACCGCGCCGGCCGTGGCCCCCACCACCGTCTCGGCGATGAACGCGGCGACGCGGTCCGCCCCCAGCTCGACGATCTTCGCGTCCAGCTCGTCGGCCAGGCGCTGCACGTATTGCGCGTCGGTCTCGCCATCGCGCCGCTCGCGGTAGGCAAAGCACGGCGACACATGGTGCGCCGGCACCAGCAGCGGCAGGAACGGCTCGCGCCGCCACGCGTTGCCGCCGATCGCCAGCGCGCCCAGCGTGTTGCCGTGATAGCTCTGCCGGCGCGCGATGAAGTACTGGCGCTGTGGCTGGCCGATCTCGACGAAGTACTGGCGCGCCAGCTTCAGCGCCGCCTCGATGGCCTCCGAGCCGCCAGAGACGAAATAGACCTGCTCCAGGTCGCCCGGCGCGGCCGCGGCCAGGCGCGCGGCAAGTTCTTCCGCCACAGCGGTGGTGAAGAACGACGTATGCGCATAGGCCAGCGCGCGCACCTGCTTGCAGATGGCCTCGACCACGCGCGGGTGGCCATGGCCCAGGCACGAGACCGCCGCGCCACCGCTGGCATCGAGGTAACGCTTGCCTTCGGCATCGATCAGCATCATGCCTTCGCCGCCGACGGCGGTCGGCAGCGTCTTGCGCGGGTCGCGATGGAAAACGGAAGTGGTGGAGGGCATCATGGTCGATCGAACTGGGGCTGGGGCTGGGTTAAGGCTGCGCAGGCACGGCGATGGCCGCGTCACTGCGGCGCGTGTTGCGCACGTAGGCGTGCTGTTGCTTGAGCTGGGCATCGCTGTCGGCCAGGCGCGCCAGCGCGGACGGACCGGCCCGGCGGAACCAGGCCATCAACAGCGCATCGAGCAGCGCCAGCGGCGCCGCCAGCGAATGGAAGAACGACGGGACGGCCACCGGCACGATCAGTTGCTGCCACGCCAGCTCCGCGCCGGGCGCGAGCGCGCTGTCCGACACATAGACGAGGCGGGCGCCGCGCGCATGCGCATACTGCATCGCCTCGATCACCTCGCGCGTGTACGGATCGAAGGTCACGGCCACGACGATGTCGTCCTCGTCGCAGAAGCGCAGCGGATCGGCCAGCGTATTGCCCTGGCCGGCGCATACGGTGACCTTGTCGTCGAACAGCTGGGCGGCATAGCCGAACGCATGGGTCAGCGCCAGACAGCTGCGCGCACCGAGCAGGAAGACGCGGCGGGCGGTGCACAGCGCGTCGGCCACCGTCTCCAGCGCTGCCAGGTTCGCCGGCGAAAACGCCGACTGCACGTGCGCGCCAATGGCCACGCCGATACGCTCGGCCTCCGACCCGTCCGGGCCGATGCTCGGCAATGCCGTCACGCGCCCGGCAAAGCCGTCGGCCTGCTGGCGCAGGTGGCTGACGCACACCTCGCGCAGCGCCGCGAAATCCTCGAAGCCCAGCGCCCGCGCCAGCCGCGAGAAGGTCGCCGGCGACAGCTCGCAGCGCCGCGCCAGGTCGCGCATCGACAGTAGCGCGATGTCGCTGCGGTTGGATTCCAGCAACATCGCGGCGCGCTGCAGCTGCGGCGACAGGTCGGCTGCGCGGTCGCGCAGGGTCTGCATCAGCTCGTCAAAGGTCATCGGCGGCCAGGATGATTCACTTGTTTCAAAATTTATTCCATTGAAACAAATGAGTCAAGTTAACACTGGAACGGCCAGGCAGAAACGATAGACACACCTCCGGCTGACACCGGATCACACGCCACCCTGTCGCGCGCACAAACAAAAACGGAGGCCGAAGCCTCCGTTCTCTGATCCGGATGTCTGCCTGCTCAGGTGATCGCCGGCGTATCGAGCTGTTCCATGCGGAACTGGAAGAGCCCCGCGGCGATGAGGCCGAGCAGGCTGATCGCCATGCAGCTGCACGCCAGCAGAACCACCGCCGCCAATGGCGAAACGCCATCCAGAATCGGCGTATGCATCAGGGCCGACAGGTTGCCGCCCACCCACATGGTCGCGACGAGCGCCGCCAGGCACATCAGGGCCGCCGCGTTGCGCAGCCAGGTCAACCGCGTCTTGCGGCTGATGCCGTCGAAAGCGTGGAAATGGAAGTGGTGACCGGTGCCAACGAGTGCCATGATGTCTCCTTGCGCGTGTCGCCTGATAGCGTTGAGTCACTATAGCGAGACCTGCGACAGATTGGCGCAGTTTACGCCGCTAGGTATACCCTGAGCTGCAATGCGTCAAGAGGGCGTGGCACAGAAATGTATCGACAACGTGTCTGCCGAAACTGGCAGCGGATATGGCGATACGGAAGAGGGCAGATGTGGACGGCACCGTCCGGACATGAAAAAAGGCCTCGCGAGGAGGCCTTTTTTGTTGCTTTGCAAGATCGACTGTCCTTGCAAAGCGATGAATTTTGGTGGCCTGGGGCGGAATCGAACCACCGACACGCGGATTTTCAAAACGTGCAGCCAGCGTGCATGCTATACGGCACAAGCCTTCGCAGGCAAGAAAAAAACGCAAAGCGGCCTGAAGCCAATCTCAACTCGTCACACCACCGGCACAGCACGGAATATTCTTGGCACACCATTATTATTGTGCGGAAGGAGCATGGATCATGGCAGCACAGTGCAGCGAAGATGTTAAAACGGCTCCACAACCCGGCGACATGGTGCTGTGTTCATGTTGTCATGAGCGCTGGACACCCTACAAGTTACCGTACCCGGTCAATGAGCAACTCTGTGATGCCTGCATTGAGGAACTGGAGGAAATGCGGCGGGAAGGCGGCTACCCGTAGGATGGATGGGGCCGAAGTTGGTCAGTTTCCCCCGTGGCTGCGCCACCTCGTTTAGATGCATAAGCCACGTGCATAAATCTGCATAAGTCCAACTGGGCCTTTTGCCACCCACCGCGCCTTGCTGCGGGCCGCTTCGGGGCATCTATGCACCTGCATAGAAACCACTCGATGAAGCGAGCAGGTGAGGCGGGGTCCCAACCGCGCGCGCTGGGTTGATGTGGGCCCCGGCGCACCCCTCCCACCCCCAATCCAATGGCCTCCGGACTACATCAGCGGTCCACAGACGGCCGATCAGACACCCGGCGATGCCCTCTGGGCTCGCGGATGGGCGGGCGCACAGTGGTCCGTATTGCGCTTCGGTTGAGGCTCGAAATGCAGATACCCGGGATTTCCCGCAGATCAGACTTCAATTTCTCTCAGCAGCCGTCCGCTCCGATTCCCGCTAGCATGGCGCCCGCTCAGGCAGTTGCGCCGAATCGCGCACTCAATGATGGGAGGATCGGAACCCGTGCAAGGCAGCAAGCCCTTCATTCGCGTAGGTGACAAGACAGACCACGGTGGCACCGTCCTCACTGGTGACCAGACCACCATCTTTTACGGCAAAGCCACCGCCCGCGATGGCGACATGACGGTCTGCCCCAAGTGCAAAGGCACCTTCCCGATCCTGAAAGGAAACGGCATCGTCATCGACGGCAACGCTGGCAGCGCCTATGCCCGCCACGGTGATAAGACTGCCTGTGGCGCCACCTTGCTGGCGAGCCAGCCCCTCGGCACGGCATCCGACATGGTGTCGGGCACCAACTCCAGCCACGCTGGTGAGATCGCCGCGCAAGCCGCCGCCATCGCCGCACCCACTGCCTCCGGCGTGTGCTTGGAATGCCTCGCCAAAGCCGCTGCCAGCGGCAGTGCCACCGTCATGCGAGGCTGACGATGGCGCTGGACGTTGCCGCGCGCTTGGCGCAACTGCGCACGCACTACCCGACCCTGCGCCTGTATGGCTTGGTCGACGGCCTGCAATACGAAACCCATCGCGGCGAACGGCTGGAAGACCGGCCGGGCCTCGCCGCGCTGTTCCACGGCACGCCCGATGGCGCCCTGGCCCACGCCGGCCCGTGGCTCATCGATGTGGAAGAAGCGGGCGACGGCATTACCGCTGACCTGGCCCGCCTGGAGCGGCAGGCACCCTCCGTGACCTGGCTCGTCTCCGAAGCTGACCTTTCTGGCCTGGCGCAACTGCTGCGGCTCCAGCTCGACGCCCGCCTGCCCGATGGCCGCATCGCCCTGGTGCGATTCTGGGACCCGCGTGTGCTCGCCGGCCTGCTCAACGTGCTGACCCCGAAGCAACGCGAAACCTTCTTCGCTCACATCTACGAATGGCACCTACTACACGACGGCCGACGTGCCCACATCGGACGAACCCATGCTGACGCTTGACGAAGACCAGTGGCGCGCGCTGCAGGCCTGCGATGCCCGCCAGTTCGCCGCCGCCGTGTGCGATCAATTCCTCGCCAAGCGGTCCGAACTGGTGAAAGACCCTGGCCGCGATGTCATCCTTGCCCGCATGCAAGCCGCACACGACTACGCGGAACGCATCGGTTTTACCTCCACCCCGCACATCGTCTGGCTGATGTAGGCGTTGTTGCATAAATCGACTTTGAAGTCGAAGCCATCCCTGTGAGGCGTAATTCAGGCGACGCGGACGGACTGCGGGCGGGCAAGCGCAGCCATGCGGTTGAGCACGCC
>CAKKOY010000170.1 GCA_919592095.1 Ralstonia syzygii subsp. syzygii | reverse complement strand
TGCTGGCATGGTCGCGATGGCGGCGCGCGCATCAGTGGCGCGCTCAGCAGTGTCACTACCGGGCGCGGGGATGTGCTCCGCCATTTTGAGCTACGGCTGTAGTACTAAGCCCACGACATCCAGCGCAAAGGCTCATGGCCGCTTTGACAGGGCAGACTTCATCTACATCGCCCGAGATGATGAATACCAATGCCCCGCGGGCCAACGTGCAATTTACCGCTTCACCAGCGAGGAACATGGAATGCAACTACGTCGCTACTGGAGCAGCTCCTGTCCCCACTGCCCCATGAAGTCACGATGCACTCCGAGTCAGTATCGGCGAATCACCCGATGGGAGCATGAGTCGGTGCTGGAAGCAGTTCAACGCCGACTCGACAAGACCCAGGATGCGATGACGCTGCGCAGACGAACCGTTGAACATGTCTTCGGAACATTCAAGCAGTGGATGGGTTACACACACTTCCTGACGCGCAGGCTGGTCAACGTCGGTACCGAGATGAGCCTGCATGTTCTCGCCTACAACCTCAAGCGTGTACTGCGAATTCTGGGCTTCTCGAGAACGATGCGAGCGATGCGGATGGTGGGGGCGTAAGCCCCCACCCTTTGTGCCTCCTGAGCGACCGAAAAACAACGCTTCAGAATGCATCAGAGCCGTTCAGCCGATCGTCGTCATCGATTTGACCGCGAAAGTAGTAAAACAAGGCAAGACTCGGAGGCGGCCGAGTGTGCTGCGGATCAATGGACGTTTCCACACACCCTCGGTCGGTAGCGGCAATTGGAAGGTGGCTGCGCAAGAGCCCTCCTTGTTTACCCGAGTGTCGGTAGTCGATCGCGATTCAACGCGCGGATAGCCCTCTTATTTGTGCTTCATGAGCCACATATTTGACACCCAAAAAAAGGGGCTCAACTTCGGGTGAGCTGCTTCGGAGCGCGTTCCGCAGCTTTTTCGTCGCGCTGCATCCGCCACGCCGCATCCAACAACCTATTGATGGAAAAGGGATTCTTCGGGGGGGGGGAGACCCAGTCAGGGCGCGATAGAGTTCAGCGTTAAGTGAACAAAGTTCAGAGTTGAGTGAATCTCGACATCGACATCCACTTCCCCATTCTTGAAATAGTCACACCCCATCCATATAATTAGCACTCGGCTGGGAGGAATGCTAACAACACGCTCCTGCCACCGAAGCTTCCTGAGCGCCGCACCTGAGCGGCGCGTTTTGTGAATAAACACTCACTTTGCATCGAGGAGTTTGTATGAATCTGCGTCCCTTGCATGATCGCGTGATCGTGAAGCGCCTGGACAACGAGACGAAGACCGCTTCCGGCATCGTCATTCCTGACGCCGCCGCAGAAAAGCCGGATCAAGGCGAAGTGCTGGCTGTCGGCCCGGGCAAGAAAGACGACAAAGGCAACCCGATCCCGCTGGATGTCAAGGTTGGCGACCGCGTGCTGTTCGGCAAGTACGCCGGCCAGAGCGTCAAGGTGGATGGCCTGGAAGTGCTGGTCATGCGCGAAGAAGACATCATGGCCGTGGTGACGAAGTAAGCACGCGCTCGGTCGCAACCCCTTACCTGTAACCCATTCCTCATTGCTTGCGCGGTCTGCGCGGGCAACACCCCAAGTATTCGGAGATTCTGATGGCAGCTAAAGACGTAGTGTTCGGCGATGCCGCACGCGCCAAGATGGTCGAGGGCGTCAACATCCTCGCCAACGCCGTGAAGGTGACCCTGGGCCCGAAGGGCCGCAACGTGGTGCTGGAGCGCAGCTTCGGTGGCCCGACCGTGACCAAGGACGGCGTGTCGGTCGCCAAGGAAATCGAGCTCAAGGACAAGCTGCAGAACATGGGCGCGCAGATGGTCAAGGAAGTCGCTTCCAAGACCAGCGACAACGCCGGTGACGGCACCACCACCGCCACCGTGCTGGCCCAGTCGATCGTGCGCGAAGGCATGAAATACGTGGCCGCCGGCATGAACCCGATGGATCTGAAGCGCGGCATCGACAAGGCCGTTGCCGCCGCCGTCGACGAGCTGAAGAAGATCAGCAAGCCGACCACCACCAGCAAGGAAATCGCCCAGGTTGGCGCCATCTCCGCCAACAGCGACGAGTCGATCGGCCAGCGCATCGCTGAAGCCATGGACAAGGTCGGCAAGGAAGGCGTGATCACCGTCGAAGACGGCAAGTCGCTGGCCGACGAGCTGGACGTCGTGGAAGGCATGCAGTTCGACCGCGGCTACCTGTCGCCGTACTTCATCAACAATCCGGAAAAGCAGGTTGTCCAGCTGGACAACCCGTTCGTGCTGCTGTTCGACAAGAAGATCAGCAACATCCGCGACCTGCTGCCGGTGCTGGAGCAAGTGGCCAAGTCCGGCCGTCCGCTGCTGATCATCGCTGAAGACGTCGAAGGCGAAGCCCTGGCGACGCTGGTGGTCAACAACATCCGCGGCATCCTGAAGACCGCCGCCGTCAAGGCGCCGGGCTTCGGCGACCGCCGCAAGGTCATGCTGGAAGACATCGCCATCCTGACGGGCGGCCAGGTCATCGCCGAGGAAGTCGGCCTGACGCTGGAAAATGCCACCCTGAACGATCTGGGCCAGGCCAAGCGCGTTGAAATCGGCAAGGAAAACACCACGATCATCGATGGCGCTGGCGATGCCCGCAACATCGAAGCGCGCGTCAAGCAAGTGCGCGCCCAGATCGAAGAGGCAACCTCGGACTACGACCGTGAGAAGCTGCAAGAGCGCGTGGCCAAGCTGGCCGGCGGCGTGGCAGTGATCAAGGTTGGCGCGGCCACCGAAGTCGAAATGAAGGAAAAGAAGGCCCGCGTGGAAGACGCGCTGCACGCCACCCGCGCTGCCGTGGAAGAAGGCATCGTGGCCGGCGGCGGTGTCGCGCTGCTGCGCGCTCGCGCTGCCGTCTCCAGTCTGAAGGGCGCCAACGCTGACCAGGACGCCGGCATCAAGATCGTGCTGCGCGCCATGGAAGAGCCGCTGCGCCAGATCGTCGCCAACGCTGGTGACGAGGCTTCGGTTGTGGTGGCCAAGGTCATCGAAGGCAACGGCAACTACGGCTACAACGCCGCCACCGGCGAGTACGGTGACCTGGTGGAAATGGGCGTGCTGGACCCGACCAAGGTGACGCGTACCGCGCTGCAGAACGCTGCATCGGTCGCATCGCTGATGCTGACGACCGACGCCGCCGTGGCAGAACTGCCGAAGGACGATGCAGCACCGGCCATGCCGGGCGGTATGGGTGGCATGGACGGCATGATGTAATTTGCCTGTCCGGCAATCCGGGCCCGGCCGCCTCGCGCGGGCGGCCGTTCCGAACAAAAAACCCCGCGGGTGCGAGCCGGCGGGGTTTTTTGTTGCCCGGCGGCTGGATTGTTACGACGGCGTGAACAACGGCACCCGGCGCCGTTGGCTACAATCGGCTCGCACCGCTGCACGGCGGACGAACAACAACCAAAGGGAAGGGTCACCAGATGAACGACATCGCACGCGAGCCCCGACTGGGCGGCGCCCCGGCTCCGGCCGCCCCGCAACCGCTGCGGGTGAGTTTCCGCGGCAGCGGCTCGGAATACTTCCGCATCTGGATCGTCAACCTGCTGTTGACCATCGTCACGCTGGGCCTCTACTCGGCATGGGCCAAGGTGCGCACGCTGCAGTATTTCTATCGCAACACCCAGCTGGACGGGGCGAGCTTCGACTACCACGGCAGCCCGATCGCCATCCTCAAGGGCCGTGCGATCGTCTTTGCGCTGGCGGTGGCGTTCAACCTGTCGGGCCAGGTGTCGCCCGCGCTGACGCTGGTGATGATGGCGGCGCTGGGGCTGGTGTTTCCGTGGCTGCTGGTGCGGTCGCTGCGCTTCCGCATGGCGAATTCCAGCTACCGGGGCCTGCGTTTCGCCTTCACCGGCAAGGATGCCGAGGCTTACAAGGTCTTCCTGCTGTGGCCGGTCCTGACGTTCTTCACGTTCTATCTGCTGGCACCGTTTGCGCACCAGCGCTTCAAGCAGTATCAGCACAGGAACACGCGCTTCGGGACCACGTTGTTCGATTTTTCCGCCACCGCGGGCAATTTCTACGGCGTGTATCTGCGTACCGCTGGCTTGGGTGTGCTGGGCGGGATACTGCTTGGTGTGGTTGCCCTGGTCATGGGGCTTTCGTCGGCGGCGTTCAGCGGGAAGGCTGGTGCGGCGGTGTTGTCGTTCGTGCCGTTCCTGTTGATGGTTGCGGTGGTGCTGTTCCTCGCGCCCTATTTCCAGTCGCGCTTGCAGAATGTCGTGTGGAACCACACCACGTTGGGTGCGCATCGCTTCAAGAGCGAGGTCAGCGCAAGCAAGCTGTTCTGGATTTACGTCTCGAATGCTGCGCTGCTGCTCGTGACGTTCGGGCTGTTCATGCCGTTCGCCAAGGTCCGTCTGGCCCGCTACAAGCTCGAATCGGTGACGCTACTGGCCGCCGGCTCGCTCGACACCTTCGTCGCGGGCGAGTCCACCAAGGTGGGTGCGCTCGGCGATGCGGCGGTCGACTGGTACGACATCGATATCGCTCTGTAACGCTGGCCGGATGAGGGCGCGCGCATGATTCTCGCAACGTATTTCGATGGACGCACGTCCCGCGCGCAGCCGGTGCGGCTGGCGGTCGAGCAGGGCGAGGCGGTCCTGTTCGACCCGGAGGGCGTGCCGGTGCGCCGCGCGCCGCTGTCCACGCTGCGGGTGTCGGAGCGCGTCAGGCATGCGCCGCGCCTGGTCACGTTCGAGGACGGCTCCTTCTGCGAGATCGCCGATCCGGCCGAGCAGCAGGCGTTGAATGCGCTGCTGCGCAGGACCGGCTACCGCGAAGGCGTGGTGGTGCGGGCGCAGAACAGCTGGCGGCTGGCGCTGGGCGCGGCGGCGCTCACGCTGGCCATGCTGGTGCTGGGGTATCGCTACGGCTTGCCGTGGGGGGCCCACGTGCTGGCCGACATGGTGCCGCAGCGGGTGGAAACGCAACTCGGCCATGCCTCGCTGGCGGCCCTCGACCAGCACTGGCTCAAGCCCAGTCGGTTGCCGGTGGAGCAGCAGGCACGCATCCGCACGCGGTTTGCCGCGCTGCGCTCGCCCGATGCCACGCATACCTACACCATCGCGTTTCGCGACGCAGGCAAGCTCGGTGCCAACGCCTTCGCGCTGCCCGGCGGCGACATCATCGTCACCGATGCGCTGGTCAGGCTGGTGGGCGAGGGCGACGGCCTGATGGGCGTGCTGGCGCACGAGGCGGGCCACGTCGAGTACCGCCATGGCCTGCGGCAGTTGATCCAGTCATCTGCCATCGGCGCGACGGCGGCGCTGCTGTTCGGTGATATCTCCACCATCCTGGCCGGCGTGCCGGCGACCATGCTGACGCTGCGCTATTCGCGCGATTACGAACGTGATGCGGACCGCTACGCCGCACGGATGCTGCAGCTGAACGGACTGTCCGTCGGCGCGTTCGCAGATGTGCTGCAGGCGCTGGAAGACAGCCACGGCGGCACGCGCGGCACCGGCAGCGCCACCAACAGGACGGAGCAGGACGGCGACGATGCCTCCGGGTTCTTCTCGTCCCACCCGCTCACGCGGGAGCGCATCGAGACCTTGCGCCGCTTCGACCGCACGCACGGCGGCAGCGACGCGGATTGATGCTGCAAGCCCAGGCGCGCCTCCGCGATTCATCGGGTGCCCTGTAGTCCGTTTGACGGATTTCTTCCCCGCGTTGGAATGACCAAGAATGGTCTTAGAGAAAAAAGGGGGGAGAAACGCGTGCATGGGACGCCTCGGCGTCACGCGCGTGCCGGCATCGATCCATTTCCACATCGCCGGCCGTCGGCGCTCGATGTCCGCTCAAGGACAGCCCCCCAACACGGACCGCTGTGCGGCACCTGGTTGCGTGCGGTTCGACAACAGAGCGGGGGATATCATGCGGCAAGCCGAATCCAGCGTTGCGAACGTACTTGCCGGCGTCGTTCCTGACACGATCGCCCGCCTGCTTCCGGATCGCGCGACCATCGTCCGGGTCTTCCGGTTCGGCGTCTCCGGGGTGGTTGCGACCGGCGTGCACGTGGCCCTGGCGATGCTGCTGATCACCGCTTTCTCGGCGACCCAGGTGGAGGCGAACGGGGTTGCTTTTGTCTGTGCGAATGTCTGCTCGTACCTGCTGAATGCGCTGTGGGCGTTCTCCGCCCGCCCGGGGCGCGACAACTTTCTGCGGTTCTTCTGTGTGTCGGTGTTTGGGCTGCTGCTGACGCTGGCGATCTCCTGGGCTGCGCAGAAGGCGGGCGCGAACTACTGGACCGGGCTGGCCGCCATCCTGATGACGGTGCCCCCGATCACCTTCCTGCTGCATCGGTTCTGGACGTTTCGGTAGCGCGCCACGAGGGTGCGCCCGATCTTGTCATGGATGGATGCGTTCGACAGCGATCCGATTCAGCCATGTATGCGGGCGGTCCTGAGACGGCAGGGCCGGGACACTCGCCCACCTTTCGCCCTGCGTCGTTTGTACGCGTAGGGGATTCCGCAGGATCGACCCGCTTCGTGCTCTGTGGTCGCCCTCGAATGGCGTAACAGCGGTCGTCAGTTTCACCTGCAGTATTGGAGGGGCGTTGTTGCATAAATCCGGTCGCCCGCGCGCGGCATGATGACGTTTACGCGCAACGGTCTGGGCAGATGGCGCGGTAAACAATCCGTCTGGCTGCGTAGATTGTCG
>CAKKOY010000169.1 GCA_919592095.1 Ralstonia syzygii subsp. syzygii | reverse complement strand
ACGACAATCTACGCAGCCAGACGGATTGTTTACCGCGCCATCTGCCCAGACCGTTGCGCGTAAACGTCATCATGCCGCGCGCGGGCGACCGGATTTATGCAACAACGCCGCCCCGCACATCGGAGAAGATGAAAAAAAACGCCGCGCAATGATTTGCGCGGCGTTTTGCTTTTGTGCGACCGGATTTATCGGACGCAGTCGACGAAGTACCCGATCCTGACGTCGATCTCCTCCTCCACCAGCCCGTGGATGTCGGTCTCGAAGCCGGGGAACAGCTTGTTGAACTCGCGCGCGAACTGCAGGTACTGCACGATGGTCCGGTTGAAGCGCTCGCCCGGGATCAGCAGCGGAATGCCCGGCGGATACGGCGTCAGCAGGATGGCGGTGATGCGGCCTTCCAGTTCGTCGATCGCCACGCGCTCGGTCTCGCGGTGCGCCATCTTGGCCCAGGCGTCCGACGGCTTCATCGCCGGTTCCATGTTCGACAGGTACATCTCGGTGGTCACGCGGGCCACGTCGTTGGCCTTGTAGACGCTGTGGATGCCGTCGCACAGCTCGCGCAGGCCGATGCGCTCGTATTGCGGATACTGCCGCACGAACTCCGGCAGCACGCGCCACAGCGGCTGGTTGTTGTCGTAGTCGTCCTTGAACTGCTGCAGCTCGGTCACCAGCGAGTTCCAGCGGCCCTTGGTGATGCCGATGGTGAACATGATGAAGAACGAGTACAGCCCGGTCTTCTCGACGATGATGCCGTGCTCGGCAAGGTACTTCGTGACAATGGCGGCCGGGATGCCCGACTCGCTGAACTTGCCGTCCACGTCCAGGCCCGGGGTGATGATGGTGGCCTTGATCGGGTCGAGCAGGTTGAAATCTTCGGCCAGATCGCCGAAGCCGTGCCAGCGCTCGTTGGCCTTGAGCATCCAGGCCTCGCGCTCCTCGATGCCCTCATCGGACAGGTCGTTCGGGCCCCAGACCTTGAACCACCAGTCGTCGCCGCGGCCGTTGCCACCATTCGTGCCGACGTACTCCTGCTCCACCTTGCGCATGGCGCGGCGGAAGTCCAGCGCCTCGGCGATGCTCTCTTCCACCAGCGCGGTGCCGCCCGGCGCTTCCATCATCGCCGCGGCCACGTCGCACGAGGCGATGATCGAGTACTGCGGGCTGGTCGAGGTGTGCATCAGGTACGCCTCGTTGAAGCGGTACGTGTCCAGCTTGCGCGTCTCGGAATCCTGCACGAGGATCTGCGAAGCCTGCGACAGGCCGGCCAGCAGCTTGTGCGTGCTCTGCGTGGCGAACACCAGCGCGTCCTTGCTGCGCGCGCGGCCCTGGCCGATGGCGTGCATGTCACGGTAGAACGGGTGGAACGACGCGTGCGGCAGCCACGCTTCGTCAAAGTGCAGCGTGTCGATCTCGGTCGACAGCATGTGCTTGATGCGCTCGGCGTTGTACAGCACGCCGTCGTACGTGCCCTGCGTGATGGTCAGGATGCGCGGCTTCTTGTTCTTGGCCTGGCTGGCGAACGGATGCTCGGCAATCTTGCGGGCGATGGTTTCCGGCTCGAACTCGCTCTGCGGGATCGGGCCGATGATGCCGTAGTGGTTGCGCGTCGGCATCAGGAAGACCGGGATCGCGCCCGTCATCATGATCGCGTGCAGGATCGACTTGTGGCAGTTGCGGTCCACCACCACGATATCGCCGGGCGCCACGTTGGCGTGCCACACCATCTTGTTCGAGGTGGACGTGCCGTTGGTGACGAAGAACATGTGGTCCGAGCCGAAGATGCGCGCGGCATTGCGCTCGGAGGCCGCCACCGGGCCGGTGTGGTCGAGCAGCTGGCCGAGCTCGTCCACCGCGTTGCAGACGTCGGCGCGCAGCATGTTCTCGCCGAAGAACTGGTGGAACACCTGGCCCACCGGGCTCTTCAGGAACGCCACGCCGCCCGAGTGCCCCGGGCAGTGCCACGAGTAGGAGCTGTCCTGCGCGTAGTCGATCAGCGCCTTGAAGAACGGCGGCGGCAGCGAATCCAGGTAGTTGCGGGCTTCGCGGATGATGTGGCGCGCCACGAACTCCGGCGTGTCCTCGAACATGTGGATGAAGCCGTGCAGCTCGCGCAGCACGTCGTTCGGCAGGTGGCGCGAGGTGCGCGTCTCGCCGTACAGGAAGATTGGGATGTCCGCATTGCGGCGGCGCACTTCGGCGACGAAGGCGCGCAGGTTTTCCACCGCTTCCGGTTCCGGCTTGTCGTTGTCCGGGTTGATGAACTCGTCGTCGTCGATCGAGACGATAAAGGTCGAGGCGCGGCTCGACTGCTGCGCGAACGAGGTCAGGTCGCCGTAGCTGGTCAGGCCCGTGACCTCCATGCCCTCTTCTTCAATGGCCTGCGCCAGCGCGCGAATACCCGACCCGGAGATATTCTCGGAGCGGAAATCCTCGTCGATGATGATGACGGGAAAACGGAATTTCATCGTGGTTCCTTAAAACAGAAAGGCCCCGCTCCGGTTCGCGGAAACGGACAACAAAAACTAGGTCTTGGGAAGGGTGACGCCGTGCTGGCCCTGGTACTTGCCGCCACGGTCCTTGTACGAGGTTTCGCACATCTCGTCGCTCTCGAAGAACAGCACCTGCGCGCAGCCTTCGCCGGCGTAGATCTTGGCTGGCAGCGGCGTGGTGTTGGAGAACTCCAGCGTCACGTAGCCTTCCCACTCGGGCTCGAACGGCGTGACGTTGACGATGATCCCGCAGCGCGCGTAGGTGCTCTTGCCCAGGCACACCGTCAGCACGTTGCGCGGAATGCGGAAGTACTCCATGGTGCGCGCCAGCGCGAACGAGTTCGGCGGAATGATGCACACATCGCCCGTGAAGTCGACGAACGACTTCTCGTCGAAGTTCTTCGGATCGACGATGGTGCTGTTGATATTGGTGAATATCTTGAATTCGGCGGCGCAGCGGATGTCGTAGCCGTAGCTCGACGTGCCGTAGGAGACGATGCGGCGGCCGTCGGTCTCCCGCACCTGGCCGGGCTCGAACGGCTCGATCATGCCGTGCTGATCCGCCATGCGGCGGATCCACTTGTCGGATTTGATGCTCATGGGATGCCTGTGATGAACAAATGGGGGCAGGCTTCGCGGGTGCGAAAACTGTCCCCATTTGGTCACGGCTTGGTCGTGGCTGTCGGGCCGGCGGCGATCGAAAACGCGGATTGTACCCCCAAACCCGTGACGGAAAACCCCGGGCGGGCGGGTCGGCCCGCCTGCGGCTCAGCGGCCGGATTCCGCGGGCTGCGGCAGCTCCCCGCGCGGGCCGACCACGCCGGCCATCTACCGCTGGGCGATGAAGCGCTCGCGCCCGGTGTACAGCAGGAAATGGCGCCCGGTGCAGCGCGCGAACAAGGTCAGGTTGACCCGCTGCGCCATCTGGTAGCCCATCTGCGTGACGCCCGAGCGCGACAGCAGGAACGGGATGCCCATCTGCGCGCCCTTGATGACCATCTCGGAGGTCAGGCGCCCGGTGGTGTAGAAGACCTTGTCGCCGCCCTCCATGCCCTCCAGCCACATGCGGCCGGCGATGGCGTCCACGGCGTTGTGGCGGCCGACGTCCTCGATGAACATCAGCAGTTCGCCGTGTGCGTCGAACAGCGCACAGCCGTGCACCGAGCCGGCCTGCTTGTAGATCGACTGCTGCAGCCGGATGGTGTCGACCACGCGGTACAGCGTGGTCTGCGTGATGCGTGCCTCGGGCGGCAGGTGGACGGCATCGATCTCATCCATCAGCGAGCCGAACACGGTGCCCTGCCCACAGCCGGTGGTGACGGTGCGGCGCGCGGTCTTCTGGTCCAGGTCGGCGATGCCCGTGCGGGTTGTGACGGAGGCGGACTCGGTCTCCCAGTCGACCTGCACGGCCGCGATGTCCTCGATGCTGCCGACCAGCCGCTGGTTGCGCAGGTAGCCGAGCACCAGCGCCTCGGGCGCGCCGCCGATGGTCATCAGCGTGACCAGTTCGCGCTTGTCGAGGTAGACCGTAAGCGGCCGCTCGCCGGGAATGTGCACGGCGCGCGCGTGGCCCAGCTCGTCGACCACCTCGACTTCATCGAGCAGCGGAACGCAGGCGTTGGTCAGTGCGGGGCGCAGCGGCATGGGTCGGTCTCCAAAAAAAATGCGCACGGCAACGTGCGCATTCCTGCATGCGGCCGGCGCCCATCCATCCACGGACAGGCGCCGCGTGCGGGCGTCAGTTCGCCACGATCACGCCGCAGGCGATGCGCCCGCCGGAGTTGCCGGTCGGCTGGGTCTTGTAGTCATCCATGCCCGAATGGACGATCACCGCGTGGCCGACCAGGCTGGTCGGGCCGGGCGTGAGCGTGACGCCGTTCAGGACGATCGAGCCGACGGCCTTGCCATTGGCATCGGACTGCAGCATCGGGATGTCGCCGGCATGGTGCGGGCCGGAACGCGGATCGCCGTGCGGCTGGCCGGTCGGGTTGAAGTGCCCGCCCGCGCTCATGCCGTCCGGCGAGGAGCAGTCGCCCTTCTCGTGCACATGGAAGCCGAACATGCCGTTGGGCGGCAGGCCGGCAATGTCGACCGCCATCGCAACCCGGTTGTCGCCTTGCTGCAGCAGCTTGATGGTGCCTTGCACGTTGCTGCCGCTCTTGGGCGCCAGCGTGGCCAAAGCCGAGGTGCCGGCGGCGGGCGCGCTGGTGCTGGCGCCGGTGCCGGCATTCGAGGCGCAGCCGGCCATCAGGCCGATCGCGGCAAGTCCGATCACGAGTTGCTTCATGTGTCACCTCCAGTCAGGGTTCACTTGCGAGCGGACGATTGTACTGCCGGATGACGAACCCGCAACATCGGCGCGGTCTCAACCCTTGGCGGCCGGGGTGGCCGGCGCGGGCGGCACAGGCGGCACGAATGGGCCCGGATCGGCGCACGGCGCGCCCGCCTGCACGCGGGTGCCCTTGCCGCTGGCCTGGTATTGCGCCACGGCCCGGTCCTGCGCCTTGCACAGCTGGAAGGCGGCCACCTTGTCGCTCCAGGCCGCCTTGGCCTTGTCCACGTCGGCCTTGGCCTTCTGTTCCGCGGTCGGCGCCGGCAGCCTGGCCCCGGCGAATCCGTTCGCCAGGCCCAGCACGGCAGCAAGCCCCATTCCCGACAGGCGCATCCTCGTCGCGTGCAGTCTCATGGTGCTGGTCCTCCTCGGTCGTTGGCGTCAGCCCTTGGCGGGGTGTTCGCGCGGCTCAGGCGGTTCGGGCGGCCTGGAGCGCTGCGCGGGAATCTTGCCGGCCTGGATATCGTCGTACCAGAGTTCATGGTGCGCCTTGGCCCAAGCCTGGTCGACATAGCCGTCGCGCATGGCACGGTAGGCGCCTTCCATGCCGATGGTGCCGATGTAGATGTGGCCGAGCGACATGCAGATCATGCCCACCGCCGCGATGGCGTGGACGATCTCGGCCAGCTGCATCGTGCTGCGGTAGTAGTCGACACCCGGCACGATGCGGTCCAGCACCCAGCCCGAGGCCGACAGGATCAGCCCGAACACCACCAGTCCACCCCAGAACCACAGCTTCTCGCCCGCATTGAAGCGATGCGACGGCACCTCGGCGCCATGCCCGCCGAACATGCCGCCCAGGCGCAGCAGCCATCGCAGATCGCCGCGGCGCGGCAGGTTGTCATGCACCCACATCGCAAAGGCAACGATGATGCTGACCGTGAACAGCGGCCCGGCCAGGTTGTGCAGGTTCTTCAGCACGTAGGTCAGCCAGCCGAACAGCTGGTGGCCCATCAGCGGCAGCAGGAAGTGCTTGCCCCATAGCATCGCGATGCCCGAGACGCCGAGCGTGACGAACGAGATCGCCATGGTCCAGTGCACGTAGCGTTCGGTGGGCGTGAAGCGTTCGATCCGGCGGCCGGTGGGGGCTTCCTTCAAGCGGATCTGGCCCCGCGACAGGAAGAACGCCAGGATCGCCAGCAGCACCAGCACCACCAGCCAGCCGCCCCACACGGTGATGACGCCGTTGCGGAACAGCCGCCACTTCTGGCCCGTACGCTGGATCAGCACCCCAGCCTCGAGCCCGGGCAGGCTCGCGTAGTTGGCCTGGTCGGAATTGACCTCGCGCCAGAACGGCGCGTTATTGCCCGGCTGCGTGACGCGGCGCGCGGTCTGGTCCTGCGCTTCCTTGACCAGGTCGCGCCGGGGCAGGTTGAAGACGTTCTCGGAGACGACGTTGGCAAACGGCTGCGCGGGCTGCACGGCCGGATTGACCGGCGTGGCGGCGGGCGCGCTGGCCGGCTGCTGCGCCGATGCGAGCGCCGCCGCGCCGCCCAGCAGCAGCGCCATCGCCAGGTGTTTCCAGCAGGCAATCATGGACGGGCCTCCGCTCGCGCGCCTCAGGGCGTCTTGTTGTACTCGTTCTGGTACTGGCCGCGCGCGCGGATCTGGTTCTCCCAGCTCGTGCGGTCGCCCGGCGTCCAGTCCTTAGCCATGAACGGGTCGCCTTCGGCGCCCTTGTAGGCAGGGGCATCGTCCTTGCGGTGCGAGGCGAAGGCCGTCTGCGGGCGTTCGCCGCACCCTGCCAGCGCCGCAGCCAGGGTGACAGCCGTCGCCGCCATGCGGATCGTGTTCATGGCTAGTACCTCAGCACAGAGGTTATGACAGTTTGGGTAGGTTGTAGGACAGGCAAGCAGTTGTGGTCAACGAGCAGCTCAATGCTGCGAGCGATGCCTGCTTGCCGGCGG
>CAKKOY010000168.1 GCA_919592095.1 Ralstonia syzygii subsp. syzygii | reverse complement strand
CGTGCTCAACCGCATGGCTGCGCTTGCCCGCCCGCAGTCCGTCCGCGTCGACTGAATTACGCCTCACAGGGATGGCTTCGACTTCAAAGTCGATTTATGCAACAACGCCGATTTTCGGTGCATCCGTTTTTAATCCGGCCGGCGCGCTGGTCATCGTCATGGAATAAAGACCGGTTCCGGATTTACCCGGGGCGGCGGCATTCGCGGCGCATTCATCTAATCTAAAATAAGGTGCAATATGAAAATAAAGAAATATTTGCCAGTCTGCTTTACCGGCAGAGCGGCAAAAGACACCACCCTATCCTCTACCCAACCCGAATCCCAGAAAAAGGGCGGCAAGCGCTCGACCGGCATGCTGGCGGGTCTCATTTCCCGCTCGCGTAAATCATCCGGGCCGGACACTGCTGCCCAGCAGAAGCCGTTGGCGGAGCCGGGCAGCGATGTCCGGGCAGCCGGACCGCGCGAGCGCCACAACTCGACCTTGCAACAGTTGTTCAACGCCGAGCCGAATCACGCTTCCACGGCCGGGACCACCCAGGTGCCGCCGTTCGCGGACGAGCGGACATGGGCGACGGCGAGCGCGCCGGACATCCGTGAGATCAGACCCGCATCGCCCGGCTCTGCAATCAAACTCGAGGGTCCGGTGAGCTGCACGCCGGTCAAGGCTGCGGCGGCCGGCGGCGGCGGCGCGCCGCTGCGCCAGGAGCCGCTGTTCGATCTGACGCTCAAGAAGGGCAAGATCCGGGTCAAGGCCCGCCACCCCAGGCAGGACAGCGAACAGGCGCGCCAGCTGGGGCGGCTGCTGACTCTGCGGGACAACCGCGCGACCGGCCTGGCCTGGAACCCCGCCACCGGTGGCTACCTGATCGACTACCAAAAACATGGCGTGCGGTACTGGGTCGGCACGCACGGCAAGAGCCTCCCGGCCATCGTCCTGCCGGTGCATCCCGCGATGAAGCAGGGCGTCTGCCCGCCGCCGATCGGCCTGCTGGCCAACCTTAGCGGCTCGCCGGATGGCGTGCTGTGGCGCGAGCACCATGGGCAGCTCTATCAGTGGGACATGCAGCAGGCGCAGTGGAAACCGCATCCCCTGCCCGGCAAGGGGCAGGCCCCGATCACGCTGCTGGGCCGGCAACTGGACGGCGAGGCTTGGGCGAGGGCGGGGTCGATGCTGCTCAAGCTCGGCGCCGGTGGCGTGCAGGTGCGCGAAGTGGCGGGGCTGGAGCGCTTCCCGGTCGTACGGATGGATACGGCCGGCAGGCCGCTCGCGCTGGACGGGCAAGGGCAGCTGTGGCGGCCGGATTTACGCAAGGCTGCCCCAAGGCCGATCCGGCTGCAGCTCGCCGACGGCAGGCCGGCATTCGAGCCGGTGCAGCTCGGCAAGCCGGACCAGCCCGTCACGCGGGCACGCGCGCGGGATTTCGCGCTGGCGCCCGACGGCCGCACGGTGTTTGTGCGCGACCAGCAGGGGCATCTCTACCAGGGGGATCTCCATGCGGCGGATACCTCCTCTGGCGAGATCAAGGCGAGGCGCGTCGGCCTTCCCGTGCGCGTGCCGGGAAGAACCGAAGGGTGGGGCGTCGAAGCGCTGGCGACCAGCCCCGGGCGCTCGGGCGAGGGCGCGGCACTGCACGCGGTGTTCCGCAGCAGCGAGGGCCAGCGCGTGAGCGCCGCCTGGGACGGCCAGCAATGGCAGCCGCAGTGGCACGTCGAGCAGCCCCTGTTGCTGGTGAGCGAACGCGGGTTGCAGGGCCCCGCCATGCGAACGGTCTGCACCTACAACGACGGTGCGATGCTGGGCATTTCAGCGGCCGGTGAGGCCTGCCAGAAAGATGGAGCAGGCCAGTGGCGGCCGCTGCTGCAGGCCGACGGTACGCCGCTGGCGAACCTGCAGGACCTCAAGCTGGGGCCGCTCGGCCTGGCCGATGCCAAACCGGTGTACGCCTTGCAGGCGGCCCCCGACGGCGGCTCGCGGCTGCTCGCGCTGGAGTTCGGCGGAAACATGGCCCGCTTGCCCGCGCGGCCCGGCGTCGCCGTCGCGGCGGTGCCGGCGCAGCGCTATGTCAGCCAGGTCGGCGTGCTGGCGGCATCGTCGGCGCCGATCCGTGACTTTGCGGTGGACGGCGAGGGTGTCGCCTATCACCTGACCGATGACCACGCGCTCGTGCGCACCCCGCCGGGCGGCCAGCCGCAGCGTTTGCCGGCGCCGCCGCCGGGGCTCATTCAGATCGATCAGATCGCCGTGTCCAGCGACAAGCATCAAGTGTTCGCCCTGGCGCGCGGCTCGCTGCGGGAGGGCGACGCTGCGCCGCAGCTTTTCCTGCTGCGCTACGCTCATGCGAGCGCCACCTGGGCCGACTGCCGGGCCGATCTGAGCGTAGTGGACCCGGAGACGGTGCGCCTGGGAATCTCGCGCCTGGGTACCTTGCAACTGACGACGGGGCCTGCTTGCGGCGAGGGCGAGCGGCGGATCCATCGCGTCGTGCCGCCGCTCGGTGCGCAGCAGACCTACCGCCTGCTGGCCACCGGCGCCGCCGAGCCGACAGTGAGCCAGGCGCTGACCGGCACGACGCCCAAGCGCGTGCGGATTCCCGGCACCGGCGTGGTCGCCACCCTTCACCGGACGGCCGGCGGTGTCACCGAGCGGGTGCAGAGCAACTTCCGGACCGCCGTCGGGCACGTCGAGCGGGTCCTGGCGATGCCGAAGGGCGCGGTGAACCGGGTCGCGGAGCACCTGCGCGGCCGCGCCGACATGGCCGCGGAGCACCACGACATGAAGACGATCCACCTGGAGCTGGAGCCGTTGCTGCACCGCAAGGACTGGCCGCTGCCGCCCACCGTCGCAGCCGGCCCGGCCGTTGCGCCGGCGGTGCCGGAGGCGGTGGCGCAAGCCTGCGTGGCATTGCGCGGCGATGCCATCGACAGGATGCTCGGCGCGTTGCAGCAGATCGGCGTGGCAGCCGGCGTGCTCGGTCCCGATCTGACGCTGAATGCCGAAGCCGGGCGGCGCAAAAAGCGCAGGCAGGATACGGTCAGGCCCGCCTCGAAGGATCTGCTGCCCAGGATGCACAGCTGGCTTGCCGAGTTCGTCTTTCGGGCCGCGGCGCAGGTCGATCCCTTGTTCGAGGCTGCTGCCACGGCGCCTGCGCCGGTGTTCGACCAGGCTCGCATGGGCGACATGCGCCGCGTCGTCGAACTGATGCGCACGCTCAGCGAGCACGGCGTCAAGCTGCCGGCCCCCGATTTGACCGGCCACCGCGATACCCGCGACCGGTTTTCCATCCTCACGGGGGCGATCGGTCGCCATCTGCTGACGCTGGAGCACGCCACGCGGCTGGTGACCCTGCCGCAGACCATCGCCGTGGCCGGCGCGGGCAGCGCGGCCGAGGTGCTGCAACGGAGCGTGGACACTGACAAGGTGCTCCGGCTGGCGCGCTTCGGCTTCAGCAACTGGCACGACGCCGAGGCGTTCTGGGAAGTGGCGCAGACCTTCAAGAAGGAGGTGACGAAGCCGCGCTCGCCATTCAACCGGAAGTTCGCGGAAAGCCACGCCGTGCGCGATGCAGCGTCGCCGGCGGAGATGGCAATCAAGTTCGCGGAGGCGATGAAGGGCCTGAGCAACCGGTCCACGCTGTTCGGCATAGAGTCCAAGGGCGCCTCGGCCGGCGTGACCGCATCGGGCACGGTGTCGGCGAAACAGCGCGTGGGCGCGTTCGGTTTTGCCGTGCTGGGGGTGGACCGGACCACCATGGTCGGCGTGGAGCGGACCGCGGACAAGCTGGCCGAAGGCCCGCTGGTGGCGTTCTTCGTGCGGCAGTCCAACAAGGGCCTGACGATGGGCGGCGGCGCGGGCCTGGACTTCAAGCCGCTGCGCAACGTGCTCGGCTTCCGTCTTCAGGGAGGGGCCCAGGCCAGCGCCAGTCTCATGCACGGCAAGGGCGCCGCCATGCTGGTCGCCCCGGGCGACATCGACGAGTTTGCCCGCCGGCTGTTCGATCCGGCCAATCACGACCCAGGCAGCCTGCTGGAACTGGGGCTCAACCAGGGGGCCATCGGGCTCGACATGCGCGAGCAGCAGCTCAATCTGTCCGCCAACGCCGGCGGGCCGGGCGGCTATGCCGCTCCGATCCCGGGCTTTGGACCCGTGCACCGGCACGCCGATGGCTCCACGGGCAGCGCATTCCAGCAGACCGGCTTGCAGCGAGGCTTTCTGGGCGCCAACGTGAACTGGGGCGTGCGGGACTTTTTTCTCAAGCTGCAGCATGTCTGGGCGCCGATCTCCGGGTATGAGTACCAGGGCGGCCTGGGTTGGGCGGCCAGCGCCTTTGCTTCGCTGGTGCAACAGGGTGGGCTGCTGCCGCACGTCAGTGACGCGTTCACGCTCGTGCTGCGCTCCCTGAACATCACCCTGCTGGGGGCCGGCGTGGAGCTCTCCGGCGTAGAGAGCTTCAAGCGCACGCTCGACTGGAAGACCGCCAGCCGGGTCACGCCGCAGGCGTGGTCGCAACTGGCGGCGCTGGCGCGGGAGGTGTTCCCGTCGCAGGCGATCGGGCATTTCGACGGCCCGCACCTGAGGGCCATGATCGCGGCCACGCTGGAGGAGGCGAAATCCACCTGGGCCGCGCGCACCGAGCACGAGCGGGCCAGCTTCGTCGACCGCGCGGAACAGCTGCTGCTGCAGGACCGGCTGGCCGCGAGCGGCCGCGCCATGCTGCTGCCCGGCGCCAAGATCGAATTCAACATCCCGAACGTCCGCGCGCTGGTGGACACGCGCAAGCACAGCAAGGCGCACCGTTCCCTCGGACCCCTGATGGCGGCATCCGAACGCGCGCGGCAGGCCGTACCGGGGCTGGCGAATGCGATGCGGGCCATGTCTGAGCTGGACGGCGTGAACGATGTGCGTTTCGTGTTCCAGATGGACCCTTCCTACATCAATGCGGTCAACCGGCTCATGCTGGAAGGCAAGCTTTCCTGGGCGGAATTCAACGCGATGGCGCGCACGGTGCCGGTGCCGTATCGACTGACCGAGATCTGTGCCAAGGATTCTGACAGCAACCGCAGCGCCTTCACGCTGAACCCCCTGCCGCTGCTGGTCTTCAATGACAGCGTGGATGTCTCCCGCTCCCTGTTTGCCGCCGAGGTGCATTTGCGCTACGGGCTGACCGGCCAACTGCTGGGGGCGGATCTGCTGCCGGGGGCCCAGCGCGCCGTGGCCGGGCAGAAGGTGCTCCAGCCGTTTGTCGACGCCGGCGCGCAGCCGGTGCCGGTGGCCGGCGGACCCGCGCCGGTGCCTGCGCCGGACCTGCCGCACCTGCGTCGCTCGCAGTCGCTCCCCAGCGCACGGCCGGCCGGCGCGGCGCTCAAGGCGCGATTGCCGGAGAACGGCAAGCCGCTGGAATAACCTGCCCGCAGGTCACCGCCATCGCTGCCCGGATCGGACGCAGCATCCCGGCCACCCGGCGCCGCGATCGACATCGCGCGCCGGGTGGCCGCCATGCGTCGCCCCGGGTCCCGCATCAACCCAACCTTCAGGAGAATGGAGCCATGACGCACCCCACCAGCCCCCGCTACCGGTGATGCCCGCATCCACCCGCGCCGCGCGTGGCGCCGCGGCGCAGGTCACTGCCCTATCCATGCAAGGCGTCAGTCCGGAAGCGCAACCCGCTCTGGCAGGGGTTGCCTCGGCGGCCTGAACTTCATGCTGACAACGATGAACCTTCCTCAACTGGTCGTATTCGGCGAAGCGCTGACCGATTTCATCCGCGAAGCGGACGGGCGTTGGCGCAGCGTCGCTGGCGGATCGTGCTGGAACGTCGCCCGCGTCTGCGCGCGGCTGGGCGTACCGACCGGATTCGCCGGCGCCGTCAGCCGCGATGCCTTCGGCGACGAACTGGTGACACTGAGCCAGCAGGCCGGCCTCGACATGCGCTTCATGCAACAGGCCGCGCGCCCGCCGCTGTTGGCGATGGTCCTGGCTGCGCATCCGCCGCAGTATTTCTTCATCGGAGAAAACAGTGCAGACCTGGCCTTCGACGCCGGCGCGCTGCCGGACGGCTGGATCGAGGCGGCGCAGATTGTCCATTTCGGCTCCCTGAGCCTTGCGCGCCAGCCGCTCGCTGCGCACCTGCTGGACATCGCGACCGCGGTGCATGCCGCCGGCAAGCGGATCGCCTTCGACCCGAACTACCGGGATGCGATGGCCCGCTCCGACTACAGGCCGACGCTGCGCCGCATGGCCGAGCTCGCCAGCTATATCAAGGTATCGGACGAAGATCTGCGCGGCCTGTTTCCCGAGCTGGACGAGGTGTCCGCGCTGGCCCAGCTGCGGGCGTGGGCGCCCGCAGCCGCCATTCTCGTGACGCGTGGCGGGGCAGGCATGACGCTGTTCACCACCGAAGGCACGCTGTTCCAGCCGGCACTTCCGACCCCGGTGGTCGATACCGTGGGCGCTGGTGATGCGTCCATCGGCGGGTGGCTGGCGAGCCTGCTCACGCGCCCGGATGCGACGCTCGCATCGCACCTGCAATTCTCCGCGGCCAGCGCCGCGACAGTCTGCGCCCGTCAGGGCGCCTATGCGCCGACACGGGAGGCGATCGCATCCGTGCTGGTCACGGCCCAGTGAATTCCTGCGCCCGTCACCCTAGTACCTCAGCACAGAGGTTATGACAGTTTGGGTAGGTTGTAGGACAGGCAAGCAGTTGTGGTCAACGAGCAGCTCAATGCTGCGAGCGATGCCTGCTTGCCGGC
>CAKKOY010000167.1 GCA_919592095.1 Ralstonia syzygii subsp. syzygii | reverse complement strand
CGCCGGCAAGCAGGCATCGCTCGCAGCATTGAGCTGCTCGTTGACCACAACTGCTTGCCTGTCCTACAACCTACCCAAACTGTCATAACCTCTGTGCTGAGGTACTAGCATGCAGTGCCGATTGCCTTCGCCCGAATCCAATCCATTGCCGCCATGCAGCACGCACTCTCGTCTTCGTCTTCCCTGCCCGCCACCGGTGAAACACGCGCTTGCGCCTGGCGCGTGGCGATCGCCGGCATGGTCGCGCTGTCGGTGGCCATGGGCATCGGCCGCTTCGCCTTCACGCCGATCCTGCCGATGCTGCTGCACGACGGCAGCCTCACCCTGGCGCAGGGCAGCTGGCTGGCGACGGGCAATTACCTCGGCTACTTTGTCGGCGCGCTGGCCTGCATGGCGGTGCGCGGCGATGCGGCGCGGCTGATCCGCATCGGGCTCATCGCGACCGCGCTGCTGACGGCCGGCATGGGGGCGCTGCAGGGCCAGCCCGCGTGGCTGGTGCTGCGCTTCGCGGCCGGCATGGCGAGCGTGCTGGTGTTTGTCTTCACGGCGGGCTGGTGCCTGCACCGGCTGACCGAGCTCGGGCATGCCGCCCTGGGCGGCATCATCTTCTGCGGGCCGGGGCTGGGGATTACCATTCCGGGGCTGGTCGCCGGCGGCATGGTGGCGCTCGGCTGGCATGCGCAGTCGGCGTGGATCGCGTTCGGCGTGCTGTCCGCTGTGCTGACAGTGGCCGTCTGGTCGACCATCCGTCCGGAGCAGCAGCCGCACGCGGCCGCGCCCGTGCCGGCGGGAGCGGGCGCGGCGCCCGGTCTCGATGCGCCTACCCTCGCCATCACGCTGGCCTATGGCCTGGCCGGCTTCGGCTACATCATTACCGCCACCTTTCTGCCGGTGATCGCGCGCAGGGTGCTGCCTGCCGGTTCGATCTGGCCCGACCTGTTCTCGCCGATCTTCGGTGCGGGCGTGGCGCTGGGCGCATTGCTGTCGACGCGCATCAGCCTGGCGCGCGACAATCGCACACTGCTCGCCACGGCCTATGCGATGCAGGCGGTTGCCGTGGCAACCGGCATCGCCTGGCCCACGGTGGGCGGGCTGGCGCTGTCCAGCCTGCTGCTCGGCCTGCCGTTCACGGCCATCACGCTGTTCGCCATGCGCGAGGCGCGCCGCCTGTGGCCGCACGCCGTGCCGCGGCTGATGGGGCTGATGACGGCGGCGTACGGCATCGGCCAGATCGTGGGGCCGCCGCTGGCCAACCGGCTGTTCGCGGCCACGGGTGGGTTCGATGCCTCGCTGGCGGTGGCGGCGGTGTCCCTCGTGTGCGGCATGGCGATGTTCCTGGCGGTCAGGCGCAGTGCGCCGGTCTGCGCGTGATGCCGGGCATGCGGGACACAGCGCCGCGCCCATTGCCCGATCGCTCTAGAATGCCGCTGTCGCAGCACGCGTTGCGCTTCCATCGGCGCCTCGCCTATCACGACTACGAGGGCCTGGCCTTCACGCCGGCAGAGGGCGCGCGGCTGACCGCCTCGCTGGGCGGCCACCGCGCGATGCTGCTGCGCAACCACGGCACGCTCACCCTCGGCCGTACGGTGGCCGAGGCCCATGTGCTGATGGCCACGCTCATCAAGGCCTGCGAGATCCAGATCCACGCGCTGACGGCCGGGGCGGTTGTCACGCCCGCACCGCAGGTCGCCGACCGTGCCGCCGAACAGCTGGAAGACGGCGGCGCCATCGAAGGCGTGCTGGAGTGGCAGGCCCTGTTGCGCAAACTGGATAGAATGGATCATTCGTATCGCGACTGACGAAGGACCACCATGCCGACTTTCCACATCGAGATGTTCGAGGGCCGTACCGCCGACCAGAAGCGCAAGCTGGTCGAAGAGGTCACGCGCGTCACCTGCGAGACCCTGGGCTGTATGCCCGGCTCGGTCGACATCATCATCGCCGAGGTCAAGCGCGAGAACTGGGCGACCGGTGGCGTGCTCTGGTCCGAGCAGAAGTAAGCGCAAGACGACATTCCTTCCGCCCGCCTGGCCCCGCCATCCCGACCCGCCATGCAACACTTCGCCTCCGACAACTACGCCGGCTTCTGCCCGGAATCCCTGAAGTACTTTCTGGAAGCCAACGGCAGCGGCCACGAGCCTGCCTACGGCGACGATTCCTGGACGCAGCGCGTGTGCGACCGCATCCGCGACCTGTTCGAGACCGATTGCGAAGTCTTCTTCGTCTTCAACGGCACCGCCGCCAATTCGCTGGCGCTGTCCGCGCTGTGCCAGTCGTACCACTCCGTCATCTGCCATGAACTGGCGCACATCGAGACGGATGAGTGCGGCGGCCCCGAATTCTTTTCCAACGGCTCCAAGCTGCTGACCGCCGAGGGCGCCAACGGCAAGCTGACGCCCGACGCGGTGGAAGCGCTGGTCACGCGCTGCTCCGACATCCATTACCCCAAGCCCAAGGTCGTCTCGCTCACGCAGGCGACCGAAGTGGGCACGGTCTACACGGTGGACGAAGTGCGCGCGATCGCCGCCATCGCCAAGCGCCGCCAGCTGCGCGTGCACATGGACGGCGCGCGCTTTGCCAACGCGGTGGCTTCGCTCGGCGTGCATCCGTCGGAGGTCACCTGGCGCGCGGGGGGGGACGTGCTGTGCTTCGGCGGCACCAAGAACGGCCTGCCGGTGGGCGAGGCGGTGGTGTTCTTCGATCGCCGCCTGGCCGAGGACTTCGCCTACCGCGTCAAGCAGGCCGGGCAGCTGGCCTCGAAGATGCGCTTCATTTCCGCGCCGTGGCTGGGCTTGCTGGAAAACGACGTGTGGCTGCGCAACGCGCGCCATGCCAACGCGATGGCGCAGCTGCTGCACCAGCGCATCCGCGAAGTGCCGGGCGTGCGCATCATGTTCCCGCCGCAGGCCAACGCCGTGTTCGCCGAGCTGCCGCTGTCCGCCATCGAAGCCCTGCGCGCGCGCGGCTGGCGCTTCTACACCTTCATCGGCGCGGGCGGCTGCCGCTTCATGTGTGCGTGGGACCTGCAGCCCGAGACGGTGGAGGCGCTCGCCGGCGATATCCGCCTGGCCTGCGAACAGGCCGCATGACGCCGCGCGCCACGCCATGAGCTTCGACTATCGATTCTGCCCGCAATGCGCCACGCCGCTCGTCGAGCAGCACGCCGGCGGCCGGCTGCGCATCGCGTGCCCGGTGCCGGATTGCGGCTTCGTGCACTGGAACAATCCGCTGCCGGTGGTGGCGGCGGTGGTCGAGTATCGCGGGCAGATGTTCCTGGCGCGCAATGCGCTGTGGCCGGAGGGTATGTTCGCGCTGGTCACCGGCTTTCTCGAACGCGACGAAACGCCCGAGCAGGGCATCGCGCGCGAGCTCAAGGAAGAGACCAGCCTGGATGCCCGGGCGATCTCGCTGATCGGCGTCTACGAGTTCATCCGCAAGAACGAGCTGATCCTCGCCTACCACGTGGTGGCCGACGGCGAGATCGCGCTGTCGGAGGAACTGGCCGAATACCGGCTGCTGCCGTTCGAGCAGGTCCGCCCATGGACCGCCGGCACCGGCTACGCAGTGGCGGATTTCCTCACCGCGCGCGGCCTGCCGGTCAGCTACATCGACCTGCGCACCGGCACGCCGGCCGATGCGCCGCCACGCCACTGGCAGCCCGATGGCACGGCTACAATCACGGCATGAGCGCGGCGCGGCTGCCGCGCCAGCCCACAGAGGTCAGACATGGAGTTCCAGAAAGAAATCGACGCACGCGGCCTGAATTGTCCGCTGCCCATCCTGCGCACCAAGAAAGCGCTCGCCGATATGCAGAGCGGCGAGGTGCTCAAGGTGCTCGCCACCGACCCCGGCGCCACGCGCGATTTCCAGGCCTTCGCCAAGCAGACCGGCAACGAACTGCTCGCGCACAGCGAGCAGGACAAGGTCTTCACCTTCTACATGCGCCGCCGCTGAGGCCGCATCGCCCGCCGTATTCCGTTTTACGGCGAGGTGGGCCGGGCGCCCTGTGCCGGCGCCGTCGCGCCGCTGCGCTCGGCGCCGTAGGTCTTCACCAGGTAGTCCACCATGGCCGGCATGTCCTCTTCGGGAAAGGGCGCGCCGAACGGCACCTTCATCTTCTTGACGGTGGCTTCCCAGTAGCTGCGCGGTAACGTCGGCGGCTGCATCTGCACGTACTGCGCGGCGTGGCAGATCATGCAGTGCTGCAGCACCAGCCGGTACCCCGGCAGTTCGCTGGGGCGGTACTGCGCGGTTTCGGGCGGTAGCGTCACATCCAGCGCCCAGGCGGGTGCCGCCGCCCATGCGGCAGAGCAGGCCAATGCAGCGCGCACGATGCCGCCAAGCGGGGTTTTGCGATCGGACATGGCGCTCTCCTCAGGCGGCGGTGACGCGCGTGGTCTCGACCACGTTGCGCATGTAACCCGCCTGATTCCACAGCGCCGTCAGCGGCTGGCTCTGTCCGATGCGGTTGACGGCGCGCACCTTCAGTTCATATGTGCCGTGCCGCCCCGGCTTGAACGGCGCACGCCATTCGCGGAACGCATACCTGCCCAGGTCTTCGCCCAATTGCGCCTCGCTCCAGGTGCGTCCGCCGTCGGCGGAGAAGGCGACCTCCGTGATGCCATAGCCGCTGTCGAAGGCAATCCCCCGCACGATGTGCTCACGGCCGGCCGCCACCGTGGCGCCGTCGGCGAGGCTGGTGATGAACGAGCGCACATTGAGGCGGCCGATAGGCACCGTCCGCGCCGGCGCGGTGCCGGGCGCCACGCACGCGCACGGGTCGTCGGGAATGCGGTAGGCCGAGCGCATCCAGAACCCGTCGAACGGCGTGTCGACGACCCGGATCTCCGACAGGTGCTTGATCCAGTAGGTGCCGTAGTAGCCCGGCACGATCAGGCGGATCGGATAGCCGTTGAGCATCGGCAGGTCGGCACCGTTCATGGCCCAGGCGATCATCACCTCGCCGTCGCGCGCATGGTCGATATCCAGCGCCTTGATGAAGTCCGGGCTCTTGGCATCGGCCAGCGGCGGGTGGTCGAGTCCGTCGAACACGACCTGCACGCTGCCGGCACGCACGCCTGCCTTGTCGAGCACCTGTCTGAGCGGTACGCCCGTCTAGCGCGCATTGCCCATCGCCCCGTTGGACAACTGCCCGCCGCCGACACGCGGCTGGAAGTGGCCCCGCCCATTGCCCGAGCACTGGTTGACGGCGACGATCTCGCGCGCCTCGCCCAGTGCTTCCAGCTCGCTCAACGACAGATCGAGCGGGGTGTTGACGTTGCCGCCCACCCGCAGCCGGTAGGTGGCCGGATCGATCGAGGTGGGAATGCCGCTCCAGTGGTAGCGCACGAAGAACGCGTCATTGGGCGTGATGACGCCTTCGTTGAACACCGCAAACGGTGTCTCCAACTGCGGTGGACGGCTGGTCTGCAGGATCAGCGGGCGCTTCTGCGGGAAGACGACGAGTTCGCGTTCGCCATTGTCGAACGGCAGGGTGACGCGGCCTGCGGTGGCGGCCAGCGCCGTCAGGGCCGGGTGGCCCAGCGTGGCGCCGGCACCGAGCGTGCCCAGCGCCTTGAGCACGCTGCGCCGGGTGCTGCGTCGTGGCGGATCGAGTGGATGCATGCGGTCGTCTCCTTGGTATTGGCCTACAAACTATCCAAGGACATGGCGACCGCCGTGTCAATGCAGCGCGGGTCTACTTGCGTGCTTCCATCGCCATGCGCAGTGCCAGCCCCGTCAGCACCGAGCCCATCAGGTAGCGCTGGAGCGCCAGCCAGCTCGCCTTACGGGAAAGGAGCGCGGCGATGCTGCCCGCGGCGGAGGCGATCATCGAGTTGACGGTCAGGCTCACGCAGATCTGCGTCAGCCCCAGGCAGACCTATTGCACCAGTACGCTGCCGTGTGCCGGCTCGATGAACTGCGGCAGTAAGGACAGGTACAGCACCGCCACCTTCGGATTCAGCAGGCTGGTCACCAGCCCCATCGAATAGAGCCTGCGCGGGCTGTCCGCCGGCAGCTCGCGCAACTGGAACGGTGCCCGGCCACCCGGCCGCACCGCCTGCCAGGCCAGATAGAGCAGGTAGATCGCCCCGCCGAAGCGCAGCGTGTCGTAGGCGAACGGAATCGCCATCAGCAGTGCGGTGATGCCGAATGCCGCGCACAGCATGTAGAACACGAACCCGGTGGCGATGCCCGCCAGCGAAACCAGCCCCGCGTTGCGCCCCTGGCAGATCGACCGCGAGATCAGATAGATCATGTTGGGGCCGGGCGTCAGTACCATGCCCAGGGCGACCAGGGCGAAGGTGAGGAGGTTGGTCAGAGTGGGCATGGTAGCGCTGCAGGCGACAGGAAGATGAGCCTGCAGGCTAGCATCCATGCCAAGGCGGGTGACAGATACAGAACGTCGGGTATTTGGCGAATTCTGTACCGGTTGCAAAGATCTGCTCTGTGCGGTGACTTCACTTCACCAGCGTGACCGGCACCCGTGACATGCGGATCAGCCGGTTCGACAGCCGGCCCGCCATCAGCGAGCCCAGCGGCGTGCGGCCCGCCGTTCCCATCACGATCATGTCGCATGCGCTGGCGGCCGCCGTCTGCGCGATCGTCTCCGCCACCGGTCCCACCTTGATCTGCGCAACGTAATGGGCACCGGCATCGTCCAGGCGTTGTTGCATAAATCGACTTTGAAGTCGAAGCCATCCCTGTGAGGCGTAATTCAGTCGACGCGGACGGACTGCGGGCGGGCAAGCGCAGCCATGCGGTTGAGCACG
>CAKKOY010000166.1 GCA_919592095.1 Ralstonia syzygii subsp. syzygii | reverse complement strand
GTGCTGGCATGGTCGCGATGGCGGCGCGCGCATCAGTGGCGCGCTCAGCAGTGTCACTACCGGGCGCGGGGATGTGCTCCTCCATTTTGAGCTACGGCTGTAGTACTAGGCTCCTGGGCCCGCGGCGTCACGCCGTCAGATGACGACGGGCTCGGGCTCGATGCGCACGCCGAAGTGCGCCTGGACCGTGTCCTGGATCTCGCGCGCTAGCGTCATCAGCTGCACGGCGCTGCCGCCGCCCCGGTGCACCAGCACCAGTGCCTGCTTGTCGTACACGCCTACCGCGCCGCTCTGCCGGCCCTTGAAGCCGCATTGGTCGATCATCCAGCCGGCGGCGAGCTTGTAGCTGCCGTCCGGCTGCGCGTAGCCGACCAGGCTGGGGAACCGTGCCAGCAGCGCATCGTGCGTGGCGGCATCGACGATGGGGTTCTTGAAGAAGCTGCCTGCGTTGCCGATCTCGGCCGGATCCGGCAGCTTGCGACGGCGGATGGCGACCACCGCGTCGAATATGTTCTGGGCCGTCGGCGTGGCGATGTCCCGCGCGGCCAGTTCGCGGGCCAGCTCCGCATAGCGAGTGTCGGGCTGCCAGTCCACGGGCAGCGCGAAGGTGACTTCGGTGATGACGTAGCGGTCGGCGCCGGCGCGCTTGAAGAGGCTGTCGCGGTAGCCGAAGGCACAGTCGGCGGCATCCAGTGCAACGAACTCGCCGGCGTGGCGGTCGTAGGCGCGCAGGGAGTGGAAGCGGTCCTTGATCTCGACGCCGTACGCGCCGATGTTCTGGATGGGCGCGGCGCCGACGGTGCCGGGGATCAGCGCCAGGTTTTCCAGCCCGGGCAGTCCGTTGGCCACGGTGTGGGCAACGAGGCCGTGCCACGATTCGCCCGCGCCGGCCGTGACGGTGTGGACGGTGCGTCCGTCCAGGGTCGCCTGGCCGACCTGCACGCCGGGAATCTCCATCAGCAGCACCAGGCCGTCGAAGTTGCGCGTGAGCACGATGTTGCTGCCGCCGCCGAGCACCAGCACCGGCAGGTCCTGCGCGCGCGGATCGGCCAGTGCCTCGGCAATGTCCTGCGGCGCGCGCACGTGCGCGGCATAGTGGGCGGTGGCCTCGAAACGGAACGTGTTGTGCCGGCCTAGGGGATAATGCGGGTCGAGCAACGCCATGGCGCAGGGTTGTCTGGAAAAGCTGGAATTATAAGAGCCATGGCGCGGGGTGGCCCGAGCGCGGGCCACCGCTGGATCCCCAATTCAAGTCTGCAAGGAGAAAACGATGCCGTCGTTCGACGTGGTATGCGAGGCCAACATGGTGGAAGTGAAGAACGCCGTGGAGCAGGCCAACAAGGAAATCTCGACGCGGTTCGACTTCAAGGGCTCGGATGCCCGCGTCGAGCACAAGGAAGAGGAACTGACGTTGTTCGCCGACGACGATTTCAAGCTCGGCCAGGTCAAGGACGTGCTGCTGGCCAAGCTCGCCAAGCGCAACGTCGACGTGCGCTTCCTGGATTACCAGGACAAGCAGAAGATCGGCGGCGACAAGATGAAGCAGGTCGTCAAGATCAAGAAGGGCGTCTCGGGCGATCTGGCCAAGAAGATCGTCAAGCTGATCAAGGACAGCAAGATCAAGGTCCAGGGCAGCATCCAGGGCGACGCGGTGCGCGTCTCGGGCACCAAGCGCGACGACCTGCAGGCGGTGATCGCCATGCTGCGCAAGGACGTGACCGACACGCCGCTGGATTTCAACAACTTCCGCGATTGAGCCACCAGCCGGTTTCGGGATGACAACGGTTGGTGCCCGTCGAATGACATGGCCACGTTTCCGAACTTCCCTCGCCGCGCATTCCTGAACCTGGTCAGCCTGTTCGCCGGCGGCGCGCTGCTGCCCGCACGCTTGCAGGCCGTTGGCCAGGGCGCCACTGCCCCTACCTCTGTCATCATCGATACCGATCCGGGGCAGGACGACGCGATCGCGATCCTGTTCGCGCTCGGGGCGAGGGGGCGCCTCGACGTGCGCGCGTTGACCGCCGTAGCGGGCAACGTGCCGCTGGGCCTGACCGAGCGCAACGCGCGCATCATTCGCGACTGGGCGGGTCGCACGCATGAGCTGCCGGTCTACGCCGGCTGCCCGAGGCCGCTGACGCGCGAGCCGATCACGGCCGCTCACGTGCATGGCAAGACCGGTCTCGAAGGCGTCGAGCTGCCTGTGCCGTTGGCACCGCTGGCGCCGCAGCACGCGGTGTCGTACCTCGTCGGCGCGCTCGCGGATGCGGCGCCGAACAGCGTGACGCTGTGCGCGCTCGGCCCGCTGACCAACCTCGCGAGTGCGCTGATCGCGGCACCGCAAATCCGCTTCGCGCTGCGCGAGATCGTGCTGATGGGCGGCGCGTTTTTCGAGCGCGGCAACATTACGCCGGCCGCGGAGTTCAACATCTACGTCGACCCGCAGGCCGCCGAGATCGTGTTCGGCAGCGGCGTGCCGATCGTCGTGCTGCCGCGCGACGTCGCCGTGAAGGCGCCGATCACGCCGGCGCGGGTTGCGCCGTTCCGCGCGCTCGGCAACCGCTGTGGCACGATTGTCGCCGACATCATGGCGGCCGAGATCGCGTACCAGAAGAAGCGCCGTGGCGTCGAGCGGGCGCCGATGTACGATCCGACCGCGGTCGGCTACCTGTTCGATCCGTCGATGTTCAGCGGGCGCAAGGTGAACGTGGTGGTCGAAACCAGCGGCCAGTGGACGCTGGGCGAGACCGTCGTCGACTGGGACGGCCGCAGCGGCCGTGCACCGAACGCGATGTGGATCAACGACGTCGATGCGGACCGCTTCTATGCTGCGCTGCTCGACAGCGTCGCGAAGCTGCCATAACGGCGTATGTCGGGGTGCGGGTCCCGGCATTGCCGCGCCGGGCATTGCACAAGAGGGGGGCAGTTCGTCGTCATGCCCGCTGGTTCAGGCAAACGCCCGCATGCTCGGGGCGTTTGCATTGGGCGTTCGAGCATGCCAGCCTTCCGGCGGTCGAGCCGGCGGCGCACGCGGCCGCCGCCGGGGGGCGCATCGGCGCGCCCGGAACGGCGCAGTCAGGTGGGCGTCTTCTTCTCGCCGATGCGGCTTTCCTTGCCCGCCAGCAGCTTGGCGATATTGGCGCGGTGGCGCGCGATCAGCAGCACCGACATCACGGCGATGGCACCCGCGATCGGATCGATGCCGAACAGCAGCACGTAGTAGAACGGCGCGAACACCGCGGACACCAGCGCCGCCAGCGACGAATACCGGAAGAACATGGCGATGATCAGCCACGTCGCCAGCGTCGCCAGGCCCAGCCACCCGCTCAGCGCCAGCAGGATGCCGGCCGCGGTGGCCACGCCCTTGCCGCCGGTGAAGCGGTGGAACACCGGATACAGGTGGCCGAGGAACACCGCGATCACGGCCAGGGCGATGCCCATGTCTTCCACGCCGTAGCGCGGCGCCAGCAGCTGCGCCAGCCACACCGCCAGCCAGCCCTTGGCCGCGTCGCCCAGCAGCGTTAGGATCGCGGCCTTCCTGTTGCCCGAGCGCAGCACGTTGGTGGCGCCTGGGTTGCCCGAGCCGTAGGTGCGCGGATCGGCCAGGCCCATCGCGCGGCTGACCACCACGGCAAACGAAACCGAGCCGATCAGGTAGGCGGCCACGGCAAAGACGACAGTAGCGACGACAGGGGACATAGGGAATCGAAGAATTCAGGCTGCGCGATTGTAGCGTGCGCCGGCCCCCGCACCCGTTTCAATCGGGGTTTGCACAGTGCACCGGCTGGGCGTGGAGCAGCGTGGTCAGCACGGCGGGCGCCAGGCTCACCAGGAAGCCGCGCCGGCCGCCGTTGATGTAGATGCGTTCCAGCTCCAGCACGGAGGCTTCCACATAGACCGGCATCGCCTTGCGCACGCCGAACGGCGAGGTGCCGCCGACCAGATAACCGCTGTGCCGCTGCGCCACCTCCGGCTTGCAGGGCTGCACGCTTTTGCGGCCGGTCTGGCGCGCGAGGTTTTTGGTGGAGACCGAGCAATCGCCATGCATCAGCACGATCAGCGGCCTGGCCTGCTCGTCCTCCATCACTAGCGTCTTGACCACGTGATGCTCGTCCACGCCCAGCTGGCGCGACGATTCGGTGGTGCCGCCGCGGTCGACGTAGTCGTAGGTGTGCTCGGCGTAGGCGACACCGTGCGCCTTCAGGAACTGCGTGGCGGGCGTCTCGGAAACGTGGCGCGATTTGCTCATGCGGGAAGCCTATCCGCGCGGATGGTGCTGCGCATGCAGTGTGCGCAGCCGCTCGCGCGCGACGTGGGTGTAGATCTGCGTGGTGGAGATGTCGGCGTGGCCGAGCAGCATCTGCACCACGCGCAGGTCGGCGCCGTGGTTGAGCAGGTGCGTGGCGAAGGCGTGCCGCAGCGTGTGCGGCGACAGCGGCGCGTGGAGGTCGGCGCGCAGGGCATAGCGCTTGATCAGGTGCCAGAAGGCCTGGCGTGTCATGCCTTCGCCGCGCGCGGTGACGAACAGCGCATCGGCGGTGCGCTCGCCCAGCAGCGCGGTGCGGCCGTCGCGCAGGTAGCGCCGCAGCCAGTCGCCGGCCTCGGCGCCGAACGGCACCAGCCGGTCCTTGCCGCCCTTGCCGCCGACCACGCGCACCACGCCTTCGTTCAGGCCCACTTCGACGGTCTTGAGCGCGACGATCTCCGACACGCGCAGGCCGCTCGCATACATCAGCTCGATCATGGCGCGGTCGCGCAGGCCGAGTGGGGTGTCGATATCGGGCGCGGCAATCAGCGCCTCGACCTGCGCCTCGGACAGCGTCTTGGGAATGCGCGGCGGCTGCTTGGCGGTCGACAGCAGGCGCGACGGGTCGGCGCTGACCACGTGCTCGCGCAATGCCCATTGGAAGAAGCGCTTGAACACCGTGCGGCGCCGGTTGGCGGACGACGCACGGCTCTCGGCATGGCGCGCGGCGAAGTAGTCGGCGAGGTCGCCGTCTTCGGTCTGGTCGATCGCCTTGCCGCGCTCGGCGAGCCATTGTGCGTAAAGCGACAGGTCGCGCCGGTAGGCATCGAGCGTGTTGCGGGCGAGGCCGTCTTCGAGCCACAGCGCATCGCAGAAACGCTGGATGGTCTCCGCGCTGAGCCGGGCGGGGGCTAGGACTTCGGGGGTAGCCTTGGTCATACCAGCATCACGCCTTCGTGGCGCAGCAGCCATCGCTTGACGTTCAGGTGGAACCCGTCCTCGTCGTGGTTGGAGAAGCCGCCGATGCCGGCGGCGCTCACCACGCGGTGGCAGGGGATGAGGATCCGATACCAGTTCGCGCCGCAAGCCTGGCCCACGGCGCGCGGCGCGCTGCCGATCTGCCTGGCGATGGTGCCGTAGGTGGTCACGGCGCCACGCGGCACCGCGCAGATGGCGTCCCACACGCGATGCTGGAAGTCGGTGCCGGTGTGTACGAGCGGCACGTCGAACACGGCATCGGGATGGTCATAGTAGGCATCGAGCCGACGCGCCAGCCTGAGGATCAACGGGTCCGCCGAGTCGACGGTCCGTGCGCTGTCCGGCAGGTAGACGATCTCCCACACGGCACCCTCGGCCACGCGCACGCCTAGCTTGCCGAAGGGCGCTTCCAGAACGGCGTCGAACGGGGATGGCATGGTGGTGTGCGGCACGGAAAAGGGAAAAGCCATCCTGCGAATCTAGCACAGGGGCGGGTCTCCGAGAGGGCGCTGTCCCGGGCCCGATGCCCTGCGCTCAGGTGCCGAGCAGTCCGTTCTTGAGGTCGCGGTCGACCGGGTCGTCGCCGATGAAGATGCGCAGCACGGCTTGGTCGAAATCTTCGCCGGGAATCGGCCTGCCGCGCATCACGCCGTTGACCGAGATGACCGTGCCAGTCTGGGGCGTGTAGTCGACGTTGATGGTGTCGCCGCGGCGGGTCGCGCTGATCCTGCGCATCGCGTCTTCCAGCTGCGCCAGGCGGTCGGCCAGCTTCTGCACCTGCGCCTCGGTCTGGTTGCGGTGGATGCAGTCGTTGAGCGCGTAGATGAAGGTGTCGGCGCCGACGTCGCGCAGCGGACGGATCTGCAGCCGTTTCGGTCCCTTCATGCCGAGGATCACGGCGGCGTTCTTGGCCCGCTCGGGCAGGTACAGCCCGGCCACATAACCCTTGATGACGAAGAACGAACGCAGTCCCGTGCCGTTGAGCGGCAACTCGTGGCCGGCCAGGCGCACGGCCGCGTCGAAGTGCTCGCCCTCGATGTCCACGGCGGCCCATGCCGGCCAGGCGCATGCGGCGAGCAGCGCGGCGCCGGCCACGCCATGGCGCCATGCGCGCGACGTGCCGAGGGAGCATGCACGCGCTGAAAAACGCAGCGTGCGGCGGACGGAAATGCGGGTGGAAAACATCGAGCGAAAACGGCTTTTTATCGAGGGTATATCTTGGCGATTTTGCAAATCGGGGCAATTGGGATCTGCCCTGATGAACGGGCGTTCGCGCACCGCTTGGTATGAGGCCCGGCTTCAACCCGTATTAACACGGGGTGTTATCGATGGCGCGATGCTGAAAATACCCGCGGTTTAAAACGAAAGCCAATGGCACGGCCCAGACCGCATTCAGTGGAGCACCGCCTGGTCATGCGATCGGCGCGGCGTTGTTGCATAAATCCGGTCGCCCGCGCGCGGCATGATGACGTTTACGCGCAACGGTCTGGGCAGATGGCGCGGTAAACAATCCGTCTGGCTGCGTAGATTGTTGTCTTTTGCCGGAAAGATGCGCAGGGACACACACAAGCGAGCCGAGCCCAAGGGCACCGATCGGGTCAAGAACTGGGCGCAGTACAACGCTGGCCTGATTGCCAGGGGAGA
>CAKKOY010000165.1 GCA_919592095.1 Ralstonia syzygii subsp. syzygii | reverse complement strand
TGCTGGCATGGTCGCGATGGCGGCGCGCGCATCAGTGGCGCGCTCAGCAGTGTCACTACCGGGCGCGGGGATGTGCTCCGCCATTTTGAGCTACGGCTGTAGTACTAGCGCAGGCAGCGCGCACGCCGTTCGACCTGGAGCGCGGCCCGCTGGTGCGCGCGAGCCTGTTCCGGCTGGCGCCGCAGGCGCACGTGCTGTTCTTCTGCCTGCATCACATCGTCTTCGACGGCTGGTCGATGGGCGTCCTGATGCACGAACTGAGCGTGCTGTATGCCGCCTTGCGCGAGGCCCGCGCCGACGGCGACGGGCACGACCCGCTGCCGCCGCTGCCCATCCAGTACCCCGACTATGCCCAATGGCAGCGGCGCTGGATCGGCGGCGAACGCCAGCGGCACCAGGCCGGATACTGGCAGCAGGCCCTGGCCGGCATCCCGTCGGTGATCGCCCTGCCGACCGACCGGCCGCGCCCGCCACGGCAGGACTACGCCGGCGCCCATTGCCCGGTGACGCTCTACGCCACGCTCAGCAGCCGGCTCAGTGCCCTGAGCCGGCGGCGCCTATGTGCCGCTGGACCCGAGCCACCCGCCGGCACGGCTGGCCGCCATGCTGGAAGACTGCGCACCGGCGGCCGTGGTGGTGCAGGAAGCGTCGCTGCCCGGGCTGTCGGCGCAAGGGCTGCCTGTTGTCGTCCTCGACGGTGCCGACACGGCCCGGGAAACGCCGGCCGGCAACCCCGATGCCAAGGCCATCGGCCTGGCTTCGCACCATCTGGCCTATGTGATGTACACCTCCGGCTCGACCGGCCTGCCCAAGGGCGTCATGGTCGAACACCGCTCGGTGATGAACCTGTGGCAAGCACTCGAACAGACGGTCTACGCCGAAGGCCGGCACTGCATGCGCGTCGCGCTGAACGCGGCGATCTCGTTCGATGCCTCGGTCCAGGCGCTGGTCCAGCTGCTGTCCGGCCGCTGCCTGGTGATCGTGCCGCAGGCGGTCCGGCTGGATGCGGCCGCGCTGTCGGCGTTCCTGAAGGCGCAGCGCATCGACGTCTTCGATTGCACGCCGGCGCAACTGGATCTGCTCGTGGCCGACGGGTGTTTCCATGACGCGCAAGGCCTGCCCCTGGCCATCCTGGTCGGCGACGACGCCATGGCCGCCAGCACGTGGGACACGCTCAGCCGGACGGCCGGTGTGCGGGTCTACAACGTGTACGGTCCGACCGAATGCACGGTCGATGCCACGCTCTGCGCATTGCACGGGCAGGCCGGGCGCCCCAGCATCGGCCGTCCGCTGGCCAACACGCGGGTCTATCTCCTCGACGAGCGGCAGCAGCCGGTGCCGGTGGGCGTCGCGGGCGAGCTCTGCATCGGTGGCGAGGGCGTCGCGCGCGGCTACCTGAACCGGCCGGAGCTGAGCGCCGAACGCTTCCTGCCCGACCCGTTCAGCCGCGAGGCCGGCGCGCGCATGTACCGGACCGGCGACCTCGGACGCTGGCTGCCCGACGGCCGCATCGAATACCTCGGCCGCAACGACCACCAGGTCAAGATCCGCGGATTCCGCATCGAACCCGGCGAGATCCAGGCCGTGCTGGAGCAGCACCCGGACGTCGTGCAAGCCGCCGTGATCGCCCATGAGGATGCCGCCGGCGGCAAGCAGCTGGTCGGCTACGCCGTCGCGGCCGGCGCGGCGCGCGCCGAGTCGGCCGCCCTGCGGCGCTACCTGGCAGAGCGCCTGCCCGACTACATGGTGCCCGCCGCCGTGGTGAGGCTCGATGCGCTGCCGCTCACGGCCAACGGCAAGATCGATCGCAAGGCGCTGCCAGCGCCCGATTTCGCCGCCCACGCCAGTGTCCGCGAGCCGCTGACGCCCAACGAGCATGCGCTTGCCGCGCTGTTCGCCGAGGCGCTGGGCCTGGACAAGGTCGGCGTCGACGACAGCTTCTTCGACCTCGGCGGCCATTCGCTGCTCGCCACGCGCCTGGTCAGCCGGATCCGCGCCGAGCTGGATGTGGCGCTGCCGGTGCGGGCGCTGTTCGAAGCGCCGTCCGTGGCGCAGCTCGCCCGCCGGTTGAACGCCGACGAGGCCGCCGGCGATCTGGACACCGTGTTGCCGCTGCGCGCGACGGGCAGCAAGCGGCCCCTGTTCTGTGTCCACACGGCCACCGGTCTCGGCTGGCCCTATGCGGGGCTGGTCGCGCATGTGGGCCGCGAGGTCCCGGTCTACGCGCTGCAGTCGCCCTTCCTCGACGCGGGCGCCCCGCTGCACGACGACATCGGCGCAGTGGTCGATCGCTACATCGCCGCGTTGCGGGCGGTCCAGCCGCAAGGTCCGTATCGCCTGCTGGGCTGGTCGATCGGCGGCGTGATCGCCCACCGCATCGCCACGCGGCTGGAACAGCTCGGCCATGCGGTCGAACTGCTGGCGCTGCTGGACAGCCATCCGGCGCAACGCACGCAAGCGCAGCCGTTGACGGATGCGCAACTGCTGCGCCGGTTCCTCGGCATCATCGGCTGGCCGGCCGGCGAGGACGAGGTGGCAACCGACTGTCCGCTCGACACGCTCGCCCGCATCCACGCGCAGCACGACCGCCTGTCTGTCCTGACGCTGGCGCAGGTCCACCGGCTGTTCGACGTCTTCAAGCACCACCTGCGCCTGTGGCGCGAGCCCGACCTCGGCCGGGTGAACGGCAGGACGGTGTTCTTCGAAGCGACCCGGACGGCGCCCCGGCCCGACCCGCTGCACGCGCTGTGGACGCCCCACGTCGCGTCCGCGATGACCGTGCACGGCATCCCCTGCACCCACGACGACATGGCGCGCCCGGCCTGCCTGGCCACCATCGGCCAACGGTTGAAGGACACGCTTTGACCACCCGCAACACCACCCGATTCATCGACATCCAAGCCTCCAAGGAATACGCCATGACGACACACACCATCGAACCGGTTCACGCATGCCTCGTCCTCACCAATGCCGAGGAGCAGTACTCGCTGTGGCCCTTGGGCATCGAGGTGCCGGCCGGCTGGTCGGTCGCGCACCGCGCCGAATCACGGGAAGCGGCCATCGCCTACGTGGAATCGCACTGGTCGGACATGCGGCCGGCGAGCCTGCGCACATGACGCCCGATCGCCGTCGGCGCGGGGGGCGCCATGTCGGGTGAGGCATCCACCCACTCCGCTCCGGCCCGCATGACGGACGGCCCCATCGCCGGGACGCTGTTCGCCCTGTTCCTGCCGATCCTGTTCGGCAACCTGATGCAGGCGCTGAACGGCTCGGTCAACGCGATGTGGGTCGGCCACACGCTGGGCGAAACGGCACTGGCGGCGGCGGCCAATGCGAATGCCGTCATCTCGTTCGTGGTCGCGGTGGTGATGGGCATCGGCATGGCGGCCTCCATCCTGATCGGGCAGAGCCTCGGGGCGAAGGACATCGCCCGGGCCAAGCGTGTCGTCGGCACCGGCGCCACGTTCTTTGTCGGGCTGGCGGTGCTGATCGCGCTCGCCGCAGCGGTGCTGACCGGGCGCATCGTGGCGCGGATGCAGGCCCCGCCCGAAGTCCTGCCCCTGGCCGTGGCCTACCTGCGGGTCCTGTTCCTGGCGATGCCGTTCCAGGCCGCCTACATCTTCCTGACGATCCTGTTGCGCAGCACCGGCGACAGCAAGACGCCGTTCCGCTTCCAGATCGTCTGCGTCGGGCTGGATATCGCGCTCAACCCGCTGCTCATCGTGGGCTGGGGACCGCTTCCCGCGCTCGGCATTGCCGGCTCCGCCACCGCCACCCTCATGGCGCAAGGCATCGGCCTGATGGCGCTGGCCGGGCGGCTCTACCGCACCCGGCACATCCTCTGCCTGCGCGCCGATGAGACGCATCTGCTGCGCCCGGACCCGCGCATCCTCAAGGCCCTGATCGTCAAGGGCCTGCCGATGGGGCTCCATATGGCCGTGGTGTCGCTGGCCATGGTCATGATGATGTCGCTGGTCAACCGCTTTGGCGCCCAGCTGTCAGCGGCGTATGGCGCCTGTCTGCACCTGTGGAACTACATCCAGCTGCCGATGCTGGCGATGGGCATGGCGGTCACGCCCATGGCGGCGCAGAACCTCGGCGCGCGCCGGCTCGACCGGGTCGGGCGGATCGCGCTCGCGGGCATTGCGCTCAATGTCACGATGGCCGGCGGCATGGTGCGGGTGATCCAGTGCTTCAGCGGCGCGATGCTCGGCATGTTCCTGCCGGCGCGGATGGAGACCCTGCAGGCCGCGCAGCACATCAACGCCATGGTGGCGTGGTCCTTCATCACGTTCGGTGTCACGTTCGTGCTGGCGAGCATCATCCGCGCGTCGGGAACGGCGATGCCGCCCCTGGTGATCCTGTTCGTCGCCCTGTGGTGCATCCGCCTGCCCGCCGCGGCCGTGCGGATGAACGCCTGGGGCGCCGACGCGCTGTGGGCAAGCTTCGGCCTCGGCTCGGTCTCGGCGATGCTGATGTCGATGGCCTACTACCGCTGGGCCGGCTGGCGCGCGGCATTCACGCCGATTGAGGTGTCCGCCCCGGTCCGGGAGGATCAGGGCACGGCGCGCTGCTGACGTGCCGCCTCGTCCTGCCGATCGGCCGGGCGCCAGGCGCGGATCTCGGGCACCATGCGCACGGCGCTGGCCGCATTGTCCAGGCACTGGTACAGCGCGGCGCAATAGCCATCCGGCACGGCGATCGGCCATTCCGCCCAGGTGCTGCCGCCGGCGTGCCGGACCTTGGCGCCGCCAGCCGCATCCAATGCGGCCGGATCGAGCACGGGCTCCCTGAGCCCATCGGCAAGCCCGATGCCGCGAGCCTTGACGTAGGCCTCCTTGCGGACCCACAGGCGGAAGAAGCCGTGCCGCGCGGCAACCGCATCGAGACCGGCCAGATGGCGGCTTTCCGGCTCGGCGAACACCGATGCGGCGAGCCCGTGGACATCGACGGTATCGACCACCCGTTCGACATCGACGCCCACCGCACCCAGACGCGAAACCGCGATCAGCGCCAGCCCGTGGGTGTGCGACAGGCTGAACTCAAAACCGCTGTCGGCGAACGCGCGCGGCAGCGACGGCTTGCCGCGTGGACCGATCTCGAACGCATGCCCGAAGCCGTCGAGCCCCAGATGGCCCGCCAGGACCTGCCTGAGCGCGTAGTGGCTCACGGCGTAGGACACCCGGTCCCGCTCGAAGTGGAAGGCCTCGGCCCGCTGCCGCTCGCTGGCCGGCAACTGCCCCAGAAAGCGCGGCACCTCATCGGCGTATTCGTGACTGCGTACTGTCCAGACACACAACATGTTGCGTTCCTCGATGGCGCCGCGATGGGCTTCGCCGGCGTGGTCCGGCAGGGTAAACGATCCGGTGCCGCAGTGGGCAGCCCCACGCATGCGATCGCGCACGGACCCGGCACGCGCCGGGTCCGCGAACCGGCGCGCGGTTACTTCAGGTAGGGTGCCAGCACCGACATCTGCGGCTTGTCCACGCCGTTCGACGGCTCGATCGAGTACATATAGCTGCCCCACCACGGACCGCCCGCCCACAACGCCCAGCCCGTCCAGACATAGGCGTTGTTCTTCAAGAAGGTGAGCATGTTGCCGACAGCCCGGTTGCAGGTATCGTTGGAGGCCGCCCCGAACTCGCCCAGGAAGCCACGGTAGCCGTTGCTGCGCAGCCAGTTGGTGAAGTCCTGCAGCCGCTCGGCGCCGATGGTGGCGCTCACACAGCTGGCCGACTGGCCGGACGAATCGCCGTCCAGGTACAGGTGCACCTCGAAGACGAAGTTGCGGCCCGGGTCGTTGATGCCCTTCATGACGGTGCCGTTCGGCGTGCCGTACCAGTTCTGGTTCCAGCTGCCCGCGCCCGTCCATGCGTTGCCGGGCACGAACACCACGTTGCTCGCATTGGCCGAGCGGATCGCGGCCAGCGCGGCGTTGGCACCGGACAGCCATTGCTCGGTCGGCATCGAATTGGGCTCGTTCATCAGCCCGAAGATGACGCGGGCATTGCCCTTGAACTGGGTCGCCAGGCGCCGCCAGAAATCCGCGTACGCGGTGTTGGGCACCGCGCCCGAGCCGATCACGTTGCCGTAATGGCGCCCGTAGTTGTGCGGATCGAGCAGCACCGTCTGGCCGGCCGCCGTCACGGCGTCGACAAACCCGGTCAGGCGCAACAGTTCGTTTCGATCGAACGCCTGGTTGAGCGTGGGCTGCAGCCGCTCCCACCGGAACGGCAGGCGCACCAGGTTCATGCCCTTGTTCTTGTAGTACGTCGCGCTGTCGGCGGACGGATAGATGTAGTTGGTGCCGTAGGTGCCCGGCAGGCTGCCCTCCCCGAACTCGGCGCCGGCCAGGCTGACACCACGCCACAGCAGGGTGCCCGTGCCCTGCGCCACCTGGCAGACCTTGGCGACACCGGCCGCCGGATCCTTGCCGAAGAAGGCGGCGGTGCACTGGCCTTTGCCGGACATGCTCTTTTCCACCCACGTGCTGCCGGCGCCATAGCGCACCGTGCGCGTGCCGCTCACCGTAAACGCCGCGCTGTCCTTGGCGATGGTGAGCCACAACGGCGAGATCGGGGTGGTGGCGGCCGTCTTCAGGGTCGTGGTGTCGGTGCCGGAAGCGCTCGCGGTGCTCAAACTGGTATCGCCGTCACCGCCGCCGCAACCGGCAAGCATGAAGGCCGCCACAGAAGCGGCGACCAGCGGCATGCATCGGCGCATGCGATTTGCAGCTGCAATTCGGAATCTGGGTTTCATAGCGATATAAAAAAGTCGATAGGGAAAGTTTTTCGCACTGGGCAAAAATTACAAATCGGCTGGATTTACCCCAATTCATCTTGGAAATTCAATCACCCGATTGCAAGCAAAAAATCAAGGCTATCAACCCCAAGCCAGTACAGGGTTTTGAGAAAATTTGAGAGTATGGAGGGCGAGTGGAAATAACCTGAGCACCCGAATTGCGCTGCGAATATCGGCGTTGTTGCATAAATCCGGTCGCCCGCGCGCGGCATGATGACGTTTACGCGCAACGGTCTGGGCAGATGGCGCGGTAAACAATCCGTCTGGCTGCGTAGATTGTCG
>CAKKOY010000164.1 GCA_919592095.1 Ralstonia syzygii subsp. syzygii | reverse complement strand
CGCCGGCAAGCAGGCATCGCTCGCAGCATTGAGCTGCTCGTTGACCACAACTGCTTGCCTGTCCTACAACCTACCCAAACTGTCATAACCTCTGTGCTGAGGTACTAGTGGCGCGGGTGGGCTCGTGGCGGCCCGCGCACGGGTTTTTCAGACGAAAACGGCCGCCCCGTGGTACGAGGCGGCCGTCGGCGAACGCGGGGCGTGCCGCGGCCGGTAGCGCCGGATCAGTCCTGTGCGTACTCGCTCGTCGGCACGCAGGCGCAGAACAGGTTGCGGTCGCCGTAGACGTTGTCGGCGCGGCCGACCGGCGGCCAGTACTTGCGCGCGCGCAGCGAGGCCACCGGGTAGGCGGCCTGCTCGCGCGTGTACTTGCGCGACCAGCCGTCGGCCATCACCACCTGTGCGGTGTGCGGCGCGTGCTTGAGCGGGTTGTCCTCGCGGTCGAATTCACCGGCGATCACGCGGTCGATCTCGCCACGGATGGCGATCATCGCGTCGATGAAGCGGTCGAGCTCCACCTTGGGCTCGCTCTCGGTCGGCTCGATCATCAGCGTGCCCGGCACCGGGAAACTCATGGTCGGTGCGTGGAAGCCGAAGTCCATCAGGCGCTTGGCGATGTCCTCGTTGCTGATGCCCGACTCCTTCTGCAGCGGGCGAACGTCGAGAATGCACTCGTGCGCCACCAGACCGTGCGCGCCGGTGTACAGCACCGGGTAGTACGGCGACAGGCGGCGGGCCACGTAGTTGGCCGACAGGATGGCCGTCTCGGTGGCGGCGGTCAGGCCGGCCGCGCCCATCATGGCGATGTACATCCACGAGATCGGCAGGATCGAGGCGGAGCCGAACGGTGCGGCCGACACCGCGCCGATGTTGAGGCTGGCCTCTTCACCCGAGGCCGCGCGGCCGGGCAGGAACGGCGCGAGGTGCGCGCCCACCGCCACCGGACCCACGCCCGGGCCGCCACCGCCGTGCGGGATGCAGAAGGTCTTGTGCAGGTTCAGGTGCGACACGTCGCCGCCGAAGTGGCCCGGTGCGGCGGTGCCGACCATGGCGTTCATGTTGGCGCCGTCCACGTACACCTGGCCGCCGTGGCTGTGCACGATTTCGCAGACGCGCTTGACGCCTTCCTCGAACACGCCGTGCGTGGACGGGTAGGTGATCATGATGGCCGCCAGGTTGGCGCTGTGCTCGGCCGCTTTCTTTTCCAGGTCGGCCAGGTCCACGTTGCCGCGCTCGTCGCACGCGACCACCACCACCTTCATGCCGGCCATCTGCGCCGAGGCCGGGTTGGTGCCGTGCGCGGATGACGGGATCAGGCACACGTCGCGGTGGCCCTCGCCGCGGCTGGCGTGGTAGGCGTGGATGATCAGCAGGCCGGCGTACTCGCCCTGCGAGCCGGCGTTCGGCTGCAGGCTCACGGCCGCATAGCCGGTGGCGGCGCACAGCATCTGCTCGAGCTGGTCGATCATCTCGCGGTAGCCCACGGTCTGGTCGGCCGGCGCGAACGGGTGGATGTTGGCGAACTCGGGCCACGTCACCGGCAGCATCTCGGCGGTGGCGTTGAGCTTCATCGTGCACGAGCCGAGCGGGATCATGGTGCGGTCCAGCGCCAGGTCCTTGTCGGCGAGGCTGCGCAGGTAGCGCAGCATTTCGTGTTCGGAGTGATGCGCGTTGAAGACCGGGTGCGTCAGGTACGCGCTCTGGCGCACCAGCGAGGCGGGGAAGGCATCGGCGATGCCGGCCTCGACCTGGTCGAAATCCGGTGCGCCCGCGTGGGCGGCGTGCGCGAAGATCTCCCACAGCGCCACCACGTCGGCGCGCGTGACGGTCTCGTCCAGCGAGATGCCCAGGCGCCCATCGTCGATATGGCGCAGGTTGAACCCGTGCGCCTGCGCGGCGATGTGCAGGTTGGCGGTACGCGGGCCGGTGGCGACCGTCAGCGTGTCGAAGAAGGCATCGGCTTCCAGCGTGTAGCCGATCGCGCGCAGGCCGGCGGCCAGCGTGGCGGTCAGGCGGTGCACGCGCTGGGCGATGCGCTTGAGGCCGGCCGGGCCGTGGTAGACGGCGTACATCGACGCCATCACGCCCAGCAACACCTGCGCGGTACAGATGTTGGAGGTGGCCTTCTCGCGGCGGATGTGCTGCTCGCGCGTCTGCAGCGCGAGGCGGTAGGCCGGGTTGCCCTGCGCATCGACCGTCACGCCCACCAGGCGGCCCGGCATCGAGCGCTTGAACGCATCGCGCACGGCCATGTAGCCGGCGTGCGGGCCGCCGAAGCCGAACGGCACGCCGAAGCGCTGCGTGTTGCCGACCACCACGTCGGCGCCCCATTCGCCCGGAGCGGCCAGCAGCGTCAGCGCCAGCAGGTCGGCCGCGGCGACCACCAGGCCGCCGGCCGCGTGCACGGCGTCGGTCAGCGCCTGGTATGCAGCAAGGTCGCCCAGCAGCGCACCATTGGCGCCCGGGTATTGCAGCAGCACGCCGAAGGCATTGTGCTTGGCGGCATCCGTTGCCGGGCCGGTCACGACTTGCACGCCGATCGGCAGGGCGCGCGTGCGCACCACTTCCAGCGTCTGCGGCAGCACATCGTCGGCCACGAAGAAGACGTTCGATTGGTGCTTGCCCACGCGCTGCAGCAGCGTCATGGCTTCCGCCGCGGCAGTGGCTTCGTCCAGCATCGACGCGTTGGCGATGTCCATCGCCGTCAGGTCCATCACCATCTGCTGGAAGTTCAGCATCGCTTCCAGGCGGCCTTGCGAGATCTCGGGCTGGTAGGGCGTGTAGGCGGTGTACCAGGCGGGGTTCTCGAGCATGTTGCGCAGGATCACGCCCGGCGTGTGGGTGCCGTAGTAGCCCTGGCCGATCAGGCTCTTGGCCACGCGGTTCTGGCTGGCGATGCCGCGCAGCTTGGCCAGCGCCGCTTCTTCCGTGAGCGGCTGGGTGAACTCGCCCAGCGGCATGCCGTACTGGCGGCGGATGGCGGGCGGGATCACGGCGTCGATCAGCGCGGCACGGCTGGCATAGCCGAGCGCGGCGAGCATCGCGGCCTGCTCGTCGGGCGAGGGGCCGATGTGGCGTTCGGCGAAGGCGTCGCGCGCCTCCAGTTCAGCCAGGGTGGGGCGTGCGGCGCGGGCGTTGGTCAGGGCCGAGGAAGCGGGGTGCGGAGCGTTCATGGCAAGGGCTCGTAAAACGATCAGGCCGGCGGCGGGTCAGGCGCGCCGGCGCGGGGTGAGGCTTATGCCCCGGCTTTGGCTAGGTACTGGTCGGCCGACAGCAGGGCGTTCACGTCGTCGGCGTTGGCCGGCTTGATCTTGAACAGCCACGCGGCATAGGCGTCTTCGTTGACGGACTCGGGCGAGCCGGACGCATCGGCGTTGTTGGCGATGATCTCGCCCGACACCGGCGCATAGATATCGGAAGCAGCCTTGACCGATTCCACCACGGCAATCGCTTCGCCCTGCTTGACCTGGCGGCCGGCGGCCGGCAGCTCCAGGAAGACGATGTCGCCGAGCTGCTCCTGTGCCAGGTCGGTGATGCCGATGGTCAGCGTGCCGTCGGCCTCCGTGCCGACCCACTCGTGGGACTCGGTGTACTTCAGCTCTGCGGGCGTGTTGCTCATGAAGGGTTCTCCGGAAGAGGGATGAGGATGTGTTCGAATTCGGGGTTCAGCTGACCAGCGCCTTGCCATTGCGCACGAACGGCAGTTTAACCACAGTCGCGGTCAGCTTGCGGTCGCGGATTTCGACCTGCACGTCGGTGCCGATGGACACGTCCTTGGGCAGGCGCGCCAGCGCGATCGACTGCGACAGGCTGGGGCTGAAGGTACCGCTGGTGATTTCACCGTCACCGGCGGGCGTGATGACTTTCTGGTGAGCGCGCAGCACGCCGCCCTTGTCGCGCAGCAGCAGGCCGACGAACTGGTCCCGCTGGCCGTTGGCGGCGAGCGTCGCCTTGCCGTTGAAGTCGCGCCCGCTCTGCAGGTCGACCGTCCAGGCAAGGCCCGCGTCCAGCGGCGAGACGTGCTCGTCCATGTCCTGGCCGTAGAGGTTCATGCCGGCTTCCAGGCGCAACGTGTCGCGCGCGCCCAGGCCGCAGGGGCGCACGCCGGCCTGCAGCAGGCGTTCCCACACGCCCGCGATCTGCGCGGCGGGCACCACCAGCTCGAAGCCGTCTTCACCGGTGTAGCCGGTGCGCGCGACCATGATCTCGCCCACGCCGTCGAGGGTGGCGAAGCCCGCGTTGAATGGCTTGAGCGCCTCGCCCACCGCCTGCGTGCCCGGCAGCGCCGCGTAGGTCTTGGCGCGCGCGTTCGGGCCCTGCACGGCCAGGATGCCGAGGGGTTCCGGGCCCGCGTTGTTGTCGGAGCGGCGTGGCGTGATGGCCACGCCCGTGGCGGCGGCGGCGTTTTGCGCGACGATCCATTCGATATCGGTCGGCGCGGTGCTGGCGTTGACCACCAGGCGGAACCAGTCTTCGCGGAAGAAATAGACGATCAGGTCGTCGATCACGCCGCCCTTGGGGTTGAGCATGCAGGTGTAGAGCGCCTTGCCCGGGGTCTGCAGCTTGTCGACGTTGTTGGCGAGCAGCCCGCGCAGGAAATCGCGCACCCGCGCGCCGGTGAGGTCGACCACGCACATGTGCGAGACGTCGAAGATGCCGGCATCGCGGCGCACAGCGTGATGTTCCTTGATCTGGGAGCCGTAGTTGACCGGCATGTCCCAGCCGCCAAAGTCGACCATGCGGGCGCCCAGCGAGCGGTGGATGGCATTGAGCGGCGTGTGTTGGAGCGTCATGGAATCTCTCGGCAGGAGCGCCGCCAGGTGGCCTGGGCGCGCGGCGCGTGTGGTTCGGGGCCAAAAAGCAAAAAGGCCACCCGCGCAGCCTGATGCCTCATGGTGACGCCATGAAGATCAGGCTGCGCGGGTGGCCCCTCTGTCCTTGGTACCTGAGAGATTGGGAAGCGGCGCAACGCGTGCGACGGTTCCGTGAGCCCCTTCGGTGGGCGCCCGCGATGGTAGCGCGGCGCCGCTCTCCAGAGTGCGGCCGGGCGCATGCCCAGCCGATCCGCCCGGTCCTGGATGCCTGAGAGTTTTCGGGTGCTACCCCTTCGGCGGCGACTGGCCGTGTGTGGCCGACGCGCTCTCCCGGATGGATGGGCGGAATTTACGGAAGGGGGGAGGGATTGTCAATTGGGGCGGGGAGGGGGGATTTGTGAGGGGGGGCCTGTCGGTCCGCCCGCTCCGCCGGGTTTCTTTGAGAGCGGAAGGCCCGTGTTGGCGCGGTTCCGGGTGGCGCTTTCGCGAGCGGTGTCCTGGCCGTTTCGCCGGTTCTGCCCCTTTGGGGGGCCTCTGTCCTCCCTTTTTCTCTGCTTTGCTCGCCAGCGCGTCTCCCCTCTCATTTCCTGTTGCAGGATGCAGTTGGAAATGGGGGTTGCTACACTGATTTTTTCGCCTTCCCCAATGAGTAATTATCTTCAAAAAGGGAGATTAGATGGCTTGGCTTGACGCTGCGAGAGTGATTTCCATATTTGCGGTTGTATTTCTGCACATATCTGCATCCGTCGTGACGGAGGCTGATTTCGGTTCATCGACTTGGTGGTACGGAAATTTCTATGACTCGTTGGTTCGCTGGTGCGTTCCGGTTTTCGTAATGGTCAGCGGTGCATTGCTGCTGGATGAAAGGCGGGTGGAGGACACCATTTCTTTCTACAAAAGGCGAGTCGGTAGAATATTGCTGCCTCTGATATTCTGGACGATTGCTTTCATATTTTGGAATGCAATCAAGGCCAGATTCTCCGGTGCGGAATTTGGTTTGACCCACGCAGTGAAAAGCGTGGCGAGCGGGAAGCCTCACTACCACATGTGGTTTTTGTTCATGATAGTCGGCCTGTATTTGTTTACGCCGCTGATCCGAACGCTGGTCAGAAATTCCAAGAGAGGCGAGTTGTGGTTTTTTGTTGTCGTGATGTTCTTTTTTTCTGCCTTGGATGAGCTGTCGGGGATTTTCTTCGACAATGACAGCGAGATCTTCCTGTTTTGGTTTTTTCCCTATGTCCCATATTTCATATGCGGGCACTTGATTGCCACCAGCAAGAAAGATGGCGGGATATTGGTTTCCCTGATGGTGTTTGTGGTTTCTGTCTTGCTGACGGCAGCAGGGTGCTATCTTCTGGCTGACATGAAGGGGCTTGACAAGGGGGTTTATTTTTATGGCAACCTCAGCGTCTCAGTGATACCCATGTCTATCGCCTTGATGTGGCTGCTGAGGTCGCTTAGTTTCAGCGAGCCGGTCGCTGCGAGGCTTGGAATGATGTCTGCCCTGACGCTTGGCATCTACCTGGTGCATCCGGTTTTTCTGGAGTCAATCAGATTTTTCTACTTTAAGGCAAAGGATTATTACCCTTTGCTATCCGTTCCGGCGCTCTCCGTGCTGATATTTGGCGGCTCCCTGATGTTTTCTTTCGTGCTGCGAAAAATGCCCTACTTGAAGAGGGTGATATAGATCGAGGGTGCGGTTTTTAGCATCGGGAAAGGCGCTATCCAACAGGAACGGCCAAACCGTTGATCTGCCTGGACTTAGGCAGGCAACCAACGGTTTGGCCGTTCCGATCGCTTTCTTCGGCCGGCGTCTGGCCGCCGGGGCGCGAAACTCAGTTTTCGCGTAAGCGCTGTAACCGGGGCAACCGCCGCGGGCCCGGGCGTACCGTGCCGGGCGGCAGACCGGTGGCGAGCGTGTCCTGTCGATGGCCGTGCACACGGGCTCGACTTCCCGCGCAGAGGGGCGAAATGCGGGGATCGACCACCAGGGCGGGCCCCTGATCGCCCGTGCTACCATCCCATCCCGCATCACCGTCACCCCGCTGTTCATCCCCATGTCTTCCGGTCTCGCCCACGGGCTCAATGCTGCCCAATCCGAAGGTGTGCACTATCTCGACGGCCCATGCCTGGTGCTGGCCGGAGCAGGGTCGGGCAAGACCCGGGTGATCACGCAGAAGATCGCGCACCTGATCCTCGACCAGGGCTTCGAGCCGCGCAACATCGCCGCCGTCACGTTCACCAACAAGGCGGCCAAGGAAATGCAGGAGCGCGTGGCCAAGCTGATGGACGGCAAGACGCGCGAGGACGGCAAGCGCATCCCCATCAAGCAGCTCACGGTGTGTACCTTCCACTCGCTGGGCGTGCAGATACTGCGCGCGGAGGCCGAGCACGTGGGCCTGAAGCCGCGCTTCTCGATCATGGATTCGGACGATTGCTTCGGCATGATCCAGGAGCAGCTGGCGACGACGGACAAGCAGCTGATCCGCCGCGTGCAG
>CAKKOY010000163.1 GCA_919592095.1 Ralstonia syzygii subsp. syzygii | reverse complement strand
AACCCTTCCAGCTCTCTCTCCCAGCCACTCACCGTTCCTTGCATCGGACCATGATCGTCTCATCTCACATGGACAACATCATAGGCGATAGGTACGGCTGTAGTACTAAATTTCGCCACAAATCCTGTGCTCTCTGAGCACCTTTACAGGCTAGGGTCTGTTCACATTCTCACGAAGGGCCCGATCAGGATGTGTTCGATTTCCGCCTCGCCAGCTATTGCGAGCACGACGCGCTGCCAGACACCTTTGCACCGCCAGCGCGAGAAGCGCATGTACACGAAATGCCAGCGACCGAACTCGACTGGCAGATCGCGCCAAGGGCTGCCCGTGCGGCCTATCCACAGCACAGCTTCAAGGAACCAGCGGTTGTCCAGCGCCGTTCGACCTCGCTCGCCTTCCTTGCCTGGCAAGATTGCTTCGACCTTCTTCCATGCCTCATCACTCAGCAGCGTTCGGATCATCCTGTCTGGCTCGCGCAAAAAACAGGATGTAAACACATCTCAGCAAATGTAAACAGACCCTAGTACATCAAACCGTTCCAGGAGCAATAGTTATTTAAAAACAGTAAGTTACACAACAAATATGACACCTCTCCTGGGCACCAGATTTCTTCCGAGGGCGACAGAGGGAGTCCGAAAACCCGCGTAGCGCAAAGCTTCGCGGGTTTTTGTTTTTTCACGGGCCGTAGGGCACCAGCGGGGCGGCCGCCCCGCCGTACGCTCAGTGCACCGACACGGCCGCGCCGCCTCCCGCATCCAGCCGCAGCACCATGTGCGCCTCGTCGTAGAACCGGCCACCCACGCACAGCGCGCGCGGCTCCACCCCGAATGCCTCGAAGCCCACACCGCGGTACAGCGCCAGGGCGCGCGGGTTCTCCGTATTCACGCACAACTGGATCTGCAACACCCGCGCAGACCGGGCATGCCCGATGGCAGCGTCCAGCAGACGGCGGGCCACGCCGCCGCGCCGGTGTGCGGGATCGACGAACCCCCCCCACAGCACCGCCTTGTGCGCGGCCTGCACCGGCACATGGCGCCGCAACCCCGTCACGCCGATCAGGGCATCGCCACGGAACGCGCCGAAGACGACCTCATGCTCGGTCGCGCGGATACGGTGGCGCATGTCGTCCAGCGTGCGCGCGGCCTCTTCCTCGTAGGTGGGCTGCACGGCCGAAGGCGAATCCTGGATGGCCTTCAGGCGCAGCGCCTTGAAGGCCACGGCGTCGCTGTCGGCAAGCGGGCGGATCACGATGGCGTTGCCGTCGGCCATGTTCACTTGCCTTCCCCCGCGAATGCGTTGCTTGCGCCAAAGCGGTTGCCGCATGTCTGGCGGCGCGTGCTGACAGCCAGCGTGGCGCTGACAGGATTGAGGGCAAGCTTGACCGGCGCGAGCGTGATGGAATCGGATGGGGCGGTCAACATGACGGTCAAGCGGGTCGATGAGCCGCCATCATAGAACAGCGCAGGTCAGTCCACGGGCCGCACCGTCGCCATCACCTGCCGGAACAGCGCGTCGGCCTGCTGCCAGATGGCGCGCTGGTTGTAGTCCCCGGCCGTCGCGACGACCACCATGTCGAGCCCCGGCACGATCCACAGGCGCTGCCCGCCCCTGCCGATGCCGCCGATCCAGGGCTGCTGTGCGCCGGCCACATCCACCCTGCCCAGCCACCATTGATAGCCGTACTGCAGGCCAAGACCGGTATCGACGCGTGGACGGGTCGATTCCGCGATCCAGTCGGCGGGCACGATCTGCCTGCCATGCCACTGGCCATGCTGCAGCACCATCTGCCCGATGCGGGCCAGGTCGCGCGGGCGCAACCGCAGTCCGGCAAAGGCCAGCGGGCGGCCGCGGTAGTCCTCCCCCCATTCCCAGCCGGTGATGCCCAGCGGCTCGAACAGTGTCCGACGCGCGAACTCGGGCAGCGGCATGCCGACCCGATCGGCCAGGATCCGCGCCAGCACGGCGGTATTGCCGCCGTTGTAGTTGAACCGGCCGGCCAGCGCCGCCATCGGCAGGCATGGAAAGCGGCAGCCCCATCGGCCCCGGCTCATTGCAGCGCCTTGCCGCCCGTCTCCTCGAACAGCGACACCGCCACCAGCGAGATGACGACACACGCCATCATGTACCACGCCGGTGCCATCACGCTGCCGGTCACGCGGATCAACCACCCCGCGACCAGCTGCGCCGTGCCGCCGAACAGCGAGACCGCGATCGCATAGGCGCTCGACATGAAGCTCGCGCGGATCGCCTTCGGAAAGCTCTCCGGCATCAGGGCGTACGCCGGCCGGCGCCGACCCCATCGTGTAGCAGAGCATCAGGACCAGCATCATCGCCAGCACGGCGGGCAGCGTCGGGAAATGCGTCATCCACCAGAACGCCGGATAGATCAGCAGCAGGAGCGCGACGCGTCCGGCCACGGTCAGCGGCTTGCGCCGGCCCATGCGGTCCGACCATGCACCGTACAGCGGGCACATGATCAGCGACACCGCGCTCGCCCCGCCCCCCACCAGCATCGACAGCTTCGCGGGCAGCTTGAGGTACTGGATGCAATAGGTCGGCGGTAGTACATCAGCAGGTAGCTGGCGACCGTCATGCCCATGATCGAGAAGATCACCAGGAACCAGTTGCGGACGTCGACCGCCCGCCAGCTGCGCGCGCCCGTGCCGGCCACCTGCGGTTCTTCGACGATGTGCCGGCGCAGATAGATGCCGACCGGCGCGATCAGCGTGCCCATGAGGAACGGCACGCGCCAGCCCCAGGTGTGCAGCTGCGCGTCGTCCAGCAGGTAAGCCAGCGCGGCCGCCGTGCCGGAGCCGAGCAGCGCCGAATTCGCCGCCCTGCGCGAAACCCTGCATCAGGCGTGCGAACATGATCAGCGCCGGCGCGGCCAGGCCGATCTGCGCATAGGTCTGCGCGCAACCGATGATCGCCGCGCCCAGTGCCATCAGCACGATGGTCAGCGTCAGCGCGGCACGGCGGCCGGCGCGGTCGGCATAGCGGCCGCATCACGAAGCCGACCGCGAACACCGCGAACGCCAGCAGCGACGAGGTCACCGGATCGTCCGCCGGAAAGAACAGCTTGCCGATCGTCAGCGCGAAGTAGCTGTAGACGGTGAAGTCGAAAAACTCGAGCAGGTTGCCGATGACCGCCACCACGGCCACCTTGCGTGACGATGCGGCCGGCGCCGGTGCGGCGCCCGATACCGATACCGCTCCCGCGCCGACGGCCATGGTTTCGGCTGCGTGCTGCAGCGGATTGTTTTTATGTGGTTGCATGATCTTCCCCCTTTGTCAGATATGTCCCCCGGCTGCCAGATAGCGCTCGACCAGCCGGGTCCAGTACGTCGCGCCGATGGTCAGGTTGTCATCGGCGAAGTCGTAGTGCGCGTTGTGCAGCATCGGCGCGCCCACGCCGTTGCCGATGCGCAGGAAGCAGCCCGGCCGCTGCTGCAGGAAATAGGCAAAGTCCTCGCTGCCGGCGATGGCCGGGAACGGCGCCACGACATGCGCCTCGCCCACCAGCTCGACGGCCACCTGCCGGGCCAGCTCCGTTTCCGCATCGCTGTTGACCAGCACCGGGTAGCCGCGCACGACCTCGACTTCGGCGCGCCCGCCATAGGCGACGACCTGGCTGTCGGCCAGTGCGCGGATGCGCGCCTCCAGGGTGCGGCGCACTTCGTCATTGAAGGAGCGCACGCTCAGTTTCTTCATGGTCGCGCGCCTGGTCAGCGACGTGCGCGTGTTCGCCTTGGTCGGTCATGATGCAGGGCCCTTTTTTCAATGGTTCTGGCGTCGAGTATTGCACTGCAAAAATGCGGCTGAAATGCATCCGGCCGTGCAAAAATGTTGCCTTCAGGTCAACGATTCCAGGGGCGGGCCGGCAATGAACATCGACCCGTTGAACTCTCGCGCGGTGGCTTACCTGCACGAAGTGGCGGTCTACGGCGGCGTGCGGGTGGCGGCCGAAACGCTCGGCGTCAATGCCTCGGTCGTGAGCCGGCAGATCGCGCTGCTGGAGCGCGCGCTGCGCATGTCGCTGCTGGAGCGGCGGGGCCGCTCGGTGGTCGTCACCGACGTGGGCCGCACGCTCGTGGATTTCCATCGCGAGCAGCAGCGGCGTGTGCGCCAGCTGCACGCGCAGCTCGACGAATACCGCGACCTCGAACGCGGCCGCATCGCCGTCGGCGTCGGCGAGGGGTTCGTCGAAGGGTTCATCACGGGGGCGTTGCGCCGCTTCAGCGTCAAGCATCCGCAGATCGCCATCGACATCCGGTCGGGGCCGACGCTCGAAGTGGTCACCATGCTGCGCAACGACGAGATCGACATCGGGCTGTGCGTGGGCGCCGGTCGCGAGCCCGGCTGCAAGACCCGCACCTTTGCGCTCGGGCCACTATGCGCCGTGGTGACGCCGGACCATCCGATCGCCGCGCTGAGCAAAGTGCCGCTCGCCGAACTGGCCGGCCACCGGCTGATCTTCATGTCGGACCACTTCGCGGTGCAGAAACTGATGCAGGTCATGATGCACGTCGAAGGGCTGGCGCTCATGCCGGCCTACCGCTGCGACCTCTTTTCGACCGCGCAGGCGCTGGCGGCCGCGGGGCTGGGCGTGGCCTTCATGTCGGCCGCCGCGGCGCGGCAGCGCATCGAGCAGGCGCAACTCGTCGCCGTACCGATCGATCATCCGGTCGCGCGCAATTTCCGCAGCCAGCTCATGACGCGCAGCGGCCACCGGCTGTCGCCGGCCGCGGATCACCTGTGGAAGCAACTGGCGCAGGCCATGACGAGCGCGTGACGAGCGGGCGACGCAAACAGGCAGCACAGCCGATCGGCGATCACCGCGGACCGCTCGTCACGCTGCCCCATCGCCCACCCTTGTTATCATGTCAGATTGTTCCAATCCAACGTTACCTCCCAGGCACCTATGGTCACGCGCCGACACCTTCTTGCCTCCGCCTCCCTCTCCGCCACGCTGGCCGCGCTCGGCATCACACCCGAGGCGCTGGCCGCCAGCCGCGTCAAGCTCGGCAATGCCGCACCGTTCAGCTTCGATGCCCTCATCGAGCGTGCCCACGCCATGGCCGACCAGCCCTACACGCCGGCGGCCACCGCGCCGGCCGACATCCTCGCCAAGATCGACTACGAAGCCCACGGCAAGATCAAGTTCGACACCGCCCACGCCCTGTTCGCCGACGGCCCCGGCCAGTTTCCGGTGACGTTCTTCCACCTGGGCACCTTCTTCCGCAGCCCGGTGCGCATGCACGTGGTCGACAAGGGCCAGGCCCGCGAGGTCGTCTATGACGAGTCGTACTTCGACATGCCCGCCGACAGCCCCGCGCGCAAGCTGCCGCGCGGCAGCGGCTTTGCCGGCTTCCGCTTCCAGGAAAGCCGCCTGGGCGACCAGGGCAAGCTCGACTGGAAGAAGAACGACTGGGTGGCCTTCCTGGGCGCGTCGTACTTCCGCGCCATCGGCGAGCTGTACCAGTACGGGCTGTCCGCGCGCGGCATTGCGCTGGACGTCGCGCAGGCCGGCAAGCCGGAAGAATTCCCCAACTTCACGCACGTGTGGTTCGACGCGCCGGCCGGCGACCGCGCCGATTCGGTGACGATCTACACGCTGCTCGACGGCCCGAGCATCACCGGTGCCTACCGCTTCGTCATGCACCGGGGCAAGGGCGTGGTGATGGACATCGAGACCGCCATCTTCCTGCGCCGCGATGTCGAACGCTTCGGCATCGCGCCGGCCACGTCGATGTACTGGTTCTCCGAAACCGCCAAGGGCACCGCCACCGACTGGCGCCCCGAGGTGCACGACTCCGACGGCCTGGCGCTGTGGACCGGTAGCGGCGAACGCATCTGGCGCCCGCTGAATGACCCGCCGCGCACCATGGCCTCGGCGTTTGGCGACAACAACCCGCGCGGCTTCGGCCTGCTGCAGCGCGACCGCGACTTCAACGATTACCTCGACGGCGTGCATTACGAACGCCGTCCGAGCCTGTGGGTCGAGCCGCTGGAAGGCTGGGGCGAAGGCGCCGTGCAGTTAGTGGAGATTCCCACCGACGACGAAATCCACGACAACATCGTCGCCATGTGGGTGCCGAAGGCACCAGCGCGCGCCGGCAGCCAGTACCGCCTGCGCTACCGCCTGCACTGGCTGGCCGACGAGCCGTATCCGACGCCGCTGGCGCGCTGCGTGGCCACGCGCCTGGGCAACGGCGGCCAGCCGGGCCAGCCGCGTCCGCACGGCGTGCGCAAGTTCATGGTGGAATTCAAGGGCGGTCCGCTCGAGAAGCTGCCCTTCGGCGTGAAACCGGAGGCCGTGCTGACCAGCTCGCGCGGCACGTTCTCGTATGTGTTCACCGAGGCCGTACCCAACGGCGTGCCCGGCCACTGGCGCGCGCAGTTCGACCTGACGGTCGACGGCAAGGAACCGGTGGACATGCGCCTGTTCCTGCGCGTGGACGGCAAGCCGCTGTCGGAGACGTGGCTGTACCAGTACCACCCGTTCCAGTCACCGATGGGGCCGGTGGCGGGCTGACATTGACCGGAGAGGCGCGGCGTCACCCCGGCAATGACACCGCGACCGCGCCATGCCTGCCCGGATCGTTGAGCTTGAAATTGCGAAGCCCTAGGCGCCAGCCTGCGCCCAGGGCCCCTGAGGTGCATCAAGTGCAAAGATGCCGGCTCAAGGCGATACGCGCGGGCCCCCCAATGGAACCAGGCCATCCCGGAACAGGAGTCCTTGGACGCGCCTCGTCATTGTTGGCTTACTCAAATGTGCACTGAGCGGCATTCGGCCCGATACAGTGAGGCAACACGGTGCCATCCGCTTGCCTCTGCCACTTCCAGGCAGGGCCAACAGGCCTCATAGGAGAGGCGGTTTTTAGCGCCATCCTCATGCCTGCCGCCTTCTTACCGACATAATCGCAGGCGACAAAATTCTTTGCGTTGACGATATAAGCCTCCTGGAATACAACCTTCCCCAGATCCGCTTCATCCGCCATCGGATTCTCCCCGGTCCACTGCTGCCCGTTCGGCAGCGTTGCCGTATAGGCAAAGCCACCGAATTCGCCCGCGGTCTGCTTGATATCGGAGAGGGACGGGCAGCTGATGACCGTTGCGTATGCGTTACCCGTCAATGCCGCCATGAAGATCGCACCAGCCAAAGATTTCCTGATTTCAATAACCAAAATCGTGACTCCCGTTGAAATAGGCGTTGTTGCATAAATCGACTTTGAAGTCGAAGCCATCCCTGTGAGGCGTAATTCAGTCGACGCGGACGGACTGCGGGCGGGCAAGCGCAGCCATGCGGTTGAGCACG
>CAKKOY010000162.1 GCA_919592095.1 Ralstonia syzygii subsp. syzygii | reverse complement strand
CGTGCTCAACCGCATGGCTGCGCTTGCCCGCCCGCAGTCCGTCCGCGTCGACTGAATTACGCCTCACAGGGATGGCTTCGACTTCAAAGTCGATTTATGCAACAACGCCGTGCCGCGCGCAACCAGGGCGGTTGAACGCGTCAGCCCAACCGCAACGGCTCGGCACCGCATTGACGCTTCGCAAATGACGGCAGTCTTTCCGATGGGCCAATCCACATCGCGGACTCGCCTGCTAAAAGGATCGTATTCCGACCGCTCGCCCATTACGACAATCATGCCCCCATCGATTCGCGGCCTTGGCACTACCGCCCTCGCGCAGCATTCACCTGGGAAAACTGTCGCCAGCAACACCTCGCCCTCTCCGAACACGGTTCGAGCTTCCCAGGTACCACGAAGAGGCAAGGGACAACCGCACGATTCTTCTCAACAAGATCCAATGTGAAATCTATGCATTGGAAAACACGTGGAAGCAATCAAGGCAAGCGCCGGATTGTGGCGCGCTGGCACGCATCATTACCTCGAAGGGGGCTTGCGCTGCGGGCAATTGCGATGAACAGGCAGTCCTGGCTTACGACTTTCTGCGCATGCGCTTGACGGACGCGAACCTCCCGATCGATATCGTCAGCCTGGAACACCCCGGCGACCACAATTTCGTGGCGATCGGCCAGTCCACCGATGGCAACGGTCAGTATCCGAAGCAGTTCAGCGGCTGGCATCCGGACGCGTTCATCGTCGACCCCTGGACCAAGATCGCCTGCCGTGCCGCAGATTATCCGCAGCAATGAAGCGAAAAAATGGAGAAATGGGCAGCTCGGGGGCTTCGGGTGGACGACGCGTCCCCGCTTGAGCAAAGCTTGCTCAATGCCTTGCGCGACAACAACAAGATATCAAGGCGGAAAGCATTCCCGGGCACGCATGCGTCCCCGGTGTAGGTATTCGACCGCCCTCACGGTGCACGCGGATGGCCCCGCAGGCCCACCCGCCATGGCGGGCCCTCTCGCGATGACAGCGGATGCCGTCGTCGCGAGATGGACGCGCTACGTCAGTTGAGGCCTGTCGCGTCCAGCGCCTGCGTGAAATCGGCCAGCAGATCCGCCTCATCCTCGATGCCGACCGAAACGCGCACCAGCGAGTCGGCGATGCCCATCGACGCGCGACGCTCGGCGCCCATTTCCCAATAGATGGTCGGGGCAACGGGAATGACCAGCGTGCGCGTATCGCCCAGGTGCGTGGCGCGCACGGCGTAGCGCAGGTGGTTGAGCATGTCGACATAGTCGGCGCCGTCCACCAGCTCGAAGCTCAGCAGGCCACCGTAATGGCGGAACAGCTCCGTCGCGCGGGCGTGCTGCGGATGGTCGGCCAGGCCGGGGTAGTAGACGCGGGCGACCTTGGGATGCGCGGCCAGCGTGCGGGCCAGCGCCAGCGCGTTGCTGCAGGTGCGGTCCACGCGCAGCGCCAGGGTCTCGGCGCCGATGGCGATGCGGTGCGCGGCGTCGGCGATCAGCGTGGCGCCCAGGTCGCGCAGGCCCTTCTTGCGGATCTGCTGGATGCCCTGCATTTCGGGCTTGACCTTGCGATAGGCCGGGAAGATGTTCGGATACGCCGTCCAGTCGAACAGGCCGGTGTCGATCACCGCGCCGCCCAGCGCGTTGCCGTGCCCGCCGATGTACTTGGACAGCGAATGCACCACCAGGCCGGCCTGCGCGTCGCGGCCGCGGAACAGCCACGGCGAGGTCATCGTGCTGTCGATCACGTACAGCAGGCCACGTTCCTTGCAGAGGGCGCCGATGCCCTTGTGGTCGGCCACCTGCGTGCGCGGGTTGGCGATGGTTTCGACGAAGACCAGGCGCGTGTTCGGCTGGACGGCGTCGGCCACGGCCTGCGCGGAGGTCGCATCGACGAAGGTCACCTCCACGCCCAGGTTGCGCAGCGTCTCGAACACGCTGTTGGTGTTGCCGAACAGGAAGGCGCTGGAGACCACGTGGTCCCCCGCGCGCAGCAGCGTCGAGAACACCGCCGCGATCGCCGCCATGCCGGTCGCGAAGCAGGCGGTGGCCAGGCCGTCTTCCATCATGGTGATCTTGGCTTCCAGCGCGGCCGTGGTGGGGTTGCCCTGGCGGGCGTAGGTGTAGCCGGGCTTGCCCTGGAACACGTCGATCAGGTCGCGCGTGTCGGCATAGCCGTAGGTGGTGGACGTGTGCAGCGGCTTGTGGACGGCGTAATGCTCGATGCCGGCCTCGCGGTCGGCGTGCAGGAGGGCGGTGGTCAGTCCGGTCATGATGGCAGGCGGAAACAAGGCACGAAAGCGGATCATTATCGCGCGATTCCCGCCGCAAATGCTGCGGCGCAGTCGAACGTGGCGCGCCGCGCTTGCGGGGCGAGCAGAATCTCCAGCGCGGGATGCTTGCGCTGGAGGGAGTCGATGCGTTCGCGGCGGCCTGGCATGCGTCGGCCTTCAAGCAATGTTCTTGGACATACGCGCTCACAAAGGTTGAGGCATGCGTTCCCCCTCAGCCGAAGGCGGCGCCGTCGGCTGGAGGCGTGTCTCGATGCGGGGGATGCAGGGTTAGATCACGTTCCGTTCGAGCAGCGGTCTGTTCTCGAGCAGGCGAGAGAAACCGACCGCGCTCAGGTCCAGGGAGCGATACTCGCCAAACCGGATCAGCTCGGCGATCCCGCGGCCGACCGCGGGAGATTGCTGCAGGCCATGGCCGGAAAACCCGGCGGCGAAATACAGATTGCCGCAGGCGGGATGAAGACCCAGGATGGCGTTATGGTCGAAGGTATTCATCTCGTAGTAGCCCGCCCAGGCGCCGGTCATGCGGATGGCCTCGAACGCGGGCACCCGCTCGGCCAGCGTCGGCCAGACGAAGTCGTCGAACGCGTGGTAGGCGACATCCAGGGGCAGATCGTCCGCATCCTCGGCTTCCGGCGGGGCGTAGCTGCAGATGAACTGCTCGCCTTCCGGGCGGAACCAGATGCCGGAGGGATCGATGACCAACGGGCAGCCGGGCAGATGATCGGGGCAGCTGAAGCTGAAAACGCTGCGCCGGCGCGCGCGTACCGGCAGTTCGATGCCCGCCCACTTCGCGACCGAGGCCGCCCAGGGGCCGCCTGCGTTCACGAACACATCCGCGTGGAGCGACGTGCCCGATGCAAGCCGCACCGCCGCGATCCGGCCACCGTCCAGCGCGAAGCCGGTGGCTGCCTCCTTGACGTATCGCACGCCTTGCGAGATGGCCTTCTTGCGGAAGGCCTGCAGCAGGCTGTAGCCGTCGAACCAGCCCTCGTCGGCCAGGCCATGCGATGCCAGCGCGACACCTTCGGTCGAGACCCACGGAAACTTCGCTTTCAGCCGCTCGGGGCGCATCAGTTCGACATCGACGCCGTGTGCCTGCTGAACGGCATGGTTCTCGCGCAGGACAGGGGCGCCGCCCTCCGTTGCCAGGTACAGGTATCCCGGCTCGACCAGACCGATCTCCGGCCGGTCGCCCTCCACCGCGAGGCGCTCTCCGATTTCGCGCAGGAACGCGATGCCGTACTGCGACATCCTGATATTGATCGCCGAAGAGAACTGCTGGCGGATCGAGCTCGCGGACAACGCCGATGAGGCTTGCGCGTAGGACGGGTCGCGCTCGATGACGGTGACCGCCACATCGCGGTCGTCCTGCGTCAGGAAGCAGGCAATCGCGCTGCCGATGACGCCCCCGCCCACGATCACGACATCCGCTGTCGGATGCGGCGCCTTCGTTCCGGTATGCATCTCGCTCACCTCGTCGATTCAGACATCGAAACGCACGCCTTGCGCCAGCGGCAGCCTGTTGCTGTAGTTGATGGTGTTGGTCGCGCGGCGCATGTAGGCCTTCCAGGCGTCCGATCCGGATTCCCGGCCGCCGCCGGTCTCCTTTTCGCCGCCGAATGCGCCGCCGATCTCCGCACCCGACGTGCCGATGTTGACGTTGGCGATGCCGCAATCGCTGCCGGCCGCGGACAGGAACCGCTCCGCCTCGTTCAGGTCGCGCGTGAAGATCGCAGACGACAAACCCTGGGGCACGCCGTTCTGCAGCGCGATGGCGTCTTCCAGCGTCCGATACGTCAGGACGTACAGGATGGGCGCGAAGGTCTCTTCCTGCATCACCTCGGTCTGGGCGGGCATCTCGACGAGGGCCGGCTTCACGTAGTAGGCATCCTGGCCGGCCTCCAGGCGCGTGCGATCGCCGCCATGGATCGTGCCGCCCTGGGCGCCCGCCCGTTCAAGCGCATGCACCATCGCCGCGTACGCGCCGGCATCAATCAGCGGGCCGATCAGCGTGCCCTCCTGGAGCGGGTTGCCCACCGTCACCGATCCATAGATGCGCTTCAGGCGCTCGACAAGCGTCGCCGCCACGCTTTCATGGACGATCGGCGGCGCAGCGTCGTGCATCGCTGCCCGGCCGTGCCCACGGCCGCGAAGGTGATCGCGCGCGTGGCCAGTTCCAGGTCCGCGCTCGGCGCGACGATCATCGCGTTGTTGCCACCCAGCTCCAGGATGGCGCGGCCAAACCGCTCCCCCACCCTCGCCGAGACGAAACGGCCCATGCGGGTGCTGCCGGTCGCGCTGACCACCGGTACCTGCTTCGCGTGCACCAGCGCCTCGCCCACATCGCGGCCCCCGACGAGCAGCTCATGGAGCCCGTCGGGCGCGGTGCCCGGATGGGCCTTGCCGAATTCCGCGACCGCTTTCTTGAACAAGGCATCGCAGGCCAGCGCAGTCAACGGCGTCTTCTCGGACGGCTTCCAGACCACGCTGTCTCCGCAGACGAAGGCGAGCGCGCTGTTCCAGGCCCAGACGGCGGCAGGGAAATTGAAGGCCGAGATCACGCCGACCACGCCGACCGGATGCCAGGTCTCCATCATCCGATAGCCCGGGCGCTCGGACGCGATCGTCAGGCCGTACAGCTGGCGCGACAGGCCCACGGCAAAGTCGCAGATGTCGATCATCTCCTGGACTTCGCCCAGCCCTTCGGACAGGATCTTCCCGGCTTCCAGCGTCACCAGCCGCCCCAGGGACTCCTTGTGCCTGCGCAGTTCGACACCCAGCAGACGCACCAGCTCGCCGCGCACCGGAGCGGGCACCCCGCGCCATTGCAGGAACGCCGCGTGGGCACGATCGATGGCCGCCTCGCCCTCCTTGGCCGAGGCAAGCTTCACGCTACCGATGACGGCGCCATCGATGGGGGAGCGCACCTTGTGGCCACCCTCGATGTCGGCGGAACCCTCGATGTACAGGGACGACAGAATTTCGGAAACACGCATGGTGGTTGGATCTGGTTCAAGTGATGTCGCCGGTTCCGGCAACCGGGCAACCGGGCAACCCGGAAGATGGGAAGATGGGGCGGTCAGGACCCCGCCACGCGGACAGCCTTGCCATCCTGATACGTGAAGACCGTAAAGCCCGGGTTCTTCAGGTTGCCCTTCTCATCGAAGGTCACGGGGCCTGTCATCCCATCGTAGCCGACCTTCGTCAGCTCGGGCAAATACCGGGACGGCTCGACCGAATCGGCAGCCTGCATCGCGGCTGCGATGGTCATCAGCGAATCGTAGAGATACGGGGCGTAGTTCAGCACCTCGGTGCCGAAGCGCGCCTTGTAGCGCCGCGCGAAATCGCCCCCGTTCGGCATCGTGTCCAGCGCCTTGCCGCCGCGGGTGCAGTAGAGGGTCCCGTTGACGGCACCGGCGCTGATCTTCGCGACCTCGCCCGTGCAGAGACCGTCCGTGCCGAGAAGCTTGGCCCCGATCCCGAGCTTCTTCATCTGGCGCGCGATCAGTCCGCCTTGAGCGTCCATCCCGCCGTAGAAGATGACATCGGGCCGTTTGCTCTTGATGGTGGTGAGAATCGCCATGAAGTCGGTGGCCTTGTCGCTCGTGAACTGCTGGCTGACGATGGTCGCCCCCAGCCCCTTGACCCCTTTTTCGAACACCTCGGCGGCACCCTGGCCGTAGGCCGTGCGATCGTCGATGATCGCCACCTTCTTCGCGTTGAGTGCCCTCACCGCGAACCGGGACAGCGCGATGCCGACATCGTCGTCGCTCGCAATGATGCGGAACGTGTTCCTGAACCCCTGCTGCGTCAGCTGCGGGTTGGTCGCCACCGAAATATCGGGGATGCCCGCCCGCGAATAGATGGCCGAGGCGGGAATCGCCGCGCCCGAATTGAAATGCCCCAGCATCGCCTTCACCCCGGAATCCACGAGCTTGTTGGCAACGACCATCGCCTGGCGCGGGTCGGCCTGGTCGTCCTCGGAGAGCAGCTCGAACTTGACTGTCTTCCCACCGATCCCGAGCCCCTTCTTGTTCAGGTCTTCGACAGCGAGCCGTGCGCCATTCTCGTTGTCCTTGCCCCAATGCGCGGCGCCGCCCGTCAGAGGCCCCGCGTTTCCGATGCGAACCGTCTGCTCGGCCTGGGCCAACCCCAGGACCGGCATGGCTGCCGCGGCGACGAAGACAACCGGCAGGATGAATGGATTGCAGCGAAACGTCATTGAAGACTCCTTTGGCTGATGGACTCCCATGACCGTCTGGCAACGGCTCGGGGGCGGTTCAGGTGGTGAGGTGGTGGCGCGCAAATCGACGGCCCCGCCTGTTCTGCCTTGGCTGGACGCGTCAACACACGGCTGGAATGCAACGCGAAATCTCGCGAGGGAGAATCCGCAAGCGCGCCGCACGCACCGTCCTGCCGGTCGCCCCGGATCGCGGGCCCATGAGCGACTGGCATCTTGTGGATATAGCCGCCGCGCGCTGGTGCGTCAAAGAATAGGGCCCGCGCAATCGCCGCAACAAGCGCTAATACTGGCGCCCCAGCGTGAGCGTGCCATAGCCGCCCGCCAGCCCGACCCACGCCTGGCGGCCGAACAGGCGTCCGCCCTGGCCGGAGGTACCGGTGTCGGTATTGAATCCGCTCTCCAGCGTGAAGACCGCCTGGATGCCGCCGCCCAGGTCTTCCGCGCCGCGCAGGCCCCAGCGCGACGGCAGCGTACCCGTGATGGACGGCATGCGCACCAGGCCGTTGCCGCTGCTGTTGGCATGGCTGACGTATTCGATGCCGGTGTCGACCAGCCCGTACAGCGTGACGCTCTGGGCGCCGGCCGCGCCGCTGGCGAGTGCCCGCACGACGAGCGCGATGCCGCCGCGCAAGGTGGTTTGCTGCATGGTTCTCGCTCCTGGAGTCGAGCCGGTCCCGCCCGTCCTTTTTGTGGCGGGCCGGCACGGTTGAATGGGTGGAGATGCCACCCGGACGGATGGCGTGATGCCTGCGGTAACCCCTAGTACCTCTGCACAGGGGTTATGACGGTTTGTCAGAGGTGGGTACAGGGTAGGCTTTGGCCAATTTTTTGCGGGCCGTTTCAGTAGAGAACATCCAGTTGATGCG
>CAKKOY010000161.1 GCA_919592095.1 Ralstonia syzygii subsp. syzygii | reverse complement strand
CGTCCTACCCCCTCGCCGCAGCGAACGACGATACCCTCGTGCCGTTCGCCTCAACAAAACTCAGTACCCCACCAAGAAAAATGCCGCTCAGGCTTAACTGAGCGGCATTGGCCCGAGGGCCGTTTTTTTTTTCAGCTGCGCAAGCCGCTTACTTCTTCAGCACCAGCGAGCCGGGCAGCGACTCGATATAGGCGGCGATGTCCTTCAGCTCCGACTGGGTGAAGGGACGCGGTTTGCCGTTCTCTCCGATCATGGCCGGGTTGGCGTTCACCTGGCCGGCCATGATGGCGTTGTTGCGGCCCATCAGCGGGTTGCCGGAGGTCTGGTACGCCAGCAGCGCATGGTAAATGTAGTCGCCGTGCTGGCCGGCCAGCTTGGGGTAGTCCGGCGAGATCGGGGCATTCAGGCCCTGGCCATGGCACGTCACGCAGCCGCCCTTCTCCACCAGTTGCTTGCCCTTCTGCAGGTCGGCCGCCTGCGCGGAAACGGCGACGCCCAGCACCAACGCGCCCAAACCGAGCGAGATATTCTTCATGTTCGTCCTCGTCACTTCCGGGGGTTGTTGGGCGTGGCGGCGGTCTGCTGCGCGTAGTAGGCCGCCAGATCGGCGATGTCCTGATCACTCAGCGAGCCGGCGATGCCGCGCATGGTCGGGTGCTTGCGCTCGCCCTTCTTGTAGGCGTTGAGCGCGCTTTCGATGTACTTGGCGTTCTGCCCGCCCAGGTAGGGCACGCGATACACCTCGGGATACGACGCCTTGTAGTCCGGAATCGCATGGCAGCCGATGCACATGGCCACCTTGCCGGCACCCGCCTGCGCGTTGCCCTGGATGTCGGCGGCAGACGCCGACGCAGCCAACGCGCCCAATGCCACCATCGTGAGGATCTTTTTCATCGTTCTCTAGCGTGGAGTTCAGAATCCTGCCCGCCCCGCCTGCCCTACCCTCGGGTGGCTGTCTCTCTAGGGCGCCTCACCGGCTTGCTGGCAACGGCAGCTTGTCAGAAGACGGTCGTTCGTGGTGCGTCAAACCGGCGCATTGTACCGCACGGTTTTTTTGCCAGTCCAGTCAGGTTCCCCACGGCCTGACGCCGGGGAAAGCCCCCCGCGTCAAACAGCCAAACTCTCTTATACTGGCCGTCTCCGCATCCATTTACCGCCCAGTAGGATTGTCCGATGAACCCGACCCAGACGTCCGCCCGGCCCGCGCGCTTCGAAGGCTCCGACCAGTACGTCGCCACCGACGACCTCAAGCTCGCCGTCAACGCGGCGATGACGCTGCAGCGCCCGCTGCTGATCAAGGGGGAGCCGGGCACGGGCAAGACCATGCTGGCCGAGGAGGTGGCCGCCGCGCTGGGCATGCCGCTGCTGCAATGGCACGTGAAATCGACCACCAAGGCGCAGCAGGGCCTGTACGAATACGATGCCGTGTCGCGCCTGCGCGATTCGCAGTTGGGCGATGACCGCGTCCACGATATCCGCAACTACATCGTCAAGGGCGTGCTGTGGCAGGCGTTCGAGGCCGGGCAGCGGACCGTGCTGCTGATCGACGAGATAGACAAGGCCGACATCGAATTCCCCAACGACCTGCTGCGCGAACTCGACCGCATGGAGTTCTACGTGTACGAGACGCGCGAGACCATCCGCGCCCGGTACCGGCCGCTGGTCATCATCACGTCGAACAACGAGAAGGAGCTGCCCGACGCCTTCCTGCGCCGCTGCTTCTTCCACTACATCAGGTTCCCCGATGCCGAGACGATGCAGAGAATCGTCGACGTGCATTACCCCGGCATCAAGCCGGCGCTGGTGAAGGCCGCGCTGGACGCCTTCTACGAGATGCGCAACCTGCCGGGGCTCAAGAAGAAACCCTCCACCTCCGAGCTGATCGACTGGCTCAAGCTGCTGCTGGCCGAAGACATCCCGCCCGAGACGCTGCGCAGCCAGGACAAGAACGCCGCCATTCCGCCGCTGCACGGCGCCCTGCTGAAGAACGAGCAGGACGTGCATCTGTTCGAGCGCCTGGTGTTCATGAACCGCGCCAACCGCTGAGGACGCCGGGAACATGACGTACTTCATCGAACCCGTCACCCTGTCCGGCCAGCACGCGTGGCTGGAGCCGCTGGGCCGCGAGCACGAAGCCGACGTGCGCGCCGCCGCGGCCGACGGCGAGCTGTGGAAGCTGTGGTACACCTCGGTGCCCTCGCCGGAGAAGACGCCCGCCTGGCTTGAGACCGCGCTCGACATGCGCGAGCGACTGGGCGCCATGCCGTTCGTGATCCGCGACATCCGCCACGGGCAGCCCGGCAAAGTGGTCGGCTCCACCCGCTTCTTCAACGTGGACGCGGCCAACAAGCGGCTGGAGATCGGCCACACGTGGTACGCGAAATCGGTACAGCGCACCGCCGTCAACACGGAATGCAAGCTGCTGCTGCTCACGCATGCGTTCGAGACGCTGGGCTGCATCGCCGTGGAATTCCGCACGCACTGGATGAACCACCAGAGCCGCGAGGCCATTGCCCGCCTGGGCGCCAAGCAGGACGGCGTGCTGCGCAACCACCAGCGCATGCCGGACGGTAGCTACCGCGATACGGTGGTGTTCTCGATCATCGAATCCGAGTGGCTGACCGTGAAGCGGCATCTGCAGTACAAGCTGGAGCAACCGCGCGACTGAGCGCGCCGGAAGACCGCCATGCTGATCGACTTCTTCTTCACGCTGCGGCACGCCAAGCTGCCGGTCTCCGTCAAGGAATACCTGACGCTGCTCGAAGGACTCAAGCAGCAGGTCATCGCCCCTTCGCTTGACGCGTTCTACTTCCTGGCGCGCACGACGCTGGTGAAGGACGAGAAGCACTACGACAAATTCGACCAGGCCTTCGGCGCCTACTTCAAGGGCGTGGAAGACACGATCGACTGGCGCGCCGACATTCCGCTGGACTGGCTGAGCAAGAAGCTCGAGCGCGAGCTGACGCCCGAAGAAAAAGCCGGGATCGAAGCCATGGGCGGCCTCGACAAGCTGATGGAACGGCTCAAGGAGCTGCTGTCCGAGCAGCACGAACGCCACGAGGGCGGCAGCAAGTGGATCGGCACGGGCGGCACCTCGCCGTTCGGGCACGGCGGCTACAACCCGGAGGGCATCCGCATCGGCGGGCAGTCCAAGGGCAACCGCACCGCCGTCAAGGTGTGGGAAGCGCGCGCCTATCGCGACTACGACGATACGGTGGAACTCGGCACCCGCAACCTCAAGATCGCGCTGCGCCGCCTGCGCAAGTTCGCCCGCGACGGTGCCGACGTGGAGCTGGACCTGGACGACACCATCCACGCCACCGCCGCCAATGCCGGCCTGCTCGACATCAAGATGCGCCCCGAGCGGCACAACAACGTCAAGGTGCTGAGGCTGATGGACGTGGGCGGCTCGATGGACAACCACATCAAGCGCGTGGAAGCGCTGTTCTCCGCGGCCAAGACCGAGTTCAAGCACCTCGAGTACTACTACTTTCACAACTGCGTCTATGAATGGCTGTGGAAGAACAACCGGCGCCGCCACGCGGAGCGCTTCTCCACCTGGGACGTGATCCGCAAATACCCACCCGACTACAAGCTGATCTTCGTCGGCGACGCGACCATGAGCCCGTACGAGATCCTGCAGGCGGGTGGCTCGGTCGAGTACAGCAATCCCGAAGCCGGCGCCGTCTGGCTGCAGCGGCTGATCGAGCAATTCCCCAAGTTCGCGTGGCTCAACCCCGAGCCGGAAGGACTGTGGCAGTACCGGCAATCGATCTCGGTCATCAACCAGATCATGAAGATGCGGATGTATCCCGTCACCATCGCCGGGCTGGAGGCGGCGATGCGGCTGCTGTCCAAGTAGTAGCGGCCTGCCCCAGCAGGTAAAACGCCCCGGACAACCGGGGCGTTTGCATTGGCAAGGATGCCGACAGCACCGCCGTCAGATGGACAGCCCGTCGTCCTGATTGACGTTGGCGCGGCGCAGCCCTTCGGCCCAGCTCTTGGTCGGCAGCTTGAGCGCGGCCTGCAGCGCCGCGGCGCGCGCCTGCACGGCATCCCAGCCGACCTGCAGCGGCGGGCCATTGAAGGCCAGCGCGATGACGTTGCCGTCGTGCACCTCGGGGAAGACCAGCACGCGGTTGTCGAATGCATCGCAGATGCGCTCGATGTTGCGCGGGAAGCTGGTGTGGTCGCCGAACAGGTTGATGGTCATCACGCCGGGCGCGCGCAGCACCTGGCGGCAGGCGCGGTAGAAGGCCGGCGTGTCCAGCACGGGCCCGCGCGCGGTGGCGTCGTACAGGTCGATCTGCAGCGCGTCGACGGTGCCGTGGTGGTGGGCGTCCGTGACCCAGTCGTAGGCGTCCTGCTCGAGCACCTCCAGCCGGCCGTCGTCGAACGGCAGGCCGAACATGCTGTGCGCGGCGACGATCACGGCGGGGTTCAGCTCGACTGCGGTGACGCGGGCCGGCGCCAGCTGCCGGTGGCAGAACTTGGTCAGCGCCGCCGCACCCAGGCCCAACTGCACGACGTGGAAATCCCGGCGCGCGGCCGGGTCCAGGAACAGCAGCCACGCCATCATCTGCTGGGCATATTCCAGTTCGATGGCGTCGGGCTTGGACAGGCGCATCGCGCCCTGCACCCACTCGGTGCCGAAGTGCAGGTAGCGCACGCCCGACAGTTCGGAGAACGTCACGGGCGCAAAGCGCGGCGCCATGCGCTTCGGTTCGTCTTCAGGGTGTACACGGTCATCGCGCTTGGCGCGGGCGGGGCGGCGCGAGGCCACGGCCTCGATGGATTTGCGTTTCAACAGCGTCATCAGGGAAATCAACGGAAGGAAGACTGGGCGGCCTGGGCGCGCTGCAGCCATTCGCGGTTATGGTCTTTGTCGTAGCGCGTCCAGTGCTTGGCATCGCGCAGGATATCGTCGAACAGGGTGCGGGCGCGGTCCTTGTCGGCGGCGCTGTTCTGGGTCAGCAGCCATTCGCCGTACAGGCAGCGGGCGGCGGCATCGTTTGCGCAGGTGAGCGCCTGCTCGAAGGCCTCGCGCGTGCCGGGCGCACCGCTGGCGGCCAGCGCCCGCGCATACAGCAGCGTGGGATCGGGCTGCTGGCGGGCGACGCGATGCGCCTCGAACAGGTTGTCCAGGGTCGCCTTGGCCAGCGCCGCATCGCCGGTCGCGAACTGCGCGCGGGCCAGGCCCAGCAGCACGGCCTGATCGCCGGCAAACGGGCCGGTGGCGGCCTGCTCGAAATGCTGGCGGGCTTCCTTGGCGTCACCGGCCTCCAGCAGGGCCTCGCCCAGGCGCAGCCGGTGCTGCACGGTCGGCGCGCGGTCGAAGTCGTTGCGCGCTTCGCGCACCGCCCGGTTCGGGTCGATCAGTTGGCTGACGGCGCGGGTGGCCACGCGGGCGCCGCGCGAATACCGCAGTTCGGGCAGGTAGATCGCAAAGCAGTACGCCACGCTGCCCAGCAGCGGAAAGGCGAACAGGATGAACAGCCAATACATGTTCTGGTGCGTGCGCACCGCATGCACGGCAAAGAACAGCGCGACGATGACGTGAAAGCCGATTCCGAGAAAAGGCATATGGACAGCCCCGATGAAAAACGGACCGGCACTCCATCGCCGGCCACGGGCGCGATTGTGACAGATACGCCCGTCCGGCACGTGACTTCCCACGATGCTTGGCAAGGCAGGCGCCGATACCGTCGCCGGGAAGCCGGTTTGCGGGCTTGACAGTCAATTAACCCAGAAGTTAAATGAAGGAATGCCGCTCGACAATGACCTGCTCTCCACCATCTTCGCTGCCCTGGCGGACCCCACCCGCCGGGCGATCCTGGCGCGCCTGTCCGCGGGCGAAGCGCCCGTGAGCGAACTGGCCCGCCCGTTCGACATCTCCGCCCCGGCCATCTCCAAGCACCTGCGCGTGCTGGCCGAAGCCGGGCTGATCGAGCGGGAGATCAACGCGCGCTGGCGCATCTGCCACCTGCGCGCCGATGCCCTGCGCGACGCGCACGGCTGGCTGGAGGCCTACCGCCGTCATTGGGAAGGCAATCTTGACCGGCTCGTCGCATTCGTCGAGCACACCCAGGCCGCGACGCCCGCCCGGGGCAAGCGTGCCGCCACCAAGGACAAAGGGACACCACCATGACCAAGGCCTCCACCTTCCAACTGGAAATGACCCGCTTCATCCGCGCGCCGCGCGATCGGGTGTTCGATGCCTTCACCGACCAGGCGGCGCTGGCGGTGTGGCACTGTCCGCGCGGCATGAGCGTGCTGGAAGCGAGCGCCGATCCGCGCGTCGGCGGCCGCTACCGCGTCGTCATGGGCGGACGCGACGGCTCCCGGCACATCGCCGTCGGGGAATACCAGCAGCTCGACCGGGCCGACTTCCTCGCCTACACCTGGGCCTGGGAGGCGGGCTCGATGCCGCCCGACCTGAAAACACTGATCGAGGTCAGACTGACCGACCAGGACGGCGGCACCCATCTGCACATGCGCCACAGCGGCTTCCCCGACATGCAGACCCGCAACGGCCACCTGGCCGGCTGGCAATCGGTCTTCAACCGGCTGAGCGACTACCTGGACCCCGAGGGCAGCGCCGGCACCCTCACGGTCTACGGCGACCCGCGCAGCAGCTACTGCCGTACCGTGCGCATGGCGCTGGAAGAGAAAGGCGTGCGCTATACGCTGCAGCCGGTGCCGCCGCATTCGCCGGAACTGCTGGCGCACAACCCGTTCGGCCGTGTGCCGGCGTTCAGCGACGGTCCCATCGAGTTCTACGAAACGCGCGCCATCCTGAGCTACATCGACGAGGCGTTCGACGGCCCCAGCCTGCTGCCGCAATGGGGCGCCACCGCGCATGCGCGCGGCGAGCAGTGGATCAGCCTGATCAACTGCCACGCCTACGATGCGATGGTGCGCCGCTACATCCTGCAGTACGTCTTCCCCAAGGGCGAGAACGGCCAGCCCGAGCGCAAGACCATCGACGGCGCCCTGCCGGAGATCGCGGCCCAGCTCGATGCGCTGGAGCAGGCCTATGAAGACCGCGATTACCTGGTCGGCGGCACCGTGTCGATGGCCGACCTGTTCCTCGCCCCGATCCTGGCCTACCTGGACATGTTCCCCGAAGGCGCGGCACTGCTGGAGAAGCGCCCCAACCTGCAGCGCGGGCAGGCGGTCATGCGTGCGCGCCCGAGCTTTGCCGCGACGCAGCCGCAGTTGCACTGACACCCGGGCCCGAAACGACAACGCCGGCGCTCGCGCATGCGAGGCCGGCATCGGGTACCGACGATCCTGCCGCAGAGCTAGTACCTCAGCACAGAGGTTATGACAGTTTGGGTAGGTTGTAGGACAGGCAAGCAGTTGTGGTCAACGAGCAGCTCGATGCTGCGAGCGATGCCTGCTTGCCGGCGGA
>CAKKOY010000160.1 GCA_919592095.1 Ralstonia syzygii subsp. syzygii | reverse complement strand
TCCGCCGGCAAGCAGGCATCGCTCGCAGCATCGAGCTGCTCGTTGACCACAACTGCTTGCCTGTCCTACAACCTACCCAAACTGTCATAACCTCTGTGCTGAGGTACTAGTTGCTGTCGAAGCCCGGAATGATGGCTTCTGCATAGCACTTGCAATAGCCATCGTTGCATGATGTGCACTCACCAGGGTGACCGGTGCGAGGTGGCTTGTCCCAGCGGAAGCGCTTGCCGTCATTGGCCTCACATGCAGGGCAATCGCACACGTTCCCGCGCCAGATGTAGTGCTCGACGCCAATAGCGGTTTGTTGAGCTTTTTCCCTGACAGCCCGTTCAAGCCCCTCGACCCGCATTTTTTCCACGAGTTCTGCGCGAGCGATTGCCATTTCTTCCTTGGTTCGCCGCTTGCGTCGAGGTTTCTTTTCAGCAACAGCGACAGGCGTTGGCTCGGGTGTTGATTCGGTGATGTCAATTCGGAAATTGGCGGCGACGGATTCCTGAGTGTCTTTTTTCCCGCGCAGCAGCTTCAGAAGATGTTTGAGCACGAATAGCCTCCTGATCTAGTGGAACCGTCATTGTGACGGATATGGGCCGTGCTTCTTGGCTCCACGGGGTCAAGCGGCGTCCCGGCGCTCGATCCAACCGAGTTCAACAAAGCGCCGATCCAGCGCACCCCACGCAACATCCAACATGCCGATTTCTCCGGTGCGTCGGTCACCATCCATCCATCGCCGCACAGCCGCATTGTGCTTGCTCACGGTGTTCCGGTGCGCCCCGCAATCGTCGGCGATCTCTTCCAGATTCCGCTTCACCCCGAAGCAACGCTCGATGATCGCGCGACGCACGCGGTATTGCGAGAACCCCGAGCAGTACGCCGTAGACGCGCCCGTGAGCCATTCGATAGCGGCAGCCCATTCATCGTTCGGACGGCTCTTTGCACAGCAGGTGCGACCACAGCCACAGTCAAGCTCACGCGGCGCAGCGCGCGCCACCACGGCGGCCAGATGCAATTCTGGCAGTTCCCACAGCACACGCCGGATCATGCCCGCCTGACCAGCGCCATCGAGGCCGACCAGCCCCATGCCAGACCCGCCGACGTCACCACGCAGGCGCTTGGCCATCAGCGATTCACCGTACTGCTGCGTCGAATAGCAGAGCGCGAAGCGCGCGGCGTCAAACGCCGATTTGAACTCGATAACTTCACTCATGCTTCACCTCCGATTGTCCTGATTTCAACCTCAACTCGCGGCGTCCCATACCGCTTGCTGGCTCGCACGTCGACCACCTGCGAATCGTCCCGCCACGTCACGCCGTTTGCGCCGTCCTTGATTGCCTTGACGATGTTGTCGAGATCGGGGCGCTTGGTCGGCGTGATTTCGCCCAGCACGGCGGCGCGCTGCTTCTTCTGGCTCCAACTGGCCGGGATGCTCATGAATGCTTTGACGATCAGCGCGACAGCGCCTTCGGTTGGGGTCTTGCTGCCCATGGCTTGCTGGGCGGCCAGCTTGACGAGGTTCTCGTACCGCGCCGTTTTATCCGGGGTGAAGTGCGCGACATGTCCGTTGCGCACGAACGAGCGCGCACGCCCTTTTGCAACGGGCTCGCCTGGGATCGTGAACGTGATGGTCTCGGTCATTTTTATTGCGAAAAAATTCAAATCGAACTCACGGGATCGTCGGCATGCCCCAGCGCACGCTTCGCCATGTCATGGCAAGCGATGGGCACCTTCTCACCGCGTTTGACGCGTTCAAGAATCCGCGTAGCCCAGTTCTTGTCCCCGGGGACACGTTGGATTGCGTGAACCTTTTCGACGGCTTGGCGGACGGCATCCGCGCTGGCATGAGCACGACCGGGCGCGGGAAGCGCAACGGCACGCGGTGGCACATCCGCGATCTGGTCTTGCGTCAGCACAGCATCGAGTGCCGCGCCAAACCGCTTCACCAACGCCCCGTGCGAAAGGTTCAGCATGTCGAATTCGCCGACCCTGATCGCGGCCCAGTAGATCGCCGGATTGCTCCACTGGTCTTTGCCTTCGGCGCGCAGGCGAAGCTGCTGTGCGGCCTCGTACAGCGCCGCGTCCACGTTGATCGGGCGACGGCACAGCGCAACGAACTCAGGAAGCGTCGGCGGGAACGGCCGATTGCGAAGCCCGGCAACGCCATCGCGCAGTTCGTCGTTCGACAGGCTGCCAAGCTCCTGCCCCCATACGCGCTGCACCTGCTGCAAATCCGTGCCACGCCAAAGGTCAGCAAACTTGCTGCCGTACATCGCCGACATGCGGCCAAAGAGTTTTTCGACCCAGGCTTGCGGAATGGCATCAGCAGGCCAGTCAATCGACGCGGCGGGCTTCAACATCGAAGGTGTGAGCGGTGCGTTCATGGTCGTTGCTCCTGCCGGTCAGGACGGCGATGGTGTGGGCGCGGTCGGCGTCTCGTGCGGCTGCCGTGGCCGTTGGTCGCGCCACTGGCGGGGCGAGGATGTCTTGCAGAATCGGCTGCAAGTAGCCGGGAGGGATCGGCTCCGGCGACGGCTTGCGCTGTCGGGCGATGTCCACGGCAGCGCGTAGCTGCGCGTCGGTGGCACCGGCGTTGGCGAAGACCGCTGCCAGTGGATGCGAGCCGGTCATCGGCCGCACGCCAAGGCTGCGCAGCAGCACCGCGACTTGCACGTGGCGCTCTGGCGGGTCGGGAACGTCGTCGGGCAGCGCGCGCGACTGACCACGGTGGTTATGCTGCTGCGCTTCTATGCCTTTGGTTTTTATATCTCTATCTCTCTCTCCCTCTCTATTGCGATCGGGGGTCGATAAATTTAGTGATCGGGGGCCGATGCCTGATTCGTCGGGGGGCGACGTTTTTTCGTGTCGGGGGGCGACGGTCTTTTGCTCGGGGTGCGATTCGCCACCCGATCCCACCGTGATTGCGAGAACCTGCTTTTTGCGCAACCATTCCGATTGTGGAGTGATGGCTTGCAGAAGGCGGACAGCTTCGATGATCTGACCTTTGACGGCCTCGGTATCGACCACGATGCCCCAGCGCTTGGCGTTACCAGCGGTGCCAGACATGCTGCTGAGTAGCTTGGAAATCCAAGCCTCAAGCGCCTTTTCAGCTACCACTGGGTGATACAGCTTGCCGTCTGCGCACTTCACCCAGCCTCGTAGCGCGTGTTCTTTCACCTTGCGCCAGTTCTTGCACTGCGACAGGTGTGCGAGCATACGGTCGTCTGACGGGAGGCTGGCAGCGGGCACCTGATGCCAGCTCTCAAGCCACAGCGTGATAGCCGCCGCGCGCTCGTCGCCCGTCCCGAGAATCCATGTCTCCGAGGACAGCAGGCGCTTCACCTCAAGCGGCATGAAGTGGAACTCGCGCAGGTCGCAGTCGGCGGGCGTGAGAGGGCTAGGGAGCTCGCTCATGCCGGCCCCTTCTCTCGCGGCAAGCCGTCATCATCGAAACGACTCCCGAACATGCATAAACCCAGCCAGCCCAGCACGAAGAATGCTGCGCTGACAAAATGCCCATACCAAGCAAGGGCAACCAACAGGACACCGCACGTGAAAGTGCTGAAAAATCGTCGCACCCGAGACTTCGGCGCGGCCGGAGATTGTGCGGGCAGGAAAAAGGCCATGATTCCGACAATCGCAAAGAACCAGACCCAGAACAGCAGCAAATTGCCAGCGGCCTCAATGCCATAGAGCTTCCAGGCCACAAGCGCAGCCAGTTGAGCAAGGCAGAGGGCAAGCGTGGTTAGTGTTCTCAAGCCTGCACCTCCGCCCGCACAGCAACCGCCCGCGACAAGACAACCGTGCTGTCGTCCGCCGAGCGCGGCCGGTCGAAATACCGGAAGTGGAACTCATCGCCAAACGGCGACGCCGCCACCAGCTCGGCATAGCGGCCGGAGGGCATCCTGTAGCGCGCGCCGACGCGCATCGGGGATGATTGATGTCGGTCTTTCATGCAGTCTCCCTAAACCTATCGCGTACCCGAATCTGCGAGGCTTCAAACGCTTGTTGCCAGTAGTCATGGCGCGCGTCGTCGCGGTCGTATGGGTTCATCGGCGCAGGTACGCGGCCATCAAACTGCACGCACGCAGCGGCGAACGCTTGCATTTCAATCAGCGTGACGTTGTGCTGCTCCACATCAGCCCCCGGCCTGCGTCATGCGCTGGAACCGCCTGGACTCCAGCCATTTGAACGCCATGCTTTCTATTGCGTCCTGCTCGATCGGATCGACAACCATTGCGCCTGTAGGTACGACCTGAAGACCAACCACGGCCAGCATCTGTGACCAGCGCGGTAGGTGTTCCAGATCGCGGCTGATCGTGCTGGGTGACACTCCCATGCAAGTCGCTGCATGGGCTTGCGTGACACGCGCAACGGCGCGCAAGACCTCTGCTTCATTGCGTGCAGCCAGCGTGCGTGTGCTTTCACTGTCTTGGGGCGAAACTTCTTCTGTGCTCATGGTTGATGAACCTCTGAAAAAAGGGTGGGGCTTCTCGCCATGCCAGAATCGACCTCGGCTTGCAGGCCATCGACATCAATCCATTTCATGAAAGGAAGCCCCTATGAGCGAAAACCCAACAACCGCCGTGCTCTTCGATGCCATCTCCGTAATTTTTCAAACGCACCCGAACCCGGAGCGTTTGCGAGCAGAGTGGGAATCAAGGATTGCTCGGATCGAGCAGACGCTTCAGATTCCAGGCGAGAAACCCGATCCTCAAGTTGCGCGAGCCTTGACGCTAGCGAAGGCTCTGCTGGGAGAGATTTCCGATCAGCCTGGCCGATCTTGAGCCATTCGATCAGTGCGTCCGTTTCACCAGCGCAAGCTCGGTGGTACAGGGCGCACATCTCGACGGGGACTTGAGAGGGCGCGGTCCACAATGACCTAGCCTTTCTCCAAAACGTAGAGGCGGTAGTTGTCACGCAGCCTCCCGTGAGTCGGAATGTTCTTGCCGTGGCTGATCGAGTTTCTCGGTATAGCGCTCCGGATAGAGAATTTCGATCTCGGTTACTGCGTACTCGAAGAATTGAGCAAGCCTCGCCGCCACTTCTGTTGAGGGCGTTTGGCAACCACGCTCAATGCGGCTCAAGTTACCCGGGTCGATCCCTGCGGCCACAGAAACCTGAACGATGGTCAAGTTCCGCCGCTCGCGAGCTAGTTGGAGTGGGGATTTCATGTCGGCGCTCCAATTCGAAATATGCGTAAAGCGCATAATAGACGAGTGACGAAAAATGCGCAACACGCTTTGCGTATGGCGCATTGGCGAAGGAAGATTCATGTCATGAGCATCGGAACAACAATCAGAAAGCTGCGCAAAGCTAAGGGCATGACGATCCTTGAGCTTGCAACTCTCGTCGGTAGCGATGTGGGCAACATTTCGCGGCTGGAGCGAGGGGTTCAGGGTTACAGCCAAGACATGCTTGAGCGAATCGGGGGGGCGCTTGACGTGCGGGTTGCGGACCTGTTTTCCGCCGAGGCCAACGTGGACGATGTGACAACACGTGGCCGCGTTCCGCTGATTTCATGGGTGGCGGCAGGGAATTGGTGCAACGTCGCATCTCCGTACCCTGCAGGCGATGCTGAGGATTGGCTGGCGTGCCCTGTCAAGCACGGGGAGCGGACCTATGCCCTGCGAGTGAAGGGTGACAGCATGCATAACCCAGGTGGCAAGCCGTCGTTTGACGATGGGGACATCATCTTTGTTGATCCTAATCGAGGTGCCGAACACCGTTCTCTGGTTGTTGTGCGTCTCGATGAGGAAAATTCGGCTACTTTCAAGCGCTTGCTTGTTGATGGAAGCAAGAAGATGCTAGAAGCGCTGAATCCAGCTTGGCCGAACCGAATTTTTGAGGTTAACGGTAACGCTACGATTTGTGGTGTGGTGATCGCTCGTATGGAAAGCTTCGTGTGATTTCCGTTAATTTCACCACGTCACCGTCGCATCTATTTCCTGTTGCTCTGGAGATTGCCACGCAGGCCGACAAGTTCACGGAGGAACCGGTCGGCAAGATCAAGCGCTATCGCGCGGAATTCGGTTCCACGCCAGAACAAGCGGAACTGGCCGTTACCCTTCTGCAACACCTCGACAATCTCAAGGGCGTGCTGGTGCGCGCAGGTGGTCGCCTGGTTGTCGATCACGATGCTGTGATCGCCACACTCGGATGCTTCATTTCCGCGCAGGCCGGTGGAGGCGTTGAGCGCTATTGCCACAAGACCATCGAGATCGCAGACCCCGAGGCCGAACACCGAAACATGCTGGAGGTTGGATTTGTCGCGCCTCCTCGCTACAAGGTGTCGTGCGCCAAACTGCTGCAATTGGGCTTCATGCCGGACCCGAGGGGTGGGTCTGTTGATGAGCAAGTTCAAGCCGAGGCTGTCCGTAGCGGTTGTGACTGGTGCCCGAATTTCACAGCGGGTGCGGGGGTAGTCACCTCACCATAGGCGTTCAAACGCGCCTGCAACACCTAGTAACCCGCATACGCGGGTTTTTTTTCGTCCGCACTCAAAATATGCGCTTGACGCAAGTTCTTGCCATGAATATTATGCGTTTAACGCTTTGCGTGATACGCATAATCATTCGGAGGGACTGATGATCCAAACAGCCGCGACTCCCATCAATCCCGTCCTGAGTGGATTCGTTGCTACGCCACGTCGGGTGGCCGCCGTCCCCCTCATCAAGTGCCGCGTTCGGGTCATGACCGAGAACGGCGAGACCAGCTACGACGGCTTGTTTCCCTCGACCTGCGACGCGGTGATCGCTGCCGCCGAGTGTCTCGGCCTGCGTTCCGGAAAAGTCAGCGCTCGGGCGCTCCCATGAAGAAGTTCCTCGCCAATTTCCTGTACTGGAAACGCCGTGGCTTGTCCATTCGCCGAGCTTGGCAGATGGCAGGCAAAACCCTGTAACCACTAAAACAAGGATAGATCATGACACCCGTCATCATCCGCGCATCCAGCCTCGGCAGGCTCTTCGATTGCCCTGCGGCTTGGGCTGCAACCCATCTCGAAGGCAAGCGAGTGCCATCCAACGGCAAGGCCATGCTTGGCAAGGCTGTTCATGCAAGTACCGCTGTGTTCGACCAGTCCCGAATCGATGGTACTGGCATCACGATTGACGAAGCTGCTGCCGCTGCCGTGGACACGATCCGCCGGCCTGACGAAGACGTTGTATGGGAAGACGACACGCCGCAAGACGCCGAGAAGATCGCGCTGTCCCTGCACACGAAGTACTGCCAAATCATCGCGCCGAAGCAGAACTACAAGGCGGTCGAGATTCAGTGCGAACGCCTCGAAATCAGCGACCTGGGCCTGATCCTCACCGGCACCACTGACCGGGTGCGCGAGACAGCCGAAGGTTTGGCGATCTGCGACCTGAAAACGGGCAAAGCTGCTGTCGGCTCGGATGGCAACGTCAAGACCGCCGGACACGCCTACCAGATGGGCGTCTAT
>CAKKOY010000159.1 GCA_919592095.1 Ralstonia syzygii subsp. syzygii | reverse complement strand
AGCTGCGCATCCGCTTCGAACGACGACTCGATATTCACACCGCGCTCCTTTCACTCGCCGCTGCAATCATCTGCTCTCGATTCGTCGATGACTTGTGTTAGCGGCTCTTAATGCCTGCAAACCCGGTTCAGAACTGCACTTCCGGCACCGCACCGATGGTCTCGCCGCCCGACAGGATGCTCTGCGCAATCCCCGGGGCCTGTGTCAGCAGCACGTCGGCAAACACCCGCGCCGTGGCGATCTTGGCGCCGTAGAAATTCGGATCGCCGCCCTCTCGGTCGGTCGCCACCAGCAGTGCGCGCGCCATCTGCCAGCCCGACAGCACGATGCCGCACAGCCGCAGGTACGGCACGCTGCCGGCGAACACGGCGTTGGGCTGCGCCTTGGTCTGCGCGACCACGAAGCGCACCACCGATTCCAGCGCCTCGCGGCCTGCGGTCAGGCGCTGGCGCATCGCCTCGCAATGCGCTCCGCCCTTGGCCTCCAGTTGCGCTTCCACCTTGGCGATCTCGGCGCAGATGCCCAGCGCCACCGCACCGCCGTCGCGCACCGTCTTGCGGCCGATCAGGTCGTTGGCCTGGATGGCCGTGGTGCCTTCGTAGATCGGCAGGATGCGCGCATCGCGGTAGTACTGCGCGGCGCCGGTCTCCTCGATGAAGCCCATGCCGCCGTGCACCTGCAAGCCGAGGCTGGTCACGTCGATCGACATCTCCGTGCTCCAGCCCTTCACCACCGGCACCAGGAATTCATACAGCGATTCGTTCTGCTGGCGCGTTGGCTCATCGGCGGCGTGGTGGCCGGCATCGCATGCGGCGGCGGCCACATAGGCCAGGGCACGCGCGCCTTCGGTCATCGCACGCATCGTCAGCAGCATGCGCTTGACGTCCGGGTGGTGGATGATCGGCACCGCCTTGGCGGCCGAACCATCCACCGGGCGGCTCTGCACGCGCTCGCGCGCATAGGCCACGGCCTTCTGGTAGGCACGCTCCGACACGCCGATGCCCTGCATGCCGACGGCATAGCGCGCCGCGTTCATCATGATGAACATGTACTCCAGGCCACGGTTCTCCTCGCCGACCAGCGCGCCGATGGCGCCGCCATGGTCGCCGAACTGCAGCACGGCGGTCGGGCTCGCCTTGATGCCGAGCTTGTGCTCGATCGACACGCAGTGCACATCATTGCGCGCACCCAGCGAGCCGTCTTCATCGACCATGAACTTGGGCACCACGAACAGCGAAATGCCCTTCACGCCCTCCGACGCGCCCGGCGTGCGGGCCAGCACCAGGTGGACGATGTTCCCGGCCATGTCGTGCTCGCCCCAGGTGATGAATATCTTCGTGCCAAAGAGCCGATAGGTACCGTCGCCCACCGGCTCGGCACGGGTGCGCACCAGGGCGAGGTCGGAGCCGGCCTGCGGCTCGGTCAGGTTCATCGTGCCCGTCCACTCGCCCGAGATCAGCTTCGGCACATAAAGCTGTTTCTGCGCATCGCTGCCGGCCGTCAACAGGGCCTCGATGGCGCCGTCGGTCAGCAGGGGACACAGCGCGAACGACAGGTTGGCCGCGTTCAGCATCTCGATGCAGACCGTGGCGATCAGCTTGGGCAAGCCCTGGCCGCCGTATTCGACCGGATGCTGCACGCCCTGCCAGCCGCCCTGGCCGAACTGCAGGAAGGCATCCTTGAAGCCTGCGCTGGCGGTCACCGCGCCGTCCTTCCAACTGCTCGGGTTGCGGTCGCCTTCCGCGTTGAGCGGGGCGATCACCTCGCCAGTGAAGCGCGCGCTCTCCTCCAGCACGGCCTGCGCGGTATCGGCGGTGGCCTCCTCGAAACCGGGCAGCCTGGCGACGCTGTCCAGGCCGGCCAGTTCGTTCATCACGAACAGCATGTCCTTGACGGGGGCTTGATAGGTCATGTCTCTCTCCGATCCCTCGATGAAAAAGCCGTTTCCAAACGGGTCGGAAACGGCTTCGGCGGTATGGCGTGGTGGCGCTGCCGCGCCGCGCTCTGCGATCAGCCCAGCGCGGCCACCAGCTCCGGCACCACGGTGTTCAGGTCGCCCACCAGTCCGTAGTCGGCCACGCTGAAGATCGGCGCTTCCGGATCCTTGTTGATCGCCACGATCACCTTGGAATCTTTCATGCCTGCCAGGTGCTGGATCGCCCCCGAGATACCGACGGCGATGTACAGCTGCGGCGCGACGATCTTGCCGGTCTGGCCGACCTGGTAGTCGTTCGGCACGAAGCCGGCGTCCACCGCGGCGCGCGAGGCGCCCAGCGCGGCGCCCAGCTTGTCGGCCAGCGGCGTCAGCACCTTGGTGTAGTTCTCGCCCGAGCCCACGCCTCGGCCGCCCGACACGATGATCTTGGCGGCGGTCAGTTCCGGGCGGTCGCTCTTGGTCACTTCGCGCGAGACGAACTGCGAGATGCCGGCATCGGCCACCGGCGTCAGGGCCTCGGTCGCTGCCGAGCCACCGCTGGCGGCCGCCGCGTCGAACGCCGTGCCGCGCACGGTGATCACCTTCACCTTGTCGGCCGATTGCACCGTGGCGATCGCGTTGCCGGCGTAGATCGGGCGCTCGAAGGTGTCGGGGCCGTCGACCTTGGTGATGTCGGACAGCTGCGCGACGTCCAGCTTGGCGGCCACGCGCGGCAGGATGTTCTTGCCGTAGGCGGTGGCGGGCGCCAGGATGTGGCTGTAGCTGCCGGCGACGGCGAGCGCCTGCTCGGCGACGTTCTCGGCCAGGCCATCGGCGAACTGGGGCGCATCGGCCACCAGCACCTTGGCCACGCCGGCGATCTGCGCGGCGGCCTGCGCGGCGGCGGCACAGCCTGCGCCGGCCACCAGCACGTGGACCTCGCCGCCGCATTGCGCCGCGGCGGTCACGGTGTTCAGCGTCGCGGCCTTGATGGATTGGTTGTCGTGTTCAGCAATAACGAGTGCGGTCATCTTGATCTGCCTGTTCGGTGTGCTTGAAAGACGTGCGGAATGCGGCTGGCCGCCTCACAGCACCTTGGCTTCCGTCTTGAGCTTGGCCACCAGCGTCGCCACGTCGGGCACCATCACGCCGGCGCTGCGCTTGTGCGGCTCGGCCACCTTGAGCGTCTTCAGGCGCGGCGCCACGTCCACGCCCAGGTCTTCCGGCTTGACCATGTCGAGCGGCTTCTTCTTCGCCTTCATGATGTTCGGCAGCGTCACGTAGCGCGGCTCGTTCAGTCGCAGGTCGGTGGTGACCACGGCCGGCAGCTTGACCGACAGGGTTTCCAGGCCACCGTCCACTTCGCGCGTCACCGAAGCGCGGCCGTCGGCGATCTGCACCTTCGAGGCGAACGTCGCTTGCGGCAAGCCGGCCAGCGCCGCCAGCATCTGGCCGGTCTGGTTGGCGTCGTCGTCGATGGCCTGCTTGCCCAGGATGATCAGTTGCGGCTGTTCCTTGTCGACCAGCGCCTTGAGCAGCTTGGCCACGGCCAGCGGCTGCAGCTCTTCGTTGGTCTCGACCAGGATGCCCCGATCGGCGCCGATGGCCATGGCCGTGCGCAGGGTTTCCTGGCACTGCGCCACGCCGCACGACACAGCGATCACTTCGGTGACGACGCCCGCTTCCTTCAGGCGCACCGCCTCTTCCACGGCGATCTCGTCGAACGGGTTCATGCTCATCTTGACGTTGGCAAGATCGACGCCGCTGCCGTCCGACTTCACGCGAACCGTCACGTTGTAGTCAATCACGCGCTTGACTGCGACCAGGACTTTCATGCGCTCACTCCACTATTGATAAGACGATTTTACAAAACGCCGGCCATTATACGGGCGGCCGGGCGGCCGCGTTATTTTTCCGAACGGTCGTGCTATTTTAACCGCGAAAAATTGCCGGACACCACAGGCTCGTCCGGCAATCGGCTTGGTAGAGCCCTCTAACAGACTGGAAAGTGCCTACCAGGCCACAATGACGGCATCCTTGTACTTCGTCTTCATGAAGGCCTTGACCGTATCGGAATGATACGCCTTGACCAGCTTGGCGACCCAGGGCTGGTCCTTGTCGGCGGCGCGCACGGCGATCACGTTGGCGTACGGCCCCTTCGGGCTTTCGATGGCGATGCCGTCCTTGGTCGGGTCCAGGCCAGCCTTCTCGGCATAGTTGCCGTTGACGGCGGCGGCGTCCAGGTCATCCAGCGAACGCGGCAACTGGGCGGCGTCCAGCTCGACGAACTTCAGCTTCCTGGGGTTCTCGGCGCACATCGCGCGGCGAGGCCTTGAAGCCTGCGTTCGGCTTGAGCTTGATCACGCCTTGCGCCTGCAGCAGCAGGAGCGCGCGGCCGCCGTTGGTCGGGTCATTGGGCAGGCCGAAACGTGCGCCTTCCTTCAGGTCTTTGAGCGACTTGATCTTCTTCGAGTAGACGCCCATCGGGAAGGTGATGGTCTGGCCGACGCTGACGAACTTGTAGCCGCGCGTGGCGACCTGGTCGTCGAGGTACGGCTGGTGCTGGTAGCTGTTGGCGTCGAGGTCGCCAGCGGCCAGCGCAGCGTTCGGCTGGATGTAATCGTTGAACTCGACGATCTGCAGCTTCAGGCCATCCTTCTCGGCGACCTTCTTCACCTCTTCCATGATCTCGGCGTGCGGGCCTGCGGTCACGCCGATCTTGATCGGCTTGCTCTGCGCCAGAGCGCCCCCGGCAGCCAGTGCCAGCGCGGCCCCCAGGCTCGCGGACCATTGCAGCAGTTGACGGCGATTCATGAGACTCCCTCGTTTGTCTGTCGATTGAATGATTAGCGATGGCTCAGACGGCGCACGAGCCAGTCGCCCGTGGATTGCACCGCCTGCACAAAGACGATCAGGATAGCGACCACCGCCAGCATGATGTCCGATTCGTAGCGCTGATAGCCGTAGCGGATGCCCAGATCCCCCAGGCCGCCGCCGCCGATGGTACCGGCCATGGCCGAGTAGCCGACCAGGCTGACGAAGGTGATGGTCAGGCCGGCCAGGATGCCCGGCATCGCTTCGGGCAGCAGCACCTTGTAGACCAGTTGACCGGTGGTCGCGCCCATCGACTGAGCCGCTTCGATCAGGCCGCGGTCCACTTCGCGCAGCGCGGTCTCCACCAGGCGCGCGATGAACGGGATCGCCGCGAGGGTCAGTGGCACGGTGGCCGCGGCGGTGCCGATCGAGGACCCCGCCAGCAGGCGCGTGAGCGGAATCACCGCCACCAGCAGGATGATGAACGGCACCGAACGGACCGCATTGACGATCAGCCCGGCGATGCGGTTGAACACCGGCGCGGACAGCACGCCACCCGGCACGGTCAGGTACAGCAGCACGCCCAGCGGCACGCCGAACAGCGCACCGATGCCGCCGGACACGCCCACCATGGCGAGCGTCTCGCCCAGGGCGGGCAGGTACAGATCGGTCACGTCAGACCACATGGTTGATCTCCTCGACCACCACGCCTTGCTCGCGCAGGAAGCTCATCGCATTGTTGATGTCGCCGGATTCGCCCGAGGCCAGGATCGCCAGCGAGCCGAAGGCCTGGCCCTGGATCTCCTCGATATGGCCATGCAGGATGTTGAAGTCGAGCCCGTAATGCCGGATCGCCTGGGCCAGCACCGGCTGGTCCACACCCGCACCGGTGAAGGCCAGGCGGAACAGGTGGTCGCGCCCGCCCTGCTCGCGCGCCACCAGGCGGCTTTCCACGCGCGCCAGCACGGACGGCGGCAGCTCCTGCGAAATGACCTCGCCGATCAGCGCGCGGGTCACGCCATGCCTGGGCTTGAGGAACACGTCGATCACGCGGCCCAGTTCCACCACGCGGCCGGCATCGAGCACCGCCACGCGGTCGCACACCTGCTTGATGACTTCCATCTGGTGCGTGATCAGCACGATGGTCAGGCCCAGCTCGCGGTTGATCTTGCGCAGCAGATCGAGGATGGAACGCGTGGTCTCCGGATCCAGCGCGGAGGTCGCTTCGTCCGACAGCAGCACGTCCGGCTGGCTCGCCAGCGCCCGGGCGATGCCCACGCGCTGCTTCTGGCCGCCGGAAATCTGCGCCGGGTAGCGGTCTTTGTGCGTGGCCAGGCCGACCAGCTCCAGCAGCGGCAGCACGATCTCGCGGATGCGCTCGCGCGGCGTGCCGGCCAGTTCCAGCGGCAGCGCCACGTTGTCATACACCGTGCGCGACGACAGCAGGTTGAAGTGCTGGAAGATCATGCCGATCTTGCGGCGTGCCTGGCGCAGGCCGTTGGCGTCCAGCGCCGTCAGATTTTCGCCCGCCACGGTGACGGTGCCCGAGGTCGGCCGGTTCAGCAGGTTGATGACACGCACCAGCGTGCTCTTGCCCGCGCCGCTGCGGCCGATGATGCCGAAGATCTCGCCTTTGTCGATGGACAGGTCGACGTCGCGCAGCGCGTGGACGTCGGCGCCGCCCGCTCCCCGAAAGTGCTGCGATATCCCCTTGAGTTCGATCATGCGTTACATACAAAAACGGCAACTCGCTGGATCGCAGGCGGTTGCCGTCTCTTTATCGTTGGAATGAGGCGCTAGTGTAAGGCAGGCCCTACATGCGCTGAACGATTTTTTGACGATGTCTTTATTACTTTTATAAATGTTGAAGACGATTCGTCCTCATAGCTCCGCCAGCGCCTTCACGTGTGCCACCACGCTGCGCCCGAGCGCGCTCAGGTTGTAGCCGCCCTCCAGGCAGCTGACGATGCGGCCCTTGGCATGCGTGTGCGCCACCTGCATCAGTTGCCGGGTGATCCAGGCGTAGTCCGCCTCGACCAGGCCCATCTGGCCGAGATCGTCTTCGCGGTGCGCATCGAAGCCGGCAGAGATGAACAGCATCTCGGGCTGGAATACTTCCAGGCCCGGCAACCAGATCGTCTCGACCACTTCGCGCACGGTCAGGCCATTGGTATAGGCCGGCAGCGGGATGTTGACCACGTTGGCCGCCACGCCCTCCGTACCGGAATACGGATAGAACGGGTGCTGGAAGAAGCTGCACATCAGCACGCGCGGCTCGTCGCGGAAGGTGGCCTCGGTGCCGTTGCCATGGTGGACGTCGAAATCGACGATGGCCACGCGCGCGAGCCCGTGGTGATCCAGCGCATGGCGCGCTGACACGGCCACATTGTTGAAGAAACAGAACCCCATGGCCCGACCCGGCTCGGCATGGTGGCCGGGCGGACGCACGCAGCAGAAAGCGTTCTCCAGCTCGCCGGCGATCACCTTGTCGGTGGCCTGCACCGCCGCGCCGGCCGCCAGCACAGCCGCCATGTAGGTGTGCGGGTTCATCGCCGTGTCGGGGTCGATCGGTGCGTAGCCGGCGACCGGTACGCTGGCGACCAGTTCGCGCACGTACTCGGGACGGTGCACGCGGCACAGCTGCACCTCGGTGGCCGGCGGGGCCTCGCATGGCACTAGTACCTCTGCACAGGGGTTATGACGGTTTGTCAGAGGTGGGTACAGGGTAGGCTTTGGCCAATTTTTTGCGAGCCGTTTCAGTAGAGAACATCCAGTTGATGCGAG
>CAKKOY010000158.1 GCA_919592095.1 Ralstonia syzygii subsp. syzygii | reverse complement strand
CGTGCTCAACCGCATGGCTGCGCTTGCCCGCCCGCAGTCCGTCCGCGTCGACTGAATTACGCCTCACAGGGATGGCTTCGACTTCAAAGTCGATTTATGCAACAACGCCCTCGAAACTGTCCAAGGATTTGGGTGTCACGCCTGGTCAGAAGGAAAAGCCATCGGAAACTTGAAGGCGGTTTCATCAGGCGGTGAGTTTTGAAGGCCACGGCATGCGGCCGCACCCGCCTGCGGGAAACCATGCCCCAACACCGGCCACGACACGCACTATCATGTGAGCCTGTCGTCCTTCGCCAGGAGCATCGATGCGCATCTCCCGATTGGCCCTTGAGGTTCGCGCCGGCATGGCGCGCCGCCCGGCGCAGATGCTGGCCACCGCGTGCGCCGCGCTGGCGCTGGCCGCGTGCGGCTGGGGCGAATACCCGTACAGCACCGGCGCCCGCATGGCCGACGACGCCCTGCTCACCTACCAGGTCAAGGCCGCCCTGGACCAGGACACCGCGCTGGATGCCCGCCAGATCCGCATCGCCAGCACGCCGGACGGCCGCGTCACCCTGACCGGCTGGGTGGATACCCCCGAGATGGCACGCCGCGCCGGCGAGGACGTCAAGCGCTTCGTCGACGGCGCCAAGCTCGACAACCGCTTGCGCGTACTGTCGCGTGCACCCGGCGTCAACGGCGGGCCGATGATCGCGCCGGGCCTGCCCAACGTGCCGGCCAGCGCTCCGCCGGCGCGCTGAAGCCCGTGCGAGGCGGCCGGTCCAGCGCTGCAGCACTGCGGTCCGGTGACATGGCGCCCGCACGCCCCCGGTTTGCCCCGGCAACCGAACCGCCGCACATCCCGTCCATCAGTTCTGCCGCGCGCCGGCGGGCTCACGGTTCCACCAGCCCCCGCCCAGCGCCTGCAGCAACGCCACCGAATCCGCCAGGCGCCCCGCGCGTGCCTGCGCCACGCTGACCAGCGACTGCTGATAAGCCTGCTCGGCCTGCAAGACGGCCGGATACGCGATCAGCCCGAGCGTCCACTGGCGCTGCGCGATCGCCAGGCTCTTGCGGGCGGCGTCCGCGGCATGGCTGGCGGCCTGCAGCGCCCTGGCGTCCGCGGCGATGGCGTGCAACGTGTCGGCAACGTTCTGGAACGCCGTCAGCACCGTGCTCCGGTACTGTGCCGCCGCCTGGTCGTATGCCGCCTGCGCGGCGCGTTGCTGATGCAGCAGCGTGCCGCCACGGAAAATCGGCTGCGATATCCCCCCCGTCAATCCCCAGAACCCGGTGCCGCTGGCGAACAGCTTCGAGAACGCGAGTGCGGAGCTGCCGAGATCGGCGGTCAGCGTGATGCTCGGCAACCGCGCCGCGGTCGCCACGCCAATCTGCGCGCTCGCCGCGTGGAGCTGCGCCTCGGCCGCGCGGATATCGGGCCGCTGCTCCACCAGGCGGGACGGGAGGCTCAACGGCAGCGCTTGCGGCAGATGGAGCGATTCCAGTTCGAATGTCTGCGCCATCGCCTCGCTGGGAAAGCGGCCGGCCAGAACGGTGATCAGGTCCCGCAGCAGGGCGAGCTGCTTGTCGAGCGGAGGCAATGTCGCTTCGATCTGCGCCAGCGCGGCTTCCTGCGCGGCAACGTCCGCGGCGCCGAGCTGCCCCGCCTGCCGCTGCTTGCGCACGGCCGCGAGCAGCCGGGAGGCCACGGCGATCGCCTCGTGCGTGGCCTGGATCTGGGCCCGCAGCGAAGCCTCCTGGATCGCGGCGGCGACGACATTGGAGGTCAGCGTCAGGTACACCGCCTCACGCTGGAAAGCCGCCACCTCAGCCTGCGCCGCGCTAGCCTCGATCTGCCTGCGCAGACCGCCGAACACGTCGGGCGCATAGGACACCGTCAACTGAGCGGTGTGCAACGAATACATCAGGTCCCCCGCGGCAAGGGGGCTGGCCAGCACCTCGGCGGTCTTCTGGCGTGCCGAGGTCATCTGCGCATCCACGCTCGGGAAGAAGCCCCCGCGCGCCGCCGCCAGGTTTTCCTGTGCCACGCGCAACGCCGCCTCGGCCGATTGCAGGTCCGGATTCGCCTTGAGCGCCGCTTCGACCAGTTCGTTGAGCGCGCCCGATCCGAACATCGTCCACCACTTCCCGGCAACCTCCTGCCCTTCAACCAGCCGCTGGGCCTGTCCGCCCTCGACCGGTGCCGATGCGGCCGGCGCCGGCGGCGTGGGCGTGTAGCCCGCCACGGCAGGCGCAGCCGGCCGGTGAAAATCAGGGCCGACGGCGCAGCCGCCCGCTGTCGCGGCGAGCAGCACGCTCAAGGCCATTCGCGTCATCCCGCGCATTACGATTCCCCCTTGATTGCCTCGTACGCGACCGGGCCATCGCCCTTCTCCCGGCGGCCTACACGCGCTTCGATCAGGTAATACAAGGCCGGCAGCAGCACCAGCGTGAGGGCGGTTGCCGTCACCAGCCCCCCCACCACCACGGTCGCCAGCGGACGCTGCACGTCGCTGCCGAGCCCGTGCGCCAGCGCGGCCGGAATCAGGCCAAGCGCCGCGACGGTGGCCGTCATCAGTACCGGACGCATCCGCTCGCGCGCCCCGGCCACGACCGCATCCTTCAGGTTGATGCCGGGCTCCTGGGCCCAGCGGTTGAGGTTGGAGACCATGATGATCGCGTTGAGCACGGCCACCCCGAACAGGGCGATGAAGCCGACCGCGGACGACACGTTCAGCGTCATGCCGCGCAGGTGCAGCGCGATCAGCCCGCCCAGCGTCGCCAGCGGCACCGCCGAGAGGATCAGCGCGGGCTGCCGCAGATTCTTGAACTCGGCAAACAGCAGCACGAACATCAGGGCCAGCACCATCGGCAGGATCACCGCCAGCCGGGCCTGCGCGCGCTGCTGGTTCTCGAACTGGCCGCCCCAGGCGATCTGGTAGCGCGTATGGTCGTAGCGGACCTCCTGGTCGATGCGCCGCTTGGCCTCGTCGAGGAACGATGCCAGGTCCCGCCCGCGCAGGTTCAGGCGCACCGTCAGGTGGCGCTTGTTCATCTCCCGCGTGATCGTGGTTTCGCCCTCGGCGAAGCGGATCCTGGCGACCTGGGCCAGCGCGATATGCGCGCCATTGGCGGCCGTCAGCATGAGATTGCCGATGGCCTCCGGGTTGCTGCGCGACGCACCGGCAAAGCGCGCGGCCACGTCGTAGCTGCGCTCCTCGACAAAGACCTGCGTCACCGGGCTGCCGCCGATGCCGGTCTGGATCAGCGCCATCACGTCGGCGATGTTGATGCCGAGGCGGGCGGCGGCCGCGCGGTCGACATCGATGCGCACCTGGGGCAGCGGCGGCTCCTGGTCGATGATCACGTCCTGCGCGCCCGGCACGGTCTTGAGCACATGCTCGACCGCGGTGGCCAGCTGCCGTGTCTCGCCGAAATCGTTGCCGTAGATCTTGACCACCAGATCGCTGTGCGCGCCCGCCAGCTTGTCCAGCACGCCGTCGATCATCGGCTGCGTGAAGCCGACGTCGATGCCGGGCAGCTGCTTGAAGCGTTCGGCCATCTTGGCGATCAGCTGCTGCTTGTCGCGCCCGGTTGTCCACTCGCTGTAGGGGTGCAGCGTCACGGCGCTTTCGATATGCGACGGCGTGAACGGATCGGTGCCATCGTCATTGCGTCCGACCTGGGTGACGATATGCTCGACCTCGGGAAACTCCAGCGTCGCCGCGCGCAGCGTATCGGCCATCCAGCTCGCCTTGTCGAGCGAGAGCCCCGGCGGCAGGGTGACCTGCAGCCAGATCGACCCTTCGTCCAGGTACGGCAGGAAGTCGCGCCCGATCGAGCCACCCAGGATCACGACACCGGCCAGGGTCGCCACGGCAAGGCCGATCACCGTGCGCGACTTGCCCACGAGCCGGGTCAGCAGCGCCTGGTAGCGCGGCACGAGCCAGTGCAAGACCGGATTCTCGAACACCTTGGCCGGCTTGCGATAGGCCCAGTACGCCAAGCCCGGGATCAGCAGCAACGCCACCAGCAAGGCGCCGAACAGGGCAAAGCCGACCGCAAACGCCATCGGCGAGAACAGCTTGTACTCGATGCGCTGGAACGCGAACAGCGGCAGGTAGGCGATGATGATCACCAGCATGCCGAAGAAGATCGGCCGCGTGACCTGGCGCGCCGCCGCCATGATGTCGGTGCCGTGCAGCTCGCTTTCGGCATCCTCTTCGCGCCGGCGCAGGATGTTCTCCATCACCACGATGGCGCCGTCGACGATGATGCCGAAGTCGATGGCGCCCAGCGACAGCAGGTTGGCCGGAATCTTGAAGTGGTGCATCAGGATGAACGCCGTCAGCAACGACAGCGGGATCGTGACGGCCACGATGATCGCCGCGCGCGGGCTGCCCAGGAACAGCAGCAGCACGAGCGACACCAGCGTCATGCCCTCGACGAGCGTCTTGCCCACCGTATGCACGGTGGCGTCGACCAGCTTGCTGCGGTCGATATACGGCACGATCTTCACATCCTTGGGCAGGATGTGCTCGTTCAGGTCGCGCACGGCTTCGTGCACGCCGGCCATCACGCGCGACGGGTTCTCGTTCTTGAGCAGCAGCGTGATGCCCTCGATGGTGTCGGGGTTGTCGTCCATGCCCAGGATGCCGTGCCGCTCGCGGTTGCCCAGCACCACCCGGCCGATGTCCTTGACCAGCACCGGCACGCCGTTCTTCTGGCTGACGACGATATTGCCCAGATCGTCGAGGTTGCGGATCAGGCCCACGCCGCGGATCACCAGCCCCTGCTCGCCGCGCTGCATGACACTGCCGCCCGCATTCGCGTTGTTGGCGGCAATGGCCTGCGTGATCTGATTCAGCGAGAGGTTGTACTTGGACAGCCTGGCCGGATCGAACTCCAGCATGAACTGCGTCGTCAGGCCGCCGAAGTTGGCCACATCCACCACGCCGGACACCTGCTTGAGGCGGGGGATGACCTTCCAGAACTGCAGCTCGGACAGCTCGCGCAGATCCCGCGTCTTGGACTGCAGCGTGTAGCGGAATATCTCGCCGATCGGCGAGGTCAGCGCATCCAGCCCGGGTTGGGCGCCGTACGGCAGCGAAACGCCACTGATGCGCTCCTGCAACCGCTGGCGCGACCAATAGTCTTCGGCGCCGTCCTGGAACACCACGGTGATCAGCGACAGGCCGAAGGTGCTCTTCGAGCGCATCACGTGCATGCCGGGCGTGCCCATGATCTCGCGCTCCAGCGGGATCGTGATCTGCTGCTCCACCTCCTCCGCGGCCAGGCCGTTGACCTGGGTGACGACCTGCGACGTGGTGTCGGCGATGTCGGGATACGCCTCCAGCGGCAGCTGTGTCCAGCTATACCAGCCGTAGACCGCCACGAACAGGAACACCAGGACGACGATGCCGCGCCGGTTGAAGCACAGGGTGACCAGGCGTTCAATCATTGAGCAGCACCCCTTCCTTGACCACCACGCGGTCACCCGCCTTCAGGCCCGAGACGATTTCGACACGGTCGTCGAGCTGCCCCCCCACCTTGACCACGCGCGCCTCGAACTGCCACGGCGCCACCTCGACGAAGGCGCGGTTGTAGAACCCGCTCTGGATGATCGCCGTCATGGGCACCGTGATGCCGGTATGCGGCCGCGCCAGGAACGTGGCCTGGGCGAACATGCCGGGCTTCAGCCGCCCATCCCGGTTGTCGAACACCATACTGACCTTGACGGTGCGCGTATCCGGATCCAGTATCTCGCCGACCAAGCGGACCTTGGCCGGCAACGCATCGGCATAGGCGTCCAGCTTGACCGTCGCCGCCTGCCCCACGTAGACCTGGGCCAGGTCCTTCTCTTGCGCGCTTGCCGTCACGAACACGCGGGAAAGATCGGCGACCGTCATGACCGGCGCCGTGGCATCGTTCCAGTACCCGCCGATCGCGGCATTGAGATCGACGACGCGCCCGGCGATGGGCGAGCGCACGGCAAGAATGTGGCCGCCCGTCACCTGCGCGCCGCCCTTGGCGCCCAGCTGCGCCAGCCGGTTGTTCGCGCGGTCCGCCTCGCTGGCCGCCTGTGCGTAGTCGTTCTGCGCCAGTTCGAGATCCCGCTTGGCGGCAATCTCCGACTTGTCCAGCTCCCGCAGCCGCTCCAGGTTGCGCCTGGCCAGCGCCAGCGTCGCCTGGGCCTTCGCCGCATCGCTCGTGGCTTGCGCCAGGTCCGCGGAATCGATCGAGAACAGCACGTCGCCGGCCGTCACCTCGTCGCCGAGCTGCCGGTTGAGGCTGACGATGCGGCCGGTGAGCGGCGGCAGGACCTTCACGAGCCTGGCCGGATCCGCCTCGACCACCGCCGGCAGGGTGAAGGGCACGGCAACCTGATCCTGGACGACCGGCGCCACCGCCAGCGTGCGCCGCAGCGCGGACGGCTCGGGAACGATCACGCGCGCGCCCTCGTGCTGGATGGAAACCGGGGCCGGCGGCGCGACGGCTTCCTTGGCGTGCAGGGACATCGCGCCCCACACGGCCAGGCTGATCGCGGCCAGCGCACCGGCGCCGTAGATGAGTCGCCTGGCGGATATCGATTTGACTTGCATGATGGGCTCCGATGCCTGCGGGTTGCTTCTTTTGATGGCTGCTCCGTCCGGACGCGGGCGCTATGCTACGCAAGCATGCTGCGCAGCACCCTGAATTCTTCTTCAGAAAAACGACATCATGACGACTGCTAGAATGCCGCCGTCAGTTGGGGCACCCGATGCACATCCTCTTAATAGAAGACGATCAGAAAGCGGCGCGCCTGCTGGCGAGGGGGTTGCAGGAGGAAGGCTTCGAGGTGGCGGTCGCGCATTCAGCGGAAGAGGCTCATGCATCTCTTTTGGCGACATCCCATCTGGTCATCCTGGACTGGATGCTCCCGGGCAAGGATGGCATCGCCGTATGCCGCGAGCTGCGCGAGCGCGATCCCCAGCTTCCCATCCTCATGCTGACGGCCCGCGACGCGACCGCCGATCGCATTGCCGGCCTGAATACCGGCGCGGACGACTACCTGACCAAGCCCTTCGTCTTCGATGAACTGCTCGCCCGCGTCCGCGCCTTGCTGCGGCGGGCAAGGCTGGCGCCCGCCGCGCAGCGGGTCATCGGTGACCTCCGGCTCGATCCGAATGCACGGGTGGTCACGCGCGGGGGCCATGCGCTCGATATCACGCCCAAGGAATACGCCATCCTCGAATGCCTGATGCGTCACGCCGGAGAGACCGTCAGCCGCCTGCAACTGGCCGATCAGGTCTGGCACGCCGACCTAATCGCGATCGACAATCTCATCGACGTGCACATGAAGAACCTGCGCCGCAAGGTCGATCCGCCCGGCATGCCGGTCCTCATCCATACGGTGCGGGGCCAAGGCTTTCGCCTGGCGGCGCCGGAGAGCCGGCATGCTTAGTACTACAGCCGTACCTATCGCCTATGATGTTGTCCATGTGAGATGAGACGATCATGGTCCGATGCAAGGAACGGTGAGGGGCTGGGAGAGAGAGAGCTGGAAGGG
>CAKKOY010000157.1 GCA_919592095.1 Ralstonia syzygii subsp. syzygii | reverse complement strand
GACAATCTACGCAGCCAGACGGATTGTTTACCGCGCCATCTGCCCAGACCGTTGCGCGTAAACGTCATCATGCCGCGCGCGGGCGACCGGATTTATGCAACAACGCCCCGAAAATCGATCATCCATTCCCCTCCGACGGGATCGGCGCGCAAGACAGCGCGGCACGCCGATCATCATCGGCGTGCCGGAAAAACCTTCGACCGGCTGGAACCCTGCGGGCGTGAAATCTGGCGCGGCTGCGCCATCGCCCAGCATCCGTTCGCATGGCCGGGATTGGGCTCAGGCACGCACGATCCGTCTCACGATCAAATGAATACGATGCCGCCCAATTCCGGTGCATTCAGCGTAGGTGCCACCCCTCCAATTCAATAACCTCAACCCGCAATGATGCATCACAAAACGAATACAAGAATCATAATAAATTGCGCCAATTGAACACCCCCACCAGCAAGGGCAAGAGCGCGACAAAGCGATAATCCAGATTTCTCATATTTTCCGATCGGATTTAAAAAAATGAAAATGAAAATCCCGCTTCCATCAACCGCGGCCCGATGGCAGCGGGACGATGCCGCCGGTTCCATGGTCGTGGACGTCAGCCCGATTGCTGGGCCAGCACCTCCCGCACGCGCGCCGCGCTGCCGAGCGGCAACACGCGGCGCGCCAGCGCCCGGCAATCTTCGAAGTCGAGCCTGGACAGTGCGGCCTTGACTGCGGCGATCGCCGGCACGCTCACCGACAGTTCATCCACGCCGAGCCCGACGAGCACCGGCACCGCCGCCGGATCCGACGCCAGCGCCCCGCAGACCCCAACCCACTTGCCGTGCGCGTGCGCCCCTTCCACCGTCAGCGCGATCATCCGGAGCACCGCCGGATGCAGGGCATCGACCTTCGATGCCAGCCCGGCATGCCCGCGGTCGATCGCCAGCGTGTACTGCGTGAGGTCATTGGTCCCGATGGAGAAAAAGTCCACTTCCTGCGCGAGTGCCTCGACAATCGCCACCGCGGCCGGGACTTCGATCATCAGGCCGATCTTGACGGGGAACGGGTACCTGGCCTGCTCTTCGCGCAGGATGCGCTTGGCGGCCTGCACCTCGTCGAGATCGGACACCATGGGAAACATGATGTGCAGATTGCCACCAGGCGCCGCGCGCAGTATCGCGCGCAGCTGGCTGCGGAAGAGTTCGGGATAGGCCAGGCTCACGCGGATACCGCGCAGGCCGAGAAACGGGTTGCCTTCCTTCGGCAGCGGCAGATAGCGCAGCGGCTTGTCGCCGCCGATATCGAGCGTGCGCACGATCAGCGGCCGCTGGGGGCCGAGCACGGCCGCCACGGCCTGATAGGCCGCGGCCTGCTCGTCCTCGTCGGGCGGCGCCGCGCGGTCTTCGAACAGGAATTCGGAGCGCAGCAGCCCCACGCCCTCCCCGCCGGCGGCCACGGCCTCGCGGGCTTCGTCGACATCCCGCACGTTCGCCACAACTTCCACGCGGTGCCCATCACGGGTGCGGCCTGGATGATGCGCCGTCTGCCGGTCGACCTGCTGCTGCTGGCGCGCGGCGGCCTGGCGGCGCTCCACCTCGGCCCGCAGCGCGGGATCGGGGTCGGCCTGCAGCACGCCGGCCGTACCGTCGAGCACGGCAACCGTGCCATCCCGCAGCGACAGGGCTTGCGCGGGCACGCCGCAGACCGCCGGGATACCCATCGCGCGAGCAAGAATCGCCACATGGCTGGTCGGCCCGCCGGACACCGTGCACAGGCCGGCGACCTTGCTGCGGTCCATGGTGATGGTGTCGGAGGGCGTCAGGTCATCGGCGAGGATGATCGAACGGTCGGGCAGGCTGCGCGGGCTCCGGGTGGCGCCCGTGAGCACGGTCAGCACGCGCGCGCCGACATCGCGCACGTCCGTCGCGCGCTCGCGCACCTGGGGGTTCGCGTGCTGGCGCAGGTGCTGCTCTACGGCCTGGCAGGCCAGGTGCCACGCGCTCGCCGCGCTGGCGCCGGCGCGCAGCCTGGCCTCGGCCGCCTCGATGAGCATCGGGTCTTCGAGGAAGGCGAGATGCGCGTCCATGATCTGGGCTTGCGGTGCGGCGGGCAGCGTGTCGGCCATCGCCAGCGACTGGATCTGGCTGGCGGCGATCTGCAAGGCGGCATGCAAGCGCGCGCGCTCCTGGTCGAACGGGCCGCCGGTTTCGTCGAACGCCATCGCAATGCCGTCCCAGCGCACGATCTGGCCGACGACCACCCCCGGCGATGCGCCAACGCCGAGGAGCGATCCGGCGGCCTCCGCCGGCGCGAAGGCCGAAAGGTGGTCGAGCGGGATCGGTGCGGCGGTCTTCGCCCCGGGCGCCGTTGCCGTGCCGGCCGATTCGGCGCATCCGCTGCGCAGCAGGTCGGCCAGCGCGGCAAGCGCCTGCGCGGCGTCGCTTCCGCAGCAGCTCAGGCGGACCTCGTCGCCGCACCGCGTGGCCAGCGCCATGATCGCCACCGCCGACTTGGCATCGGCCTGCTGCTGGCCGCACCACAGCGTGATGCGTGCCGCGAAACCGCGCGCCTCGCTGGCCAACCGCGCCGCGGGACGGGCATGCAGCCCGGCGGGATTCGGCAGCACAATGGGCGGCGAGTGCAACAAGGCGTCCTCCGGCGCTTGCCCAGGCTCGCCGCCGTCTTCGGCCGCCGCCTCCAGGTGAAGGGTCAGCAGCACGCTCCGGCCGGCCTCGACGCTTCCCGCGGCCTTGTCCATCTGCCGCACCCGTTCGCCGTTGACGATGACGATCTCCGTGAGCGTGGACGCCTTCGCCGCCACATGGGCCACGTCGAAGCGCAGCAGCGGCTGCCCGGCGCGGACGGTATCGCCCTTGCCGACCAGCGCCTCGAACCCCTGCCCCGCCAGCAGCACGGTATCGAGACCAACATGCACCATGATCTCGACGCCCGAGGCATGCGCGATCACCATCGCGTGGCGCGCATCGTGGAAATCGATCACCCGGCCGTCAATCGGCGCCAGCACGAGGTCCGTCGCAGGATCGATCGACAGGCCGTCGCCCACCATCTTTTGCGCGAACGCTGGATCGGGAACGGCTTCGATCGGGACCACCCAGCCGGACAGCGGGGCCAACACCCTCAGTTGCAATTGCCTGCTCGACATAGACTGCTCCTTGAATGCTGAAAATCTGGATGACGTTGACGTGGAGGCGACGGCGCGGCGGCGCTCACCACCAGGTCTCCAGCTGGATTCCGTACAGATGGGTGGAGCGGCGCCCCGCCGACCACGCGCCCCATTGCGCCCCCTGGGCCGCCAGCGCGGCGTCGTTCCAGGCGACCCGGGTGGCATAGATCCGCAGTTCCGGCCGGGCCATCAGCCCCGGCCCGGAGCTCAGCGCCGCCGCCACGGTGTACTTGTCGAGGCGCTGCAACGGACCACCATTGACCCGCAGCGTCGTCAGGCCGACCTCGGACAGCAGCTTGAGATAGGGCGTCACCGCGTATGAGACGCGCCCGCCGACCGAGGTGCCGGTGCTGCCCCCGCCGCCGTGCTCGTTCTGCCCGCGCTGGTAGACCGCCAGCGCTTGGCCACCGAACCGGCCGGCCTGCCAGTTCACGGAATCGATCAGGCGCACGCTGTGGGTGCCGGTCGGGCTGTTCAGCGTACCGAAGCCGGTCTCCAGGGAGGCATAGCCCGTGCTGCCCTGCACCCAGACCGAGTTGGTCACGTACGGCAGCGGAAAGTTGGGGGTGTCGTACTTGAGCGTCAGCGCGCCGCCACCGTTGCCGCCCGGGAACACGCCGTGCATCACTTCGCCGATGACGCGCAGCCTGCCCGTCCGCGTGACCGGGATGTTGTAGAGGTCGACATTCAGGCGCGTCGCATCCCGCCTGTTGTCGGTGGGGCTGAAGCGCTGCCCGCTGCGCAACACGCTGACCCCCAGCCGGGCCTGCTCGCCGACCGGGATGTTGGTGGCGCCGACCCCGGTGTCGATGGTCGGGCCGCCGACACTGTAGAAGAAGTGGTCGACGATATGCACATCTTCGCGCTCGATGTAGCGCTTGCCCGCCCAGAAAATGGCAGCAGGCGCGAAGGCATAGCCGCTGGTGGTCACATACGCTTCCTTGGTCACGTACATGCCCTGGTCGCCCAGGCCGCGGAAGTTGGCCAAGCCGTTCCAGTAGGTGCCGGTGAACGCAGCGGCCCAGGTGATCCCGCCCGGCAGCTGGAAGGTCTTCCTCAGACCGGCTTCGAGATAGGTATCGCCTTCATTGCCGAGCCGGAACAGTTCCGCGCCGCTGCCGAGCGCATACTTGTTGACGCCACCGGCGTCGGTCTGGTGTTCCGAGACCACGCCCATGCGCAGGTAGCCGTTGAACTCCAGGCCGTTGCCGAGGTTCATGGCCCAGGCCTCCGTGGCCAGCCACGCCGGGATCGCCGCGATCAGTGTGCCGATCGTCTTCTTCACGTCTCTCTCCGCCTTCTTTGTTCTTAGTGGAATGCCATCGGGGCCAGCCTTACCGTGCCAGCCTGTCCTCCAACGGCCACACATGGATGTCGTGCAGGATCAGGGCCTGCCTGGCCAGCAGGCGGGGAGCCTCGGGCTCCGACGCCGGGTAGCAGCGCGCGGTGAACACCACCACGCCATCGTTGACGAAAATCTCGACAGAACTGCGGTCGATGAACACCTGCAGGCGCGTCGCCGGGACATCCATCTGGCAAGTCCTGCTCTCATGGATCTGCCCCGCCGCCAGGCAATGGCGCCGCAGCGTCAGCCTGCCGCTGGCGCTGTCGAACGCGAGGGACAGCGACTGCCGCGCGCTATCGAACAGCTGCAGCACCCAATCGGCCGGATGCGCCGCGCGAATCGAGACGTCGAGCTCCCATGCCCCGCCGTCCGGCTGCGGCAGCACGAACACGGTGTCCGCGTCCATGTCCACGTCCGGCACCCGGATGGTCGCGCTCCGCAACATCGCCAGTTCCCGCGCAGGACGCTGCATCAGTTGGCCGCCTTCGAGCGTCAGCTCGCGCGGCAGGGTCAGGCAATGCATCCAGCCCGAGGCAACCGTGGGCGCCTGCGGCTGGACCGGCAGGCCCATCCAGCCGATCAGCAAGCGGCGCCCGTCAGGGCCGAGCAGCGTCTGGGGCGCGTAGAAGTCGAAGCCCTGGTCGAGCCGGCGAAACCCATCGTGCGGGAACTGCGCGCGCTCCAGGTCGAGCCGGCCGAGCATGTAGCCAGCCACGTCCCTGCGGCGGGTTCCATCGGCAGCCGCCTCCAATGTCTGCTGGCAGCACAGCAGCACGGTGCGGCGGTCCAGCGTGAACAGATCGGGGCATTCGTACATGTAGCAGGGCTGCGCCGGCGCGATCAGTTCACCCAGCGCGTGCCACTCGCGCAGATCGGGGCTCTTCAGGAGCAGGACGGTTCCGGTCAGGTCGGTACGCTGTGCGCCGAGCACCGCGTACCAGTGATCGCCATGGCGCCATGCCTTGGGGTCGCGGAAGTGCCCGGTGTATCCCGGCAGCGCGCCGTTGATGACCGGGCCCAGCTTGTCGAAGCCGACGCCGTCGTGTGAGCGTGCCAGGCATTGATAGCTTGCCCGGCCGCCGTCCGGGCTGCGGACGTTGCCCGAATACAGCAGGAACAGGTCGCCGTCGGACTCCACCGCGCAGCCGGAGTAGCAACCGTCTTCGTCGTAGGGGGCGTCTGGCGCGAGCGCCGGCGGCAGCAGCTCCCAGTGGATCAGGTCGGTGCTCCTGGCGTGCGCCCAGTGCTTGTTCTCATGAGCGCACCCGTACGGGTTCCACTGATAGAACACGTGGTAGGCGCCACGCCAGAAAATCAGGCCGTTCGGATCATTCATCAGGCCCCATGGCGGGCACAGGTGATAGGCCTGCCGCCAGGAATCTTCGATCACGTCGAGAGCGAACGCGTCAAGCAGCGGACTTCTCCCCGAGCGGAGCCGTCATCTTCAGGTAGGAAAGCCGGGTACAGACGAACGCGAGGGAGAACGCGACGCCAGCGCCGATCAGGTAGTTCACCAGGCTGCCCGGCTGCACGATGGCCAGCCCAGGGAACCCGGTCAGGGCGATACCGCTCATGCCGACATGCGTGGCCACCACCCAGCCACCGGCGACAGCACCACCCACCGCCGCGGCGATGAACGGCCGAAAGAAGCGCAGGTTGATGCCGAAGATCGCGGCCTCGGTAATGCCCATCAAGCAGGACAGCGCCGCGGGCAGCGCGATCTGACGGGTCTTGTCGTCGCGCGAGAGGGTGAACACCGCCAGCGCCGCGCCGCCCTGGGCAAGGTTGGCCATCGACCAGATCGGCAGCAAGAAATTGACGCCGATCGACGGATTGGCGAGCAGCCCCGCCTCGATCGCATGGAAGCTGTGATGCACGCCGGTGACGACGATCGCCGAATACAGGCCGCCGAACACCAGCCCGGCCAGCGGCCCACCTTGCTGGTACACCCACTGCAGGCCGAACGACAGCGCATCCCCGAGCACGCGACCGATCGGGCCGACCACCGCTAGCGCAATCGCGCCGGAGATCAGCAGCGTCAGGAACGGCGTGAAAATCAGGTCGACCGCATTCGGCACGACGCGGCGCACGATCCGCTCGACGCGCGCCATGATCCACACCGCGAACAGGACCGGCAGCACGGTGCCCTGATAGCCGACCTTGGCCACCGACAGGCCGAACAGGTCCCAGTATTCGCGGACGCCGCTGCCGAGCGTCCAGGCGTTCTGCAATGCAGGATGGATCAGGATGCCCGCCAGCGCCGCCGCCAGGAATGGCGACACGCCGAAACTCTTGCCCGCAGAGAACGCGATCAGGATCGGCAGGAACACAAAGGCCGTGCTGGCAAAGATGTCGAAAATCTGGAACAGCGCGCTGCTGCCCTCGGCCCAGCCCATGCTGCGCAGCCCCCCGAGCACGCCCATCAGCAGGCCGGAGGCCACGATGACGGGGATGATCGGCACGAAGATGTCGGACAAGGTGCGGGCCAGCCGCTGGACCGGATTGAGCCGGGCGGCGGCTTCGCGCTTGACGTCCTCGAGCGACGCGGCCGCCGGGCTGCAGAGCAGAGGCTGCAGCGCGTCATGAACCCGGTTGACCGTGCCCTGGCCGATGACGATCTGGACCTGCCCGGCATTGCTGAACGAGCCCTTCACCAGCGCCAGCGCCGTGATCGCGCCGTGATCGACCTTGGCCACATCGCGTACGACCAGCCGCAGCCGGGTCGCACAATGCGCCAGGGACACCACATTGTCCGGCCCGCCCAGCAGCGGCAGCAGGGCCTGCGCTGTCTCCAGTTCATTCATCTCTGTCGTCTCCTGTTCAACTTTGACATGGTATCGATACCATATCTGATGGCTGTTTCGCCCGCAAGAGCGGTTGTCGGGATCGCTTCCTGTGCTTTCCGCGCCCGGTAGCGATAGTACCTCAGCACAGAGGTTATGACAGTTTGGGTAGGTTGTAGGACAGGCAAGCAGTTGTGGTCAACGAGCAGCTCGATGCTGCGAGCGATGCCTGCTTGCCGGCGGAGC
>CAKKOY010000156.1 GCA_919592095.1 Ralstonia syzygii subsp. syzygii | reverse complement strand
ACGACAATCTACGCAGCCAGACGGATTGTTTACCGCGCCATCTGCCCAGACCGTTGCGCGTAAACCTCATCATGCCGCGCGCGGGCGACCGGATTTATGCAACAACGCCGCTCGCCGTCCATGAGTTCGTCAACGAGCCGCTCGGATTGCCATCAAGCGCGGCTGCCCTGGCCGCTTAAAAAGTGGCCGATTAAGCAAACGATTGCATATTCAAGCGATTGCATATTCCTGAGTAAAAAAAATCGCCCAAATCGGGCGATTTTTTTATCGGCGCGAAAATCGAATAATTTAAGCCGACGCTTACTTAGTTGATGCCACGCATGCGCACCTCAATTACACTTTGTTGATATATCGTCGCCAATTCCGTCCGATTGCGCGCTTCCAGGCGCATCAGAATCTGACGCACGTGCGATTTGACGGTTTCAACGCTGATATGCAGCGTCTGCGCGATTTCCACATTCGACTTGCCATGTGCCGCCTCACGCAGGATGTCGCGCTGGCGCGGCGTCAACGCAGACAGGCGCGCACTGGTATCGGGCCTGGGCTCCACCCCGTGCCGCCTGGCCTCGAGGATGCGACCCAGCATCGCGTAGGTCTGTTCGAGCGTCAGCGGCTGCAGTTGCCCGGAGGGCAGTTCACCCGCCGCCTCGGCCAACTGCGCCAGGTCGACCAGGATCACGCCTGTCGATGCGGTCAGGGCACCCCACAGGATGGAGGTCGCCATCGTGCCGCCCTGGGGGCGCCAGCGGGGCGAGGTGTCGGACAGCGTGTGGAGATACTGGCTTTCGGCTGCTTGTCGCAGCACGTTGTTCTGAACCCGGGCGTTCATGTCGTCCTTCGCTCTACTTTCTCGTTGCAACTGGATGCATTCGGGGCGCTGCATCGTGGCCTTACGGCGCACCGCGCGCCCTTCTTACTCTCTCTGTGCAATGAGTTCGAAAAACAGGAACCGGTTCAGCAAAAAATTTTTCGGCGCAGTCCGGGCAGCCCGGGCGTGGCGGTTCGGACAGGTCGGTCAGCGCCGGCCGACGCGCACCCACAGGCCGGCGATGACCCTCACGTCGATGGGCAGCGTATCCACCAGCATCTGCAGGGCGCGGCGCGGATCCAGCGGGAAACGCCCCGTGACATGCAAGCCAGCTGCATCCGGTTGCAGCTCGATCATGCCGGCATGGTAAGGACACAGCGCTGCAATCACGTCCGCCAGCGGCTGGTGCTCAACTTCCACAATGCCCTGCGTCCACGCGGCCACGCCGCGGGCAGACAGGCGCAGCGGCTCGACCCCCGCCGGGCCGAGACGGTGCACCCCACCGCTGTGGACCACCGTGACGGCGCCCTCGGGCGTCGACAAGGCCGCGCTCCCGTCCAGCACCGCGACGGTCATATGCCCCTGCGCATCCAGCGATGCGCACAGTATCCCGCGCGCGCATTCGGCCGTGCCGGCAGGCGACGTGACCCGCAGGCGCTCCCAGGCGCCGGCCATCGCCAGCACGCTGCCGCGCCGCAGTCGGACGTCGTAGCCGTGCGCGACCGGCGCCACGTCCACGGCGCTGCGGGCATTGAGCCGCAGTTCGTGGCCGCCGGCGAGCCTGAAGTCGCGGCGCTCCGAGGTCGCGGTCCGCAGGTCCGCCGTCAGGTCCGACAGCGGCATATGCAGATCGACCAGGGCAGCCACGCCAACGCCCAGCCCGCCGACCAGCAGCGCCCGGCGGGCATGCCGAATCGGCGAAGGCGCCGTGTCCAGCAGGCGCCGGGCAGCCTGCCGATGCGGCATCGGTACCGGCGGCAGTGCAACCGCACCCAGCCCGCCTTCCAGCCGCCGCACCGCTTCGGCATGGGCCGGATCGGCTTCGCGCCACGCCGCAAAGCGCTGGCGATCCGCCTCCGAGGCCATGCCCGAGCGCAGCAGGACCAGCCACTGGATGGCCTGCTCGGCGATCCGGTCGTTCAGCGGCTGCTTCACGACACCCCGGCCAGGTAGCACAGGCGCATCGCCTGGGTCATGTACTTCTGCACCATGCGCACCGAAACGTTCAGCCGCTCGGCGATCTCCGGATAGGTCAGGCCGTCCAGCTGGCTGTACAGGAAGGCGGTGCGCGCCTTGACGGGAAGGCCGTCCAGCAGCCGGTCGATGGTGGCCAGGGCCTCCAGCACCAGCGCCCGCTCCTCGGGCGATGGCAGCGTGGCTTCGGGCTGCGCCGCCGCCCACCCCTGGTAAGCCAGCTCCAGGTCACGCCGGCGCCAGATGTCGTACAGCAGCCGCTGCGCGATGGTGGTCAGCAGCGCGCGCGGCTCGCGGGCGCCCTGCCAGTCCGGCATCTGCAGCAGCTGCGCGAACGCCTCCGATGCGAGGTCTTCCGCCCCGAAGCGGCAACCCGTCTTACGCCCCATGCGGCCGGCCAGCCAGGCGTAATGTTGTCGAAACCAGTCGGAAGCCACTTCGGTGGCAGGCAGGCAGGCTTGTGGCACGGTACCCCTCCGCGAGAATCAGCACTCATCGTCTCTCGGGCAATCTCTGCTACGAACACCAGGGCCTCCCGAGAGAAAACGCGCCGGCAGGTCAGATTGTAACAATGCATGAACCTCATCTGAACCATTCTGAACGGGGGGAAGCCTTCAAGGCCCTTTCATGGGCCGCTTTTTCGTCCAGCGAACAGGACATTCGGTAGAAATACGACATTCCCGGGTCAACGCTGGCATCTTCCAGGCACTGTCACACGGCTGTCGCACTGGTTGCGCCGCCCACGCCCTCCTTCCTGTCAGCATGTCCGCGCAACGCTTTCCAATGCCCACCGCCGAAACCGGCCACCCCACTCCGCTCGACGACGACGAGCCGCTCGACGGACAGGCCCTGCGCATCGGCAACTATCGCATCTGGTTCGCCTACGACAGCTATACGGAGCCGGATGCGCTGGCGGTCTACCTCGAGCTCGGCATGCCCGGCATGGTGGACATGGTGCGCGCGCTCAACCTGCTGCTCGGCCTCTGCCTGGAGGTCGAGGGGGCCACGCAGGGCCAGGTCGTGCGGCATCCGCAATCGGGCCAGCTGATCTACCGGTTCCACTACGCGCTGGACGGCGACCACGACGTCGCCGACCTGATCGAGGCCATCTCCGTGCTCACGGTCGAGCTGGAAGACGGTGCCGAATGGGAGGTGCATTGACGGGTTAGTACTTTCCCAAAGGCGGGCAAAGGCGTTTCGCCCGAAGCGTGCGCGGTTCGGTGGCGGCATGTTGGAGCACTATTTGGTATACCAGTATCGAATCCAGTGCCCCCATTACAGACCGATCCCGGCACGATCGATCGAACGCCCCGTCCGCCCCCAAATGCCGCATTCGTTCCGCATCTTCCCGCGCACGCCCCCCTCTGCGCAATCGCCCTCATCCTCGACCGCACCCGCCTCCAGCGATACAGCACCCGCCCCGGCCCGCAAGGCGCCACGCAAGCGCGGGATCCTGAGCCTGCCGGCGCGCCTGCTGCCGAAGGCCAGTGAAACCGAACTGTCCACCCTCGTCGGCGCCAGCAAGTATTCCGGCAGGCCGGTGGACACCGCGACCGCCTACAGTCCGCCGGCCCGCACAGTGAGCGCCCCCCCGGACCTGCCCACCTCGGCCGAGCGCGAGCAGGCCAGCCGTTCGCGCGCGAACACCTCGGAGCTCGTGCAGCGCGCCCAGCGGGGCCTGCAGAAGCTTCAAGGCACCCGCCACTCGCGCGCGCCGAAACCGGACGTATCGTCCACGCGCCTGCCCGTCACCGTGCCCGACTCGGAGCCGCGCTATCGGCAACTGCTGGCGCAAGGCTTTGCCGCAACGCAGGATGCCCGCGCCGTGGGAAACCTGGCGGATCGCCTGAGGGCACTTGCGCCGCCACTGGCCGAGGAAGCAGGCGAGCGCCCCCGTTACGCCCGCCCGATGCTGGTCGCCAAGGTCCTGGAGCACACGTGCGGCCAGGACGCGGCGGCGGCGCTGCGTGTCCTGGACCGGCTGACCGGCGGCATGCGGCTCGGCGCCCGTTCCTTTGCCACCACGCCCGAAGGGAGCCGGCATGCCCCCGGTGCCCGCGAACCCGCGTTGACGCGGCAAGCCTCCGACGCCTCCGACGCCTCCGATGACTTTTTCGATGCGCTCAGCGAATTGGATGACGCCGCTCCAGCGGAGGACGCCGGCGCGGCGTGGCGCACGGCCCAATTGCTGGCACACTACCACGCCGGCTTCGATGCGCTATGCAACCTGATGCGGATCCCGGATATCCCGGAACAGCGGCAAGCGGCGCACGCCTTCCTGCAGGCCGCGGATGCCCTGCAGCATGGCTCCGTCAAGCCGGTCGACTCGCCGCAGGTGCTCCTGAACAAACACCCCATCGGCAGCGGCGCCCCCGAAGAACGCCTCGCGATCAAGACGCTGCACGGCGCCGCGGCGGTACTGCGCGGCGAAACGCCCACGCCCGGGCAGGCCGGCGCGCTGTTCGCCTGGCACCAGGGCTTCCGCCAGGAAGGTCCCGGCACGGACCTCGACAAGACCAAGGCGCGCATCGGCAGATTCGTCGGCCGCATCATTCCCCGTGTCGAGAAACAGAGCTGGCGCACCATGCTGTGGCAGATGATCGGGAAAAAAGCTTCACCGCTGTCATCGGCAAGACTCGGCATGCAGGCTGCGCACCGCAAGAACCTCGCCGGTGAGTACAAGGACTATGTGGACGCGCTGCGCAACGCGGTCAACAAGCTGAACACGCAGTATGTGCAAGCCGAGGCTGGCGCGGCCGGGTCACCCACGTCCCTGCCCTGGAACTCGCCGCAGGAAATGTGGCACAGCGCCATCCTCAAGCACTGGGCCGCGGCGCTCGCAGAGGCGTCGCCAAAGGACTGCGTGCTCACGGACGCCACCCTCGGCGCGATCGGCCGGCAGCTCAGCGACACCGTCACGAAGGTGTTCGACGCCCTGGCCGCCGGGGTCGCGCAGGCCACAGAGCACGACGATGGGCTGCGCGAGCACCTGCGCGCCAGCCTGACCCGCCTGAGCGCGAGTGCAGGGCTCCCGCTCGAGCCCGGTTCGCCCGTCCGCCCGCAGCCCGGACTCGAGGGACTGGCGCCGAACGGGGCGCTGCTGCGCAGCTGGAGTCTCGACCCGCCCGCCGAGCCGCTCGAAAAAGCGCTGAAGGCGGCGGAAGGCATCGAACAGCAGGACGACCTGAAACTGCAGGAGAAAACCATCGAGGCTGCCCGCGAGCTCATCGAATCGCTGCTGACCACCATTGATGCCGGCGGCAGGCTGCGCCTGGCCAGCGGCTCCACGCTCGGCCTCAACACGGGCACGCTGTCCACCGGCCTGCAGAACGCCAGGAATGCCCTGGCGATTCCGGTGTCGGTCCAGACGGATATCCACGCGACCCGCAAACGCCAGGCAGTGGTCGAGTTCGGGCGGGGCGCGCATGGCCTCGATCTGTTCATCGGCACGGACAAGACCGTGCGCGCCGCGGCCGGCTTCGGCGCTGCCGTCGGCTACGACTTCAAGGTGCTCGCCAACCGCATCCGCGCTTCGCTGGGACTGTCGGTCGTGCCCATCGATGCGGAAAAGGGCAAACGCGTGGGCGTCATGTTCCGTGCCGTCCGGCAGCTGGACCGGACCCAGCAGCCCGTCGGCGGCTACCACGACTGGGAGACCATCAAATACGACGACACCGCCACCCGGCAGGCACTGATCAACCTGTCCAACTGGCTGTTCGAGCAAGCCACCGAGCACCGGCAGCGACAGTTCGGGCACGAAGAGGTCTGGAACGCGCTGGCCCAACACTGCGGCACCGGCAACACCATCTCGGTGGGCTGGGTGGACCAGAGCAAGCAGCGCCTGCGCCACAAGGTGCGCCTGAGCGGCGGCGTCCATGCGCACATCAGCAGCAAGAGCACCCCGATCCGCGTCGGCCCGAGCGCGCGCCTGACCGCCGAGAAAACCTCGCGCGATGCCACCGCGACACGCGAGACGGCCGGCATCATGCGGGTCGAGCAGTCCGCCCAGGGCCACGGCGGCCACCTGACCTTGCGCGCCGGCCTCACCTACTCCGCGGACAAGATGTTCTTCACCTCGGCCGCGCCGGATGCCGCCACCGGCTCCGACACGGCCGACGGGCGCAACCGGATCACGCAGGGGTTCAACGGGGGCCCGCCGCTGGCCTGGTCCAAGCAGTTCATGGAGCAGGGGCACACGGTGGAGGTCAGGACGATCCACCTCAACGGCCGGCTTGCCGACCGCGTCTCCTACTTCGACAAGCGGTACAAGAGCAACACGGAATACCTCGCGCTCATCCGCACCCGGCAGCGGGTCTGGATCGACATGCTCGCGCGCAAACCCGGCGGCACGCGCGAGGCGGCCGAGCAGGAGTTCAAAGTCTTTTGCGACATGGTCGAAAAGCACACCGGGCCGAACATCAGCTACCTCTATCGGGAACGCCTGAAGCCCGCGATCGCCCGCGATATCGAAGGTCAGCTGGACCTGGCCGACATGCATCGCGCGCTCGACATCGATGCGCTGGCCGACCTGCCCGCTGCCTCGGGGGATACCGCCCCCCCGTCCGAGCCCGCCACCGGCGGGGCATCGCACCCGCGGCCGGCGGCGCCCACGAAACCGATCGCGCCCGGGCGCCGCCCCGCCAACCCGGAGCGGGACATCGTCGAGATCGAAACCGAAGCCAGCCATCCAGCCAGCGCGGCAAGCAGCCCGGCGCCCAGCGCGCCCGAGACAGTACCCTTGCAGCCACCGGCGCCGCACAAGACATCGCGCCTGCCGGCAAAGGCCCGGAACTTTCTCGACAAATTCACGTCGAAAGCCCAGACGGCCCAGGCCGCGGGCTTGAGCGACGCGAAGCTCAACACCCTGCTGACAGGCAATGCGATGACCAAGGGCCGATCGATCCGCGCCGTGCAGCGTGAAGTCGACAAGCGCATCCGCGAGGGGAACTGGAACCCGGCCGGTCGGCCGCAGGTCAGCGCGCCGGCCGGCTACGCGCCCCTGCCCGGGACACCGGTCGAAGCCGCGGCCAGTGGGCGAAACCGAGGTACCGCCCCCAGAACGTCCGCCAGCCCGCCACCGCCCGCGCGAACGCAATCAGCCGAACTGACCCGGCGCGACTCCCAGGCTGCGGCGCTGGCCGAAGCCGAAGCCAATGCGCAGGCATGCGAGGTGGCGGCCGATGCCGCGCTGTTCGACGAAGCATCGTGGCTGCCGGAGCGGCTTGCAATTGTCGAGAACATCAGCCGCAAGGAAGCCAAGGGCCTGTCCGCCACGCTGCAGTTGCACGGCACCAGCGAGGCCACCGGCCAGCGGGATCTGCACAACCTGAAGTTCGGGTAGACAGCGGCGGGCAACGGTACGGTGCGCGGCGGCATCGCGCGCAGCGTATCGTTGCCCGCCGATTTCCCTGCGGCCGCGAGCCGTCAGCCGGCACATCGGTTTCGGCGCCCTAATACTACAGCCGTACCTATCGCCTAAGATGTTGTCCATGTGAGATGAGACGATCATGGTCCGATGCAAGGAACGGTGAGGGGCTGGGAGAGAGCTGGAAGGGTTGCACGAACGGCTGGGGATGCTGTTCAAGCGTCCGGAGCCGCGGCAGCGGGCCTTGGCCTACCTGCGTGGGCTTCTGAGCCCGGTGGAGCGCAA
>CAKKOY010000155.1 GCA_919592095.1 Ralstonia syzygii subsp. syzygii | reverse complement strand
CGTGCTCAACCGCATGGCTGCGCTTGCCCGCCCGCAGTCCGTCCGCGTCGACTGAATTACGCCTCACAGGGATGGCTTCGACTTCAAAGTCGATTTATGCAACAACGCCATGGGTTGCCGGAACGCCGTCACCGGGCAGACTGGCCGCCGCCCCTGACGCAGTGCGCCCACGATCATGCGCCGGCGCTGTGCGAGCGTCTTGCCGTGGGGCGGGCCGGTCCGGGCAGGGCCCCGGCGCGGCCTGATCCGTCCGCAGGTCAACGACCGTCCGGCCCGCTTCGCAGGAATCGGCTACAGTTTACGGCTCGAATTTCCGGCCGCCGGCCCGCAACCAGCCTCCGCTGTGCCCCGGCGCACGCCAACACCTCCAAGGAACGCCCCATGTCTTCCGGTGTCATTCGCCTGCGCGGAGCCCGTCAGCACAACCTCAAGAACCTCGACCTGGACCTGCGCACCGGCGAGATGACCGTGGTTACCGGTCCGTCTGGCTCGGGCAAGTCCAGCCTGGTCTTCGACACGCTCTACGCCGAGGGCCAGCGCCGCTATGTCGAGACCTTCAGCGCGTACGCGCGCCAGTTCCTCGACCGCATGGACCGCCCCCAGGTCGACCGCGTCGAGGGCGTGCCGCCGGCCATTGCGATCGACCAGACCAACCCCGTGCGCAGCTCGCGCTCGACGGTCGGCACGATGACCGAGCTCAACCACCACCTCAAGCTGCTGTTCGCCCGCGCCGCGCAGTTGTTCGACCGAGAGACCGCGCTGCCGGTGCGCCACGATACGCCGGAGACGATCTACACAGAGCTGCTCGCCCGCACGCGCGAGACGGATCCCCGCCTGGTGGTGACCTTCCCCGTGGAGCTGCCCGCCAGCACCACCGCCGACGAGGTGACGCAGTGGCTGTCCGTCAGCGGCTACACGCGGGTGCAGGCCGAACGCGTGGTCGAATCGCCCACCGGCAAGCGCAAGCTGCTCGACGTGGTGGCCGACCGCTTCCGCCTGCAGGGCACCGAACGCGTGCGTGCGCTGGAGGCGATCGAGTCGTCGCTCAAGCGCGGCGGCGGCCGCGTCAACGTCTACGTGCTGGCCGACGAGGGCGAGCCCGGGATCTGGCGCTTCTCCACCGGGCTGCACTGCCCCGAGAGCGACCTGCGCTACGCCGATCCGCAGCCCGCCCTCTTCTCCTTCAATTCGGCGTATGGCGCATGCGAGACATGCCGCGGCTTCGGCCGCGTGATCGGCGTCGATCTGGGGCTGGTGATCCCGGATGCACGCAAAACGCTGCGCGACGGCGCCATCAAACCGATGCAGACCCCGGCCTGGAAGGAATGCCAGGACGACCTGATGCGCCACGCCGCGCGCCACGACATTCCGCGCGGCACGCCGTGGGCCGAGCTGACCGAGGCGCAGCGCCACTGGGTGATCAACGGTGATCCGGACTGGAAGCGCGGCGGCTGGAACAAGCAGTGGTACGGCGTGCGGCGGTTCTTCGACTACCTGGAGTCGAAGGCGTACAAGATGCACATCCGCGTGCTGCTGTCCAAGTACCGCAGCTACACGCCCTGCGAAACCTGCGGCGGTGCGCGGCTGAAAACCGAGGCCATGCTGTGGCGCCTGGGCACCCGGGAGAACGCCGATGCGGTGCTGCCGCCCGCGCGGCGCTTCCTGCCGCGCGGCGTGGCCTGGCGCCGCGAACAGCTGGAAGCCCTGCCCGGCCTGACGGTGCACGACATCATGCTGCTGCCGATCGCGCGCATCCGCCGTTTCTTCGATGACCTGACCCTGCCGTCCGCCCTGCTCGACGACGCGCTCAAGCTGCTGCTGGCCGAGGTGCGCACGCGGCTGGCGTACCTGTGCGACGTCGGCATCGGCTACCTGACGCTGGACCGGCAAAGCCGCACGCTGTCCGGCGGCGAGGTCCAGCGCATCAACCTGACCACGGCGCTGGGCACCTCGCTGGTCAACACGCTGTTCGTGCTCGACGAGCCCAGCATCGGCCTGCATCCGCGCGATCTGGGCCGCATCGTCGAAGCCATGCAGCGTCTGCGCGATGCCGGCAACACGCTGGTCGTGGTCGAGCACGACCCATCGGTCATGCTCGCCGCCGACCGCCTGATCGACATGGGCCCCGGCCCCGGCGAGCGCGGCGGCACCATCGTCTTCGATGGCACGCCCGCATCCATCCGTACCGCCGACACGCTGACCGGCGCCTACCTGTCCGGCCGCCATCGCGTGGCCGATGCGACCCACTGGCAGCGCCGCGCCGTCGATGAGGCGACGACGCGCCTCGTACTCGAAGGCGCGGGCGAGCACAACCTGCGCGACATAATGGTGGAGATTCCGCTGCAGCGGCTGGTCTGCATCACGGGGGTCTCGGGCTCGGGCAAATCGACGCTGATCCAGGATGTGCTCCACCCTGCCCTGGCACGCCATTTCGGCAAGGCTACCGAGGCGCCCGGCGCCTATCGCGCACTGCGCGGTGCGGACCAGATCAGCGATGTGGTCTTCGTCGACCAATCGCCGATCGGCAAGACCGCGCGCTCGAACCCGGCCAGCTACGTCGGTGCCTTCGATGAGATCCGCAAGCTGTTCGCCCGCGCGCCAATGGCGCTGCAGCGCAGCTACACGGCCGGCACATTCAGCTTCAACTCGGGCGATGGGCGCTGTCCGACCTGCGGCGGCTCGGGCTTCGAGCATGTCGAGATGCAGTTCCTCAGCGACATCTACCTGCGCTGCCCGGACTGCGACGGCACCCGCTACCGCGCCGAGATCCTCGAAGTGAAGATCGAGCGCAACGCACAGATGCTGTCGGTCGCAGACGTGCTCGAGCTGACCGTGAGCGAAGCCGCCACGCTGTTCGCCGCCGATGCCGACGTGCTGCGCGTGCTCCAGCCCATCGTCGATGTCGGCCTGGAGTACGTCAAGCTGGGGCAGCCGGTGCCGACGCTGTCGGGCGGCGAGGCACAGCGGCTCAAGCTGGCCGGCTTCCTGGCCGAAGCCGCGCAGGCGGCCCAGGCCGCGGCGCGCAAGCGCGTCAAGCCGGAGACGGCGCCCAATGCCGGCCGGCTGTTCATGTTCGACGAGCCCACCACGGGCCTGCATTTCGATGACATCGCCAAGCTGATGCGGGCCTTCGGCAAGCTGCTCGATGCCGGCCATTCGCTGATCGTGATCGAGCACAACCTCGACGTGATCCGCGCGGCCGACTGGATCATCGACCTCGGCCCCGAGGGCGGCGATGCGGGTGGCGAGCTGGTATGCGCCGGCACGCCCGAACAGGTCAAGGACTGCGCCGGCTCGCATACCGGCGCGGCGCTCAAGCAATACGAGGCCAGCGTGGGCCGGCCGCAAGTGTCCGAAGGCGTGCCGCTGCAGGCCGCCCTCGCCGCCCGCCGGGCGCGGCGCGCCGCCGTCGCGGAGGTCCAGGGCGACAACGTGGTGCGCATCGTCAATGCGCACGAGCACAACCTCAAGGCGCTGAACGTCGACATCCCGCATGGCAAGTTCAACGTCGTCACGGGCGTGTCGGGCTCGGGCAAGTCGACACTGGCCTTCGACATCCTGTTTCACGAGGGCCAGCGCCGCTATCTGGAATCGCTCAACGCCTACGCACGCTCGATCGTGCAGCCGGCTGGCCGGCCCGAGGTTGACGCGGTCTACGGCATCCCGCCCACCGTGGCGATCGAGCAGCGCCTGTCGCGCGGCGGGCGCAAGAGCACGGTGGCGACGACGTCCGAGGTGTGGCATTTCCTGCGCCTGCTGTATGTGAAGCTGGGCGTGCAGCACTGTATCCACGACGGCACGCCAGTCACCGCGCAAAGCCCCGAGGCCATCCTCGCACAGTTGCTGCGCGACCATCGCGGCGAGCATATCGGCCTGCTCGCACCGCTGGTGGTCAACCGCAAGGGCGTCTACACCGATCTCGCCAAATGGGCCAAGGCGCGCGGCCATACGCATCTGCGGGTCGATGGCGCCTTCCTGCCGGTGGACCCGTGGCCCCGGCTGGACCGCTTCCGCGAGCACACGCTGGAGCTGCCGGTGGGCGACATCGTGGTCACGCCGGAAAACGAAGCCGCGCTGCGCGCCCTGCTGGAGCAGGCGCTGGAGCACGGCAAGGGCGTGGCACACGTGCTCGCGCCGCTCGACGGACTGCAGCACGCCATGCAGAACGGCGGCTCCGCGCAGATCGGCAGCGTCAAGGTGTTCTCCACCAAGCGCGCCTGCCCGACCTGCGGCACCAGCTATCCCGAGCTCGATCCGCGCATGATCTCGTATAACAGCAAGCACGGCTGGTGCCCCGGCTGCGTCGGCACCGGCCTGGCGCTGACGCGCGAACAGCGCGCGGCGTTCGACGATACGGTGCTGGGCGGCGACGACCGTGGCCGCGAGCAGACCCTGCCGTCCGAGGAAGTCGACCCCGAAGGCATGAGCGACCTGCCCTGCCCCGCGTGCAACGGCTCGCGGCTGAACCCGACGGCGCGCGCGGTGACCTTCACCGACCAGGCCATCGTCGACATCGCCCGCTGGACCGTGAGCCAGACCCGGCGCTGGGTCGAAGGGCTGGCGCTGGCGGGCCGCGACGCCGAAATCGCGCGCGACGTGATCGCCGAAATCCACAGCCGGCTGTCCTTCCTCGAAGAAGTCGGACTGGGCTACCTGAGCCTGGACCGCGCCGCGCCGAGCCTGTCCGGCGGCGAGGCGCAGCGCATCCGCCTGGCCGCGCAACTGGGCAGCAACCTGCAAGGCGTGTGCTACGTGCTGGACGAGCCCACCATCGGCCTGCATCCGCGCGACAACCGGATCCTGCTCGATGCCCTGCGCAAGCTCGGCGACAAGGGCAACACGCTGGTGGTGGTCGAGCACGATGAAGACACCATCCGCCGCGCCGACCACATCATCGACATCGGCCCCGGCGCGGGCAAGCGCGGCGGCACGGTGGTGGCGCAGGGCGGCGTGCGCGACCTGGCCTCGCAGCCGCAGTCGCTCACCGGGCAGTTCCTGGCCCAGCCGATCCTGCATCCGCTGCAGGCGCGCCGCGAGGTGGCAGCGCCCCGCTCCGGCATGACAGCCGTGCCGGAACGCTGGCTTACCGTGCACGGCGCCTCGCTGCACAACCTGCGCAACATCACCGCGACGCTGCCGCTGGCGCGGCTGGTGGCGGTCACCGGCGTGTCCGGTTCGGGCAAGTCGACGCTGGCGCGCGACGTGCTGATGGCCAACCTGCTCGATGCCGTGGGCCGCTCGGTGCTGTCGTCGCCGGCCACACGGCGCGCGCGCCATGCCGCGCGGGCCGAAACGGGCAGCACCACGAAGTCGCCCGGCAAGCTGGACGTGCGGCACGATTGGCGGGGCTGCGAGGGCATCAGCGGCTGGGAATCGATCGACCGCGTGCTGGAGGTCGACCAGACGCCGATCGGCAAGACGCCGCGCTCCTGCCCGGCCACCTACATCGGCATGTGGGACACCATCCGCAAGCTGTTCGCCAACACGCTCGAGGCCCGCGCGCGCGGCTATACCGCGTCGCGCTTCTCGTTCAACACCGGCGACGGCCGCTGCCCGGCCTGCGAGGGCCAGGGTGTGCGCACCATCGCCATGAGCTTCCTGCCCGACGTGAAGGTGCCGTGCGACGTCTGCCACGGCCAGCGCTTCAACCCCGAGACCCTGGCCGTCACCTGGCGCGGCAAGAACATCGGCGAAGTGCTGACGATGGAGATCGACGAGGCGGTCGAGTTCTTCAGCGCGATGAACAACATCGCGCACCCGCTGCAGCTGATGAAGGACGTGGGGCTGGGCTACCTGACGCTGGGCCAGCCCTCCCCCACGCTGTCCGGCGGCGAGGCGCAGCGCATCAAGCTGGTCACCGAGCTCGCCAAGGTGCGCGACGACCTCACCCGCCGCGGCCAGAAGGCGCCGCACACGCTGTACGTGCTCGATGAGCCGACCGTCGGCCTGCACATGGCGGACGTGGCCAAGCTGATCCGCGTGCTGCACCGGCTGGTCGATGGCGGCCATAGCGTGATCGTGATCGAGCACGACCTCGACGTGATCGCCGAGGCGGACTGGATTCTCGATCTCGGCCCGGAGGGTGGCGTGGATGGCGGCACCATTGTCGCGGCCTGCGGGCCCGAGGCGCTGGCGCAGGTCCAGGCCAGCCATACGGGCGCGGCGCTGGTGCCGGTGCTGGCGCGCGAGCGGCAGGCGGGGCAGTTGCGCACCGGCTGAACGAGGCGCACGGAACATGGCGCCCCCCTTCGACAGGAAGGCGCCATCGGCTTCGTGCAACCCACCGCACCCGGAGCGGCCGCGCGCGGGACCACTCGATCAGTGCATCAGTGCGCCAGCGGCGGATGCGCCGCCTCGACATGCCGCACCGGCACGTGCGCATGCGCATGCGTCGTCTGCGGTGGCGCCTCTTCCTCGGGCGCACCATCCAGCACAGCCTGCAGCCGCTGCCTGTCCACCGCGCCCACCCAGCGGGCGATGGCCAGCGTGCCCACGGCGTTGCCGATGGTATTGGTAATGGCGCGTGCCTCCGACATGAACCGATCGATGCCCAGCAGCAGCACCATCCCCGCCACCGGGATGTTGCCCAGCGAGGCCAGCGTCGCCGCCAGCGTGATGAACGCGGATCCGGTCACGCCCGCCGACCCCTTCGACGTCAGCAGCAGCACGCCCAGCACCACCAGCTGGTCGGTCAGCGTCAACGGCGTATTGGTGGCCTGTGCGACGAAGATCGCGGCCATGGTGTAGTAGATGCACTGGCCATCCGGATTGAAGGTCAGACCGGACGGCACCACCAGGCCCACCACCGGCTTCGACACCCCGGCCGACTCCAGCTTGCGCATGAGCTGCGGGACAACCGATTCGGACGAGCTGGTGCCCAGCACCGTGAAGATATCATCCTGGATGTACTTGAGGAACTTCCACAGGCTGAAGCCCGCCAGCCGCGCCACACCGCCCAGCACGATCGCCACGAACAGCACGCACGTGATGTACATCGTGGCCATCAGCTTGCCCAGTGCCGCGATCGAGCCGAGCCCGTACTTGCCCACGGTAAAGGCCATCGCACCGAATGCCGCGATCGGTGCCAGGCGCATGATCATGCCAACGATGGAGAACACGCCGTGCGTGAAGGCATCGAGGAAATCGACCACCGGCCGGGCCCGCGTGCCCATGCGCGACAGCGCAATCCCGAACAGCGTGGCGAAGACCAGGATCTGCAGGACGTCATTGCGCGCCAGCGCATCGACGATGCTGGACGGCACCAGACCGAGCAGGAAATCGACAAAGGTCTGCGGCTTGGCCGCGGCATGGGTGTAGCTGGCGATGGCCTTGGTGTCGAGGTGCGCCGGATCGACGTTCATGCCCCGCCCCGGCTGGACCAGGTTGACCACGATCAGGCCCAGCGCGAGCGCAAAAGTGGACAGCACCTCGAAGTAGAGCAGCGCGCGCACGCCCACGCGCCCCAGCTCCTTCATGTTCTCCATGCGCGCGATGCCGAGCGTGACGGTCGCGAAGATGATGGGCGCGAACACCATCTTGATCAGCTTGATGAACACGTCGCCGAGCGGTTTGAGGTCGCTGCCGAGATTGGGGGCCATCACCCCTAGTACCTCTGCACAGGGGTTATGACGGTTTGTCAGAGGTGGGTACAGGGTAGGCTTTGGCCAATTTTTTGCGGGCCGTTTCAGTAGAGAACATCCAGTTGATGCGAGC
>CAKKOY010000154.1 GCA_919592095.1 Ralstonia syzygii subsp. syzygii | reverse complement strand
GCTCGCATCAACTGGATGTTCTCTACTGAAACGGCCCGCAAAAAATTGGCCAAAGCCTACCCTGTAACCACCTCTGACAAACCGTCATAACCCCTGTGCAGAGGTACTAGACTGCATCGAACAAGTATTTCCTGCACCGCTGAGAAAGCTGGTGCTGTACCGCAACATCGCCTAGCCCAACCATCGTCTGACAGTGAACGAGGCGCATACGGCAAGACTCAAAATCATCGCGCCTATCGTCCAGCGCGAGCCAATGGGTTAGCCGGTGTCTCGATACATACTGAAGGACCTGGCGACCTCTGGGCATCTCCAACCAATACGGCACGTCATCGACACTGCCTTCGAAAGTCGAACCTGAAACACGGTGCCGAAGGCCCTCAATGGGCAAAGCATCCCGGGCGAGCTCAAAGCCAAACTTTGGTACCCAGTCCGTCGACAAGACCAGTTCAACAAGGGGATGAGGTTCGAGCAGCTGTGCGAGTAGGTCGGCATATTCGAACAGCTCGATTTGGCCAGGAGCACCGCTGGCAACGCCTTCTGGCGTCAGATAGGAGTTGCCTCGATGTAGCACCCCATCGAAATCGAGAAAGATTACCTGCCTGGTCATAGTCCCTCGCCAGTTCCGGTCCAACCGGCGTGCTCAAACATTGCAGCACTACCCGCCCGAGTCCGCAACCCGCATTCAAAACAACCGGGGTAAGAAGGACTACCGAGTGGGAAGATTTATGACTATGTCGAAGGTCTCTCACGAGCTGGCGCTCCGCCTCTGAACACGCGATAGAGCGTGCGCCGCTCAAACCGGCCGATTTTTTGTGCGCAATTGCAGAAAATTCCAGCTAGCCTCGAGCTGGCAGGCAATATTCGGCAAGTTCCGTATACGCTTTATGGAACACCCCATTCAGGGGTGGAACAGCATCCCGTATACGGAACTTTCGGGCTCCGTATACGGAACTATTGAGTAGTGGCATTCAAGAATGCCCCAACCCCAACCTCACTCCACCGTCACAGACTTAGCCAAGTTCCGCGGCTTGTCCACATCCGTCCCGCGCGCCACGGCGGTGTGATAGGCCAGCAGCTGCAGCGGCACCACGTGCAGGATCGGCGACAGCTGCCCATAGTGCTCGGGCATGCGGATCACCTGGATGCCGTCGCTAGACTGGATGTGCGTGTCGGCATCGGCGAACACATACAGCTTGCCGCCGCGCGCGCGCACTTCCTGGATGTTGGACTTGAGCTTCTCGAGCAGCGCGTCGTTGGGCGCGACCGTCACCACCGGCATCTGCTCGGTCACCAGCGCGAGCGGGCCATGCTTGAGTTCGCCGGCCGGATAGGCCTCGGCGTGGATGTAGGAGATCTCCTTGAGCTTGAGCGCGCCCTCCATGGCGATCGGGAAGTGCAGACCGCGGCCGAGGAACAGCGCGTTCTCGCGGCGAGCGAACTCTTCCGACCACGCGATGATCTGCGGCTCCAGCGCCAGCACCGCGTTGAGCGCGGACGGCAGGTGGCGCAGCTGGCGCAGCGCGATGTCTTCCGCTTCGGCGGCCAGGTGGCCGCGCTGCTTGGCGAACGTCAGCGCCAGCATGTACAGCGCGGCGAGCTGCGTGGTGAAGGCCTTGGTGGACGCCACGCCGATTTCGGTGCCGGCGCGCGTGAGGAACTTGAGCTCGGTCTCGCGCACCATAGCGCTGGTCGCCACGTTGCAGATGGCCAGCGTGTGCGTGTGGCCCAGTTCGCGCGCGTGGCGCAGCGCGGCCAGCGTGTCGGCGGTTTCGCCCGATTGCGAGATCACGACGACGAGCGCGTTGGGGTTGGGCACCGTGTCGCGATAGCGGTACTCGCTGGCCACCTCCACCTGGGTGGGGATCTTGGCGATCGATTCGAGCCAGTACTTGGCGGTGCAGCCCGAGTAGTAGCTGGTGCCGCAGGCCAGGATCAGCACGCTGTCGACCTTGGGCAGCACCTCGGCGGCGCGCGGCCCGAACAGGTCGGGCGCGAAGCCCTGCACGCCTTCCAGCGTGTCGCCGAGCGCGCGCGGCTGCTCGAAGATTTCCTTCTGCATGAAGTGGCGATACGGCCCCAGCTCCACGGCGGCCGCGTGCGCCTCGACCACCTTGACCTCGCGCTCGACCACGTGGTCATGCAGGTCGGACACGGTGAAGCCTTCGAGGGTGAGCTCGACCACATCGCCCTCTTCTAGGTAGACGATGCGGTTGGCCGTGCCGGCCACGGCCAGCGCGTCGGAGGCCAGGAACGATTCGTTGTCGCCCAGTGCCACCACCAGCGGCGAACCGGCGCGCGCGCCCACCACCACGTCGGGGTTGTCGCGCGCGAACACGGCGATGGCGTAGGCACCATGCAGGCGCTTGACCACCGCGCGCACCGTGGCGAACAGGTGGCCGCGCGTGGCACTGCTCGGGTAGGTGTAGGCCTGGTGGATCAGGTGGGCGACCACTTCGGTATCGGTCTGCGATTCGAAACCGTAGCCGACCGCCTTCAGCTCTTCGCGCAGCGCCTCGTAGTTCTCGATGATGCCGTTGTGCACCAGGGCGATGGTCTCGCCCGAGAAGTGCGGGTGGGCGTTGACGGTGTCCGGCCGGCCGTGCGTGGCCCAGCGGGTGTGGGCGATGCCGATGGCGCCGTCCAGGTGGCTGGACTGCGCCTGCGCGTCCAGGTCGGCCACGCGCGAGACGGTGCGGGCGCGCTCCAGTTGGCCGTCGCGCTGCACGGCCACGCCGCACGAGTCGTAGCCGCGGTACTCCAGGCGGCGCAGGCCTTCGATCAGGACGGGAACGATATTGCGCGTGGAAACCGCGCCAACGATACCGCACATGTTGATTTCTCCGGTTGGAGCGCAGCGCACTGCGCTCGGTATTCATTCAGTATCGATGCACACGCGCCGAAGCGGCATCCGCTGTTCGGCGCAGGAAAACCGCAGCTCAGGCGTCCTTCTTCTGCTTGACCGGCCGCTGCCAGCCGTTGATGGTGGTCTGCCGCGCACGCGAGACCGTCAGTTGGCCTTCCGGCGCATCTTTGGTCAGCGTGGTGCCAGCCCCCAATGTGGCGCCACGTCCCACCCGTACAGGTGCCACCAGTTGCGTGTCCGAGCCGATGAAGGCGTCGTCCTCGATGATGGTGCGGAACTTGTTCGCGCCATCGTAATTGCAGGTGATGGTGCCGGCGCCGATGTTCACGCGCGAGCCCACCGTGGCATCGCCCACATAGGCGAGGTGGTTGGCCTTGCTGTGCGCGGCGATCTGGCTGTTCTTGACCTCGACGAAGTTGCCGATGTGCACATCCTCGGCCAGCTCGGTGCCCGGGCGCAGCCGCGCATACGGACCGATGCGCGACTGCCCGCCCACCGTGGCCTGCTCGATGTGGCAGAACGGCAGGATCTCGGCGCCGGCGTGGATGCCGGCTTCGCGGATCACGGCATGGGCACCGATGCGCACGCCGTCGCCCAGCGTCACGTTGCCCTCGAAGATGCAGTTGATGTCGATGACGACATCGCGCCCGCACGTCAGCTTGCCGCGGATGTCGATGCGCGCCGGGTCGATCAGCGTCACGCCGTCTTCCAGCAGTTGCTGCGCGAGGTTGCGCTGGTGGATGCGTTCGAGCTCCGCCAGTTGCACCTTGCTGTTGACGCCCAGCGTCTCCCACTCGGCCAGCGGATGCGCGGACGTGATCGGCAGCCCTTCGTTGGCCGCGCGCTCGATCACGTCGGTCAGGTAATACTCGCCCTGGGCATTGTCGTTGCGTAGCGTGGCAAGCCAGGTCTTGAGCCTGGCCGTCGGGCAGACCAGGATGCCGGTGTTGACTTCGTGGATGGCCAACTGTGTCTCGTTGGCGTCCTTCTGCTCGACGATGCGCGTGATGCGGCCGGCGGCGTCGCGCACGATGCGGCCGTAGCCGGTCGGGTCGTCGAGGTGGACGGTCAGCACGCCCAGGTGGTCCCGGCCGGCGGCGCCGACCAGTGCGTTCAGGGTCTCGGCGCGGGTGAGCGGCACGTCGCCGTACAGCACCAGGGTCGGCACGGTGTCGTCGAGCTGGTCGAGCGCCTGCATGACGGCGTGGCCGGTGCCCAGTTGCTGGTCCTGCGTCGCAAAAGTGACATCAGGCGCGCCGACCATGTCACGCACGCGATCGCCGCCATGGCCGACCACGACCACCAGCCGTGTCGGCGACAATGAGCGGGCCGTTTCGATGACGTGTGCCAGCAGCGGTCTGCCGGCCAGGGGATGCAGGACTTTCGGGAGGGCGGAGCGCATGCGTTTGCCCAGCCCAGCGGCAAGGATGACGATGTTCACAAGGAGATTCCTAGAGTGACTCGAAGCGATAGCCTGCGGCTTGCGTCCACGGACCGGGCAAACCGTCCTGGAACGGTCGTCCGCCACCCTCCCCCGGGTTGGCCGGACCGCCTCGGAAGCCTTCTGCGAGGCCCTTTTGCGGCGTATAAGACACAGGTAAAAAATTCTAGCATGCGGCCCACCCTACTACAGAACCGGCCAACCGGCGGACCGGTTGCACGGAGGCCCTGGACCGCCAGGCTGGCCCGTTGGCTGGTGCTCGCCGCACTGGTGGGCCTGGCGGCCTGCAGCACCGTGAAGCTCGGCTACCAGCAGGGCGACCGCCTGGTCTATTGGTGGGTCGACCGCTACTTCGACATCCAGGATGCGCAGGCCGATGCGGCACGGGGCGCTATCGCGCGCTTCTTTGCGTGGCACCGCCGCGAGCAGTTGCCGCGCATCGCCGAGCTGCTCGAGCGCGCCAAGGGCGAACTGCAGCAACCGATCACCGCCGGGCAGATCCGCTACTACCAGAGCGCCTATGCCGAACTGGGCCGCGCCGCCTTCGAGCGCGCCAAGCCCGATATCGCCGACCTGCTGCTCACGGTCACGCCCGAGCAGATCGCGCACGTGCGGCAGCGGTTCGACGCGGTCAACGAAACCTATCGCCAGCGGTATCTGCAGCACGACGGCGACGACCGCTCGCGCGAGCGCTTCAAGCGCGTCATGGACAACGCCCGCCTCGTCTACGGCAGCTTCCCGCGCGCGCAGGAGGACGCCATCCGCCCCGCCATCGCGCCGCTGGTCGCGGCCGCGCCGGCCCGCTACGACGAGCGCATCCAGCGCCAGCAGGCATGGCTCGCGCTGCTGGAGCGCGTGCGCGCCGAACATCCCGACAAGCCGACCGTCCTGCAGTGGCTGACCGCCTACGCCGACCAATGGGAGCATCCGCCCGGCGAGCGCGGCACCCGACGCGACGCCTATTTCGATGCCAGCGTCGACGTTTCCGTGACCATCGCCAACCTCACCACGCCGCAGCAGAAGCTGCACGCCCGCGACCGCCTGCAGGGCTGGATCGACGACGCCCATGACCTGATGCGGTCCGGCACCGAGACCGCCGCGGATGGCGGCCGCCCCGACGAGGCCACGGCCGGCATGCGGCCGCTCAACCGTTGACCGGCGGCGGACCGCTGGTCTTCCAAAACCAAACAGCGTGCCGCGTCAGACCGCGGCCTGTTCGGCGCCCCCCGCAGCCTTGTCCACCGGACTGCGTTCAAAGCGCACGAACTCGATGCGGTCGTAGTGCGAGCCGGCGAACACCAGCGGCGCCTGGTCGTACGCGGTCTGGCCGAACAGCGCCTCCTCGCCGATCTTGGCCAGGCCGGTGGTCAGGCCGCTGAAGTCGAACAGGTCGGTATCGGCCAGGTGCGACGGCACCACGTTCTGCAGCGCCGAGAAGATGTTGTCGATGCGGCCCGGCGTCTGGCGCTCCCACTCCAGCAGCATCTCCTCGACCTTCTTGCGCTGCAGGTTCTCCTGCGAGCCGCACAGGTTGCACGGGATGATGGGGAATTCCATTGCGCGGGCGTAGGCGGCGATGTCCTTCTCGGCGCAGTAGGCTAGCGGGCGGATCACGATGTGATCGCCGTTGTCGGTGGCGAGCTTGGGCGGCATCGACTTCATCTTGCCGCCGAAGAACATGTTCAGGAAGAACGTGTTGACGATGTCGTCGCGGTGATGGCCCAGCGCGATCTTGCTGGCGCCCAGCTCCTTGGCGGTGCGGTAGATCACGCCGCGGCGCAGGCGCGAGCACAGCGAGCACGTGGTCTTGCCCTCGGGCACCTTCTCCTTGACGATCGAGTACGTATCCGCCTCGACGATCACGTATTCCACGCCCAGCTTCTTCAGGTAGGTGGGCAGCACGTCTTCCGGAAAGCCCGGCTGCTTCTGATCGAGGTTCATTGCGATCAGCTTGAAGTCGACCGGCGCGCGCTTCTGCAAGGCCATCAGCACCGACAGCATGGTGTACGAATCCTTGCCGCCGGACAGGCATACCAGCACGGTGTCGCCGCCCTCGATCATCTTGAAGTCGCCGATGGCGCGGCCGACCTGCGACTGCAGGCGCGTTTCGAGGCGGTGGAAATTGTTGGAGAACGTCATGGCGCAAGCACGCCGTCGGCGCCGAAGAATGGCCGGGCGGCGTGAAATCGTGAGGAAAATCAGTATTTTAGCGTGCCAGGGCGGCGACGTGGGCGGTTGCCGGCACGCCTGAGCATTCTCTCCTAGAATCGTCGGCTTCCCCTCCTTGGAGACGGCAATGCGAATTCTGGTACTGGGTGCCGGCGGCACCGGCGGCTACTTCGGCGGGCGCCTCACGCAGGCAGGCGCGGACGTGACCTTCCTGGTGCGCTCGGCGCGCGCGGCGCGGCTGCGCGAGCACGGGCTGGAGATCCGCAGCCCGCTGGGCGACGTGCGCGTCCCCATCCAGGTCATCACCGCCGACGAGGCCGCCGCGTGGGGCCACGCCGACCTTGTGCTGCTGAGCTGCAAGGCCTACGACCTGGACGACGCCATCGCCGCCATCCGCCCCGTGGTGGGCGAGCGCACGGCGGTGCTGCCGGTCCTGAACGGCCTGTCGCACCTGGACCGGCTGGACGCGGCCTTCGGCGCCTCGCGCGTGCTGGGCGGCCTGTGCCACATCAGCGCGGCCAGTGCGCCGGACGGCGCCGTGCTGCACCTGAACCCGCTGCATTCGATCACCTTCGGCGAGCGCGACTCCGCCGCGCCGCGAGGCCGCACCCAGGCCATCCGCGACGTCTTCGCCACCGCGCAGTTCGACTCGGTGCTGGCCGACAACGTCATGCAGGACATGTGGGAGAAGTTCGTCTTCATCACCTCGCTGGCGTCGATGACGTGCCTGATGCGCGCCAGCATCGGCGAGATCGTCGCGACCGACGAAGGCCGTGCGCTCAACGAGGCGATGTACGCGATGTGCGCGGCGGTCTCGGCGGCGGCCGGCTACCCCGTCCGCCCGCAGGCGCACGCTCGCGGGCTGGAGTTCCTGACCAAGGCCGGCTCGCCGATGACGGCCTCGATGCTGCGCGACCTGCAGAGCGGCGGCCGCGTGGAAGCCGACCACATCGTCGGCGACATGCTGCGGCGCGGGCGCGCGGCGGGCGTGGACGTGTGGCTGCTGCGCGTGGCGTATGCGCATTTGCAAGCGTATCAGCGCTTGTTGGAGCAGAGCCGGCAGGCATAAACGCCAGTACGACTGCGGCGCTCCCGGCAATGGTTGTGCACGAACCGACACGTCATCGATAATTCCACGCCTTCCATACGTATAGGCGTTGTTGCATAAATCCGGTCGCCCGCGCGCGGCATGATGACGTTTACGCGCAACGGTCTGGGCAGATGGCGCGGTAAACAATCCGGCTGGCTGCGTAGATTGTCGTCT
>CAKKOY010000153.1 GCA_919592095.1 Ralstonia syzygii subsp. syzygii | reverse complement strand
TCCGCCGGCAAGCAGGCATCGCTCGCAGCATTGAGCTGCTCGTTGACCACAACTGCTTGCCTGTCCTACAACCTACCCAAACTGTCATAACCTCTGTGCTGAGGTACTAGGCGATGCCATGCAGGGTGGAGGCCATTCCCCACCTTGCCCAGTCAAGAGGCTCGTGAATCACATCAGAATGATGTCGTACTGCTCCTGGCTCGCCGCCGCCGATTCCACCTGCAGCGAGATCGGCTTGCCGATGAAGTCGCCCAGCATCGCCAGGTGCTGGCTTTCCTCTTCGAGGAACAGGTCGATCACCGACTGCGAGGCGAGGATGCGAAACTCGCGCGGGTTGAACTGCCGCGACTCGCGCATGATCTCGCGCAGGATGTCGTAGCATACCGTGCGCGGCGTCTTCACCTGGCCCTTGCCCTGGCACACCGGACACTGTTCGCACAGCACGTGCGCGAGCGATTCGCGCGTGCGCTTGCGGGTCATCTCCACCAGGCCCAGCTGCGAGAAGCTGTTGACCGTGATGCGCGTGCGGTCGCGCGCTAGCGCGCGGCGCAGCTCGGCCAACACGGCGTCGCGGTGTTCGGCGGACTCCATGTCGATGAAGTCGATGATGATGATGCCGCCCAGGTTGCGCAGCCGCAGCTGCCGCGCGATGGTGTGCGCCGCCTCCAGGTTGGTCTTGAAGATCGTGTCGTCGAAGTTGCGCGCGCCCACGTAGCCGCCGGTGTTGACGTCGATGGTCGTCATCGCCTCGGTCTGGTCGATCATCAGGTAGCCGCCGGACTTCAGGTCGACCCGGCGCGACAGTGCGCGCTCGATCTCCGCCTCGATGTTGTACAGATCGAAGATCGGCCGCTCGCCCGTGTAGTGGGTCAGGCGCTCCACCACGGCGGGCGTGTATTCCTGCGCGAACTCGACCAGCTTCTGGTAGTTCTCGCGCGAATCGATCTGGATGCTGCGGGTGTCGTCGGTCACGAAATCGCGCAGCACGCGCTGGGCGAGGTTCAGGTCCTGGTACAGGATCGACGGCGCGGGCAGGGTGGTGGCGTTGTGGCGGATGGTCGCCCAGATCTTGCGCAGGTAGGCGACGTCGTTGGCCAGTTCTTCGTCGGTCGCTTCCTCGGCGATGGTGCGCACGATGAAGCCGCCGCGCTCGTCGGTCGGCACCATGCTGGTCACGCGCTGGCGCAGCGCCTCGCGGTCGGTCTCGTTGCCGATCTTCTGCGAGATGCCGATGTGCGGGTCCTGCGGCAGGTAGACCAGCGTGCGGCCTGCGATGCTGATCTGCGTGGAGAGTCGCGCGCCCTTGGTGCCGATCGGGTCCTTGATGACCTGCACCGTCAGCGCCTGGCCTTCGAACAGTGTCTTCTCGATGGCGACGTGCGGTGTGGGGGGGGCATCCTTGGCGTCGCGCGGGTGCCAGATGTCGGCCACGTGCAGGAAGGCCGCGCGCTCCAGCCCGATGTCGATGAAGGCCGACTGCATGCCCGGCAGCACGCGCACGACCTTGCCGAGATAGATGTTGCCGACCAGCCCGCGCGTCAGCGTGCGTTCGATGTGGAGTTCCTGGACGGCGGCCTGCTGGACGATGGCCACGCGCGTTTCTTGCGGCGTGATATTGACGAGGATGTCTTCGGACATGGAGGGGGATACCAAGAGAGCGGGTTTCAGCACCCGCCTCCAGGGCTGGCCATGCTCGCCTGAAGCGTGTCTTGAAACCGGCCCTCGCACGCGGTCCGGCGTGCAAGCGTGCGGCCGGTCGGGGTGCGGGCTAAAGCGTGATCGCCGCCTGGGCGAGCAGCGCGGCTGTCTCGAACAGGGGCAGGCCCATGATACCCGAATAGCTTCCCGAGATATGGGCGACGAAGGCGGCCGCGCGGCCCTGGATGCCGTAGGCGCCGGCCTTGCCGAAGGGCTCGCCGCTGGCGATGTAGCGGGCGATGTCGGCATCGGTCAGCACGGCGAAGCGCACCTGCGAGACGGACAGCGCGTGCATCGGCGTGCCGTCTGCGGTGACGACGGTGACGGCGGTCAGCACGCGGTGCTCGCGGCCGGACATGCCGCGTAGCATGCGGTGCGCGTCGGCGGCATCGGCGGGTTTGCCGAGGATCTCGCCGCCGAGGCAGACCGTGGTGTCGGACGTGAGGATCGCCAGGGCGGTCAGGCCGCGCGCGGCACGGCGGCGGGTGGCGGCCTGGGCCTTGAGTGCGCAGACGCGCTGGACGTAGTCGTCGGGCGTCTCGGCGGGCAGGACGGCTTCCAGCGCTTCGGCGTCTTCGTCGCCGTCGGCCAGCAGCAGTTCGAAGCGTACGCCGATCTGGCGCAGCAGCTCCTGCCGGCGCGGGCTTTGCGAGGCGAGGTACAGGTGCGGCACGGCCGTCGGTTCCATCGTCACACGCGGTGGTAGGGGTGGTTCTGCGTGATGCTCCACGCGCGGTAGAGCTGCTCGGCCAGCAGCACGCGCACCATGCCGTGCGGCAGTGTCAGGCTCGACAGGCGCATCAGCATGTGGGCGCGCGCTTTGAGCGCCGGGTCCAGCCCGTCCGCACCGCCGATGATGAGGGCGACGTCGCCGCCCTCGCGCTGCCAGCCGGTGAGGGCGTCGGCCAGTGCGGCCGTGGTCAGGTCCTTGCCGCGCTCGTCCAGCGCGACGATGCGGCAGCCCTTGGGCAGCGCGGCTTCGATGCGCGCGGCTTCGCGTTGCATGACGGTGGCGGCGGTGCGACTGCCGGAGCGCTGCTCCGGCTTGATCTCGCGCAGCTCGATGTGCAGTTCGGGCGGCATGCGCTTGGCGTATTCGGCGAAGCCGTCCTCGATCCAGCGCGGCATCTTGTGCCCGACCGCGACGATCAGCAGCTGCATGGCGCGAATGCCGGCGCGGGGGTCAGGACGCGCGCTTGGCCGGGGCGCGTTTGGTGGCCGTCTTCGCGGTGGTCTTGCCGGCCGTGCCGGCGGTGCGCTTGGTGGCCGGGCGGCTGGTGGTCTTCTTGGCAACGGTCTTGGCGGGCGCGGCAGCCTTGGTCGGGCGCTCACCGGCCAGCTTCGGCTTGGTGGTGCGGCGCTTGGCCGGCGTGGCCTCCTTGTCGGCCTCATCCTCGTCGTCGTAGCCTTCGCTGGCCTTGGGCAGGCCGCGCGCGCCGCTGAGCTGGATGCGCACCGGCTTGTCGCCCCAGATTTCTTCCAGGTTGTAGTACTGGCGCAGCTGCGGCTGCATGATGTGGACTACGGCATCGCCGCAGTCGACCAGCACCCACTCGCCCACGTCTTCGCCTTCCACGGCGATCACGTGGCCGCCGGCGTCCTTGACGGCGTCACGCACCGATGCGGCCAGGGCCTTGGTCTGGCGGTTGGAGGTACCGCTGGCGATGACGGTGCGGTCGAACAGCTCGGTCAGGTGGGTGGTGTTGAAGACCTTGATGTCCTGCGCCTTGACGTCTTCGAGCGCGTCGACGATCACGCGTTGTAGTTTGCGAATATCCATGCTGATTGAGAAGAGCGTTGAGGGCGGGGAAAAAAGGCGGTTAAAAAACGGATCAAGCACTGACCGTGCCATCGGCACGGCGGTACAGCCAATGCGACTGGATCAGGTTGGCCACGCCGGCCGGCAGGTCGGCGTCGCAGCGCTCGCCGGCGGCAAGCCGCTGGCGCAGGCGGGTGGACGACAGGTCGACGGCCAGGGTCTGGTCGATCCACATGCGGCCGGCGGGTGCGCATTGTATCAATGCTGTGCCGGCGCGGCGCGTGTCGAGCTCGTGCTGCACCGGCGCATGCAGCGCATGCAGGTCGAAACCGGGGCGCGTCGCCACGCACAGGTGCACGTATTCGAACAGGTCCTGCCAGCCGTGCCAGGTGTCCAGGCCGACCAGCTGGTCGGCGCCCATAAGCCAGGCCATGGAGGTGTCGGGGCCGTAGGCGTCACGCAGTTCGCGCACGGTGTCGATGGTATAGCTGGGGCCGCTGCGCTCGACTTCCATGGTGCTGACGTGCACGCGGGCGCGGCCGGGGCGCACCGCCCGGGCCGCCAGCTCGGTCATCGCCAGCCGCAGCGGGGCGGGCGTGATGTCGGCTGCCTTCTGCCACGACACGCCGGTCGGGATCCATACCAGTTCGTCCAGGTCGAGCCGGGCGATGCACAGCTCGGCCAGGGCGATATGGCCGACGTGCGGCGGGTCGAAGGTGCCGCCCAGCAGGCCCAGGCGATAGGGGCGGCCAAGATCGGGAGGCATCATACCCAGTCGCGCGCCGGCAGGAAATCGGTGTAGAGCGCCGCTTCCGGCGAACCCGGCTCCGGCTTCCAGTCGTAGCGCCAGTTGGCCACGGGCGGCATCGACATCAGGATCGATTCGGTCCGCCCGCCGCTCTGCAGGCCGAACAGCGTGCCGCGGTCGAACACCAGGTTGAATTCGACATAGCGGCCGCGGCGATAGGCCTGGAAGGCGCGTTCGCGTTCGCCGTACGGCGTGGCGTGGCGCTGCTCGGCGATCGGCAGCCAGGCCGGCAGCAGCGCGTCGCCGACCGCGCGCATCATCTCGAAGCTGCGCTCGAAGCCGAGCTCGGCGAAGTCGTCGAAGAAGATGCCGCCGACGCCGCGCGCTTCCTTGCGGTGCTTCAGGTAGAAGTAATCGTCGCACCACTGCTTGAAGCGCGGGTAGAGCTCTTCGCCGAAGGGTTCCAGCGCGTGCTTGCAGGTGTGGTGGAAGTGCGCGGCGTCTTCCGTGAAGCCGTAGTAGGGGGTCAGGTCCATGCCGCCGCCGAACCACCAGACCGGCTCGGCGTCGGGCCGCTGCGCGACGAAGCAGCGCACGTTCATGTGCACGGTCGGCGCATACGGGTTGCGCGGGTGGAACACCAGCGACACCCCCATCGCCTCGAAGCCGCGCCCGGCCAGCTCGGGCCGGTTGGCCGTGGCCGACGGCGGCATGGTGTCGCCCATCACGTGCGAGAAGCCCACGCCGGCGCGCTCCAGCACCGCGCCGTCCTCCAGGATGCGGGTGCGGCCGCTGCCGCGCAGGCGTTCGGTGGGCGGCTTGTTCCACGCGTCGGTGACGAACGTGCCGCCGTCGAGCGCGCCGACGGCGGTGGTGATGCGGTCCTGCAGGTCCAGCAGGTAGGCACGGACGGCTTGGGTATCCATCAGGTCGGTAGGGGCCGCTGCGGCGGCCGAGTCATACGGTTGTCACCATTGTAGCGGGCGCGCCGCCAGGGCAAACCGGGGATCACCGTGGGTGACGGCAACCGCGCCGCCCCACGATGTGGCATTGGCGCGGCACGTTGCACTGCGTCAGCGGCGGATGGCGCGGTGGCCGATGTCCTTGCGGTATTGCGCGCCGTCGAACTGGATCTGTTCCACCGCGCCGTAGGCGGCACGCTGCGCGGCCTTGACGGTGTCGGCCAGGCCGACCACGCACAGCACGCGGCCGCCGCTGGTGCTCAGCACGCCGTCCTTGAGCGTGGTGCCGGCGTGGAAGGTGACGCTGTCTTCCGTCTCGCGCGGGATGCCGGTGATCGTGTCGCCCTTGCGCGGCACATCCGGGTAGCCATGGGCAGCCATCACCACGCCCAGCGCGGTGCGGCGGTCCCATTCGAGCTCCATGCCGTCGAGCTTGCCGTCGATGGCGCGGTCGAGCACGTCGAACAGGTCGGTCTTCATGCGCGACATGATGGGCTGCGTTTCCGGGTCGCCCATGCGGCAGTTGAACTCGAGCGTCTTGGGGTTGCCGTCGGCGTCGATCATCAGGCCGGCGTACAGGAAGCCGGTGTAGGGGATGCCGTCCTTCTCCATGCCGCGGATGGTCGGCAGGATGATCTCGCGCAGCACGCGGGCATGCAGCGTGGGCGTGACCACCGGCGCGGGCGAGTAGGCGCCCATGCCGCCCGTGTTGGGGCCGGCGTCGCCGTCCAGCAGGCGCTTGTGGTCCTGGCTGGTGGCCATGGCCACCACGTCCTTGCCGTCGCAGACGACGATGAAGCTGGCTTCCTCGCCGGCCAGGAGCGCTTCGATCACCACGCGCGCGCCGGCGTCGCCCAGGCGGTTGTCGGCCAGCATCATGTCGATGGCGCCGTGCGCTTCTTGCAGCGACATCGCCACCACCACGCCCTTGCCGGCGGCCAGGCCGTCGGCCTTGATGACGATGGGGGCGCCTTCGCGGTCCACGTAGGCGTGTGCCTCGGCCGCGTTGCTGAAGGTCTGGTACTTGGCGGTCGGGATGCCATGGCGCTGCATGAAGGCCTTGGCGAAATCCTTGGACGACTCGAGCTGCGCGGCCGCCCGGGTCGGCCCGAAGATGCGCAGGCCCTTGGCGCGGAACAGGTCGACCAGGCCCGCGGCCAGCGGCGCTTCCGGCCCGACCACGGTGAAGTGCACGCCTTCGCGCTCGGCGAACGCGGCCAGCACTTCCGGATCGGTGATCGGCACGTTCTGCAGGCGCTTGTCCAGCGCCGTGCCGCCGTTGCCCGGCGCCACGTACACCACCTGCACCTTGGGCGAGCGCGCCAGCTTCCATGCCAGGGCGTGTTCGCGTCCGCCCGAACCGACAACCATCACTTTCATAGCTTTACCTGCTGAGAGACTCGAATTCTGAAAAACAAACGGCGATCGTGGGTCCGATCGCCGTTGTGTGCGCGTCTCGGGTGTTACTCCCCGATGACGGCGTTGGTGTACACCTCTTGCACGTCATCCAGGTTCTCCAGGGCGTCGAGCAGCTTCTGCATCTTGGCCGCGTCGTCGCCGGTGAACTCGACTTCGGTCTGCGGCTTCATGATGACCTCGGCCAGCTCGGCCTTGAAGCCAGCGGCTTCCAGCGCGGCCTTGACCTTGGCGAAGTCGTTGGGCGGGCAGAGGACTTCGATCGAGCCGTCGTCGTTGGTGACGACGTCGTCGGCACCGGCCTCCAGCGCAGCGTCCATCAGCTTGTCTTCCGGCGTGCCCGGCGCAAAGATGAACTGGCCGACATGGTCGAACAGGAAGGCCACCGAACCCTGCGTGCCCATGTTGCCGCCGTGCTTGTCGAACGCGTGGCGCACTTCTGCCACGGTGCGCGTGCGGTTGTCCGTCATGCAGTCGACGATCACGGCCGCGCCGCTGATGCCGTAGCCCTCGTAGCGGATTTCTTCGTAGTGCGCACCTTCCAGGCCACCCACGCCGCGCTGGATGGCGCGCTGGATGTTGTCCTTGGGCATGTTGGCATCGGTGGCCTTGTCGATGGCCAGGCGCAGGCGTGGGTTGGCGTCGACGTCGCCGCCGCCCAGGCGGGCCGCGACGGTGATTTCCTTGATCAGGCGCGTCCAAATCTTGCCGCGCTTGGCGTCGGCAGCGGCTTTCTTATGCTTGATATTGGCCCATTTGGAATGACCGGCCATGAAACTCTCCGAGCGGAAATGCAGTGGAATCGAGCGCGCGCAGACAGCGGTTCGGCGGTTTGACGCCAGGGTGACGCTCTATAATCGGTCGCGGATTTTAGCACGCCGGCCCCCCGCCGCCGACCCGTCCGTCCGGTCGGGCCGCCGGGGCGCGCACCCATCGATTTCCCCTGTATCGCCATGACCGATCCCATCCTGATTGCCAAGAACGCCAAGACGGAACTGGTGCTGCTGCCCCAGCTCGCCAACCGGCATGGCCTGATCACCGGCGCCACCGGCACCGGCAAGACCGTCACCCTGCAGACCATCGCCTAGTACTACAGCCGTACCTATCGCCTAAGATGTTGTCCATGTGAGATGAGACGATCATGGTCCGATGCAAGGAACGGTGAGTGGCTGGGAGAGAGAGCTGGAAGGGTT